>NZ_DBMBXK010000006.1:0-176664 GCF_057597765.1 Acidaminococcus sp. | reverse complement strand
GGATCCACCTGTTCCCATGCCGAACACAGCAGTTAAGCCCTTATACGCCGAAAGTACTCGACTGGAAACGGTCCGGGAGGATAGGGAGCTGCCGGTTAAGAAAATTCCGCATCTGATGGATGCGGAATTTTTTTGTGCCAGCGGCGGATGGATACCAGATGCGGGGGCATCTGTTTTTGAATTTGCGGCCCTTTGGGCGGCCGGGACGGGCTTGCCTGCGGCGAGCCCCTGCATCGTCGATGTCATTGATTTCAACGGAAACCACAGGAACGGGAGTGTCGATGGATCCGTTCCTGGGACCACTGGCTCTATAGCCCGACAAAAACGTGGTAGGGGCGTGCCGGAGACCCGCCCTTCCCGGCCGCCTATTTTTTTTATTCAAAATCAATGAAGTCATGGGACGGAAACCCAAGATTGTGGCCATGCACGGAGGCCTGGAAACCGGTTTCTTCTATAAGGCCAATCCCAAACTGGATCTGGTCAGCGTGGGCCCCAATACCCACGCCATCCACAGCGCCGATGAATCGGTGGAACTGGAAAGTACTGCCAAGGTGGCCCGGATCATCGCCGGGACATTGACGGAATTGACGAAATAAAAAAGGGGCTGCTGCGTTCGCAACAGCCCCCTCTTCAGGTCTCGAGACTCGAGACCGAGCCGCTACGCGGCTTATGAGGCCGGGGTGTTGCACATAACGTGCAGCATCCCCCTTATTTTCTATTGGCTATCTTCACCAGGCTCAGCATCACCGGCACTTCCGTCAGGACACCGACGGTGGTGGCCAGGGCGGCGGGGCTGGTGACTCCGAACAGGGCGATGGCTACGGCTACGGCCAGTTCGAAGAAGTTGGAGGCTCCGATCATCCCTGCGGGAGCGGCGATGCTGTGTGGCAGGTGGAGCAGATTGCTGGCACCGTAGGCAATGGCAAAGATCAGATAGGTCTGGAGCACCAGGGGAATGGCAATCAGCAGGATATGGAAGGGATTGGAGAGAATCACCTGGGCTTGGGAACTGAAGATGATGCACAGGGTCAGCAGCAGGCCCCAGGTGGTGGCCTGATCAAATTTGTGGACAAAGACCTGGTTGAAATAGGTTTCCCCTTTCCGGCGGATCACTGTGATCCGGGTCAGGATCCCTCCCGCCAGGGGAATCACCACAAACAGGAAGATGCTCAGGAACAGCACACTGTAGGGCACCGTTACATGGGATACGCCAAGCAGATATTTGACAATGGGCACGAAGGCCACCAGGATGATCAGATCATTGGTAGCCACCTGGACCACCGTATAGGCCGGATCTCCCTTGGTCAGAGTACTCCAGACAAAGACCATGGCAGTGCAGGGAGCGGCCCCCAGGAGTACGGCTCCTGCCAGATACTGGGTAGCCAGGTCCCGGGGAATGAAAGCCTGGAACACCTGATAAAAGAAGAAGGCGGCCAGGCCGTACATGGTAAAGGGTTTGATCAGCCAGTTGGTGACCCAGGTGACAAAAAGTCCCTTGGGATGCCGGCCCACTTCCCGGATGCTCTGGAAATCCACCTTCATCATCATGGGGTAGATCATGATCCAGATCAGGATGGCAATGGGAATGGAAATCCCGTCAATCTGCATCCGGTCCAGGAACCGGGGAACCGCCGGCAGGAAATGGCCCACCAGTACACCGGCCGCCATACAAAGGAAAACCCACAGGGAAAGATACCGCTGGAACGTGCTGATGCCCATCTTGTTTTCCATTTGGCTCATAGTGTTTCCAACCCCTTTCCTTTTTACCGCTCTACTGGGATGCCGTGTTTTTCCAGGGTGTCCAGTACGGCGGAAATCCGCAGCAGTTCCGGATCGATGGAGGGACCGCAAAGTCCTGTAGGGCAGCATATGGCCTGTTCAAAAATCTGTACCTGTTTTCTTTCCATAATAGCTTCCTCCCCAAAAATAAATTTATAGATTGAAATTTATCAATTCATTAACGCAAAAAATTTTACGGGCATCTGGGACAGCTGCAGTCCGCCGGCTTGAAGGACGGGGTTTCCCGGAACAGTTCCCGGATCAGGGCTTCCAGTTCCCGGGCAGTTTCCCGGTTCAGGGTATAGTAGACCCATTTGCCTTCTTTCCGGCCAGTGACCAGCCCTGCGTCGCACAGGATCTTCATATGATGGGAAAGGGTGGGCTGGGACAGATGGAGATTTTCCAGCAGCACGCAGGCGCACCGCTCTCCGCCCTGGAGCAGTTCCAGGATGTGGAGCCGGTTTTCATCGCCCAGGGCCTTGAACAAACGGGCTTTAAAAGCAAGATTTTCCATCTGACAGCCTCCTTTCATATTGATAAATTTAAATCTGTTATCTGCAGTATAGAGCTTTTCTTCAGAAGTGTCAAGATGCAGGAAGAGGATACTGCTTCCTTGTTGCTTTTTATTCTTTTGGTCAGTATACTGTTTTCGTATAAAATCCCATGACCATAAAGTATTTGTATTGTGGCGGCCATTCTTTTATGCTATAGACAGGCAAGTACAAAACTAAAGGAGTGAAAAGTGCGGTGAAGAAGAACGTTTCCATAAAAAAGAGCCGGATCCTTATGGGGTTCCTGGCGCTGGCGGTGGCCCTGGTGGCCGGAGTCTGGCATTTTTCTCCCTGGTTCCGGACCTGGGCCCTGGGAAAAGTGGACCAGGCCCGGGGAGCGGCCATCCATTATGATCTGCTGGACCAGGTGGAGGCCCGAAATATCCGGCAGGTGATGACGGCGGATCCCTCCCGGAGCCGGGTGATCCAGTGGCAGTCGGATTATCCGGTGAAAGAAGAACCGGTGTTGGAATACCGGAAGGCCGGAGAAAGTTCCCTGACAGCCGCTTCGGTGACGGAAGAAAAATTCACGGACGGAGGCAAGGACACCTGGATCTATACGGCCCGGCTGGAACAGCTGGAACCGGGACAGGCCTATGAGTACCGGATCCGGGCGGGAAAGAAGGCCACGGAGTGGATGCCTCTGAAAGCCTTTGCCGGCAATACCTTCAAGGCCCTGATCTTCCCGGATTCCCAGTCGGCGGATTACAGCGTGTGGAAGGCTGCCGCCCAGCCTTCCTGGCAGCGGAACCCGGACGCCAGTTTCTTTGTGAACATGGGTGACCTGGTGGACAACGGGGAAGACAGCAGCCAGTGGAACGCCTGGTTCGGGGTGGTGGAACCCATGGCGGAAAAAATCCCGGTGGCGCCTCTGATGGGGAACCATGAAACCTACGACCTGAACTGGAAGGTGCGGATGCCGGAAGGGTATCTCCACCGGTTCGCCCTGCCGGACAACGGACGGGAAAAATACCGGAACCAGTTCTATTCCTTTACCGTGGGGGATGTGCATTTTGTGGTACTGAACACCCAGAACGAGGAACTGAAGGAATGGGAACCGGATCTGGCCCGGGACCAGGAGGCCTGGTTCCAGGAAGATATGGCACGGAACCAGGGCAAATGGAATATTGTGCTGATGCACAAGGACCCCCTCCAGTATGCCTTTGATCCGGCAACCCGGCCGGGACGGGACCGGGCGGAAGGGTTCTCTCCGGAAGGACGGGAATGGATGCCCCTCTTTGATCGGTACGGGGTGGACCTGGTGCTCAGTGCCCATCTCCATACCTATCGGAATCGGGGAAGGATCTACGATTTCCAGCGGGCAGATCACGGACCTTCTTACATCATTACCGGCGTGGCTGGAGACGTGCGGTATCCCAGCCTCTGGAAGCGCCATGCCCTGGATGTGACCCTGGCCCCCCAGCCGGAAACGGACAACTACCTGGTACTGGAAAAACAGGAAGACCAGCTCCGGATCCAGTGCTTCCTGCCCGACGGGACCCTGGTGGATACGGTGACTATTGGGAAAAGTGAAGAGTGAAGAGAATGGAGGAAATCAGGTGGCTCAATTTGACGGAAAGACCTATGACTGCCCCTTTGATTGTTTTCTGGCAGTCCTGAAGGGAAAATGGCGTACTGATCTGCTGCTGGCTCTGGCCGACCATCCCAGCCATTTCCGGGAACTCCAACGGACCCTGACGGGCATCAGCGCCAAAGTCCTTACGGAAAATCTCCGGGGCCTGGAGCGGAATCATCTGGTGGAACGGCAGGAGCAGGATGATCCTGCCGGAATGGTGGAATACCGTCTTTCTTCGGAAGGAGAACAGCTCATCCAGGTTATGGAGCAGATCAACCATTGGGTGGGGCGCTGGCTGGCATAAAAAAGGCTGTTGCCTGGTGATTTCTCTCTCTGGCAACAGCTTTTTTTAAAACATGGTGTTGGTGTTTTCCGCTTTTTCCGGAATATCCTGGATTACGTCCCAGTGTTCCACGATCTTCCCGTTTTCGACCCGGAAGATATCTACGGCGGCCTGGCCACGGTCCTTGGCGTTCAGTTTAATGTGGTTATGGATGAATACCAAATCTCCGTCCGCCCCCAGATGCTTGATCTCTGCGGTGCTTTCCGGAAACTCTTTCAGGAAACCGGCAATGCCCTCCTTGAAGGCCTGCTTTCCATCTTTGAATCCGGGACTGTGCTGGATATAGGTATCTCCTGTCAGTTCGTCAATAACGGCTGTGTGATGCTCGTTGAAGATCTGGTCCCAGAAATAGGCAGCCAGTTCCTTGTTGTTCTTGAACTGGGGAGCAGCACCGGCCGTCCCCGATACTATCCCGCACAGCAGCAAGCCCAGGGAAAGGGTCAGTAATTTTTTTTTGAACATAATAGAACGACCTCCTTTGTCTTAAGTTAGTTTAACATAACTAAAATAAAAGAGAAAGAAGGTACTTTCAGGTAACCTTCACTTTTCATCCTAAGACGCAGGCCTTATTGTTTAATTTTTGGGGACAAGTGCAGCAGAAAAACTTTCATGATATAATAAGAAATCAAGCGAAAATGAGGGGGAAGACTCCATGAAAATGAAATTTACCAAAATGCACGGCTGCGGCAACGACTATGTTTATGTGGACTGCATGGACCGGATGCTGCCAAATCCGGGGAAAATCTCTGAATATGTGAGCCGCCGGCGGTTCGGCATCGGTTCTGATGGACTGATCTGCATCTGTCCGTCGGACAAGGCGGATTTCCGGATGCGGATGTTCAATGCGGATGCTTCCGAAGGGAAAATGTGCGGGAACGGGTCCCGATGCATTGCCAAATATGTCTATGACAAAGGGCTCACCCACAAGGATACCATCACCCTGGATACCCTGGGGGGCATCAAGACCATCCACATGACCGTGGAAAACGGGAAGGTGGTCCTGGCGGAAGTGGATATGGGCAAAGCGGAGACCCGGGTGGCCGCCATTCCCATGGACTGGCCCGGAGAAACCTGTGTGGACCAGCCGGTGACCTTCACCCGTTCGGACGGAACGGAAATCACCGTCCAAGGCACTGCCGTTTCCATGGGGAACCCCCATTTTGTCACCTTTGTGGAGGACGTGGAAACGGTACCGGTGGAAGCGGTAGGCCGGGTCATCGAGACTTCGCCTCTTTTCCCGGAGCGGACCAATGTGGAATTTGTCCAGGTGGTGGATGAAAACTATGTGAAGTTCCGGGTGTGGGAACGGGGCAGCGGGGAAACCTGGGCCTGCGGTACCGGCGCATGTGCCGTAGGGTATGCCTGCGTGGCCCTGGGCAAAGCCGGCAGACGGAATGAATTCCTGAAGGTGGAAGCCAAAGGGGGCCTGCTCCAGGTCCGTACCGGGGAAGGGGACCTGATGACCCTGAAGGGACCGGCGGTAACGGTTTATGAGGGGGAAATCGAAATTCCGGAAGAAATTTTGGAAGAAAGTTTGAAATAATTGACTTTCCTCCAGGGCTACTTTACAATAAATAAAGGTTCCTAAGAGGAATACATTCTTTTGCATTAAAGGAGAGTCAGATATGGCGTTAGTGAATGGGAATTTTGCGAAGTTAAAGGAAAGCTATCTGTTTTCGGATATTGCTGCACGGGTGAAGGCTTTTACCGAAGCCCATCCGGAAAAAAAGCTCATTAAAATGGGCATCGGGGATGTTACCCTGCCCCTGGCTCCTTCTGTGGTGGAAGCCATGACCAAGGCCGTCCAGGAAATGGGCCACAAGGAAACCTTCCGGGGCTATGGTCCCGAACAGGGTTATGAATTCCTTCACGAAGCCATTGCCAAATACTATGCCCGTCACGGGGTCCAGCTGGAAACCAAGGAAATCTTCGTCAGCGACGGGGCCAAAAGCGACTGCGGAAACATCACTGACCTGTTCGATGACAGCAATGTGATCCTGGTTCCGGATCCGGTGTACCCGGTATATGTGGACACCAACGTGATGCGGGACCGGAAGATCCTGTACATGAACGGGACTCCGGAAAACGACTTCCTGCCCATGCCGGATCCGGCTGTGAAGGCGGACATCATCTATCTGTGTTCCCCCAACAACCCCACCGGGGCTGCCTACAACAAGGAACAGCTGAAGGAATGGGTGGACTACGCTCTGAAGAACGACGCCATCATCCTGTATGATGCGGCTTACGAAGCCTTCATCACCAACCCGGATATGCCCCGGAGCATCTACACCATCCCTGGCGCCAAGGATTGCGCCATTGAATTCTGCTCCTTCTCCAAGACTGCAGGGTTCACCGGTACCCGCTGCGGCTACACGGTGGTGCCTCTCCAGCTGACCCGGAAATCTCCGGAAGGGAAGGAAATGAGCCTGAACAAAATGTGGCTCCGCCGGCAGACCACCAAGTTCAACGGTGTGAACTACATTGTCCAAAGAGGGGCGGAAGCTGCCATGTCCCCTGTGGGCGAAAAGGAATGCGGGGATATGCTGGCCTACTACCGGGAAAACGCCCGGATGATGATGGAAAC
Source organism: Acidaminococcus sp. (assembly GCF_057597765.1). NCBI lineage: Bacteria > Bacillati > Bacillota > Negativicutes > Acidaminococcales > Acidaminococcaceae > Acidaminococcus > Acidaminococcus sp. Next base: position 169,831 of record NZ_DBMBXK010000006.1, on the reverse strand, counting down.
CTTCGACAAGAAGGGCTACAAATACTATGGGGGCGTGTATTCTCCCTATGTATGGATGAAGTGCCCCAATGGCATGGGCAGCTGGGAATATTTTGACCACCTGCTGAACGACCTGGCCATTGTAGGGACCCCCGGTGCCGGTTTCGGCACCATGGGCGAAGGGTATCTGCGGCTCAGTGCTTTCGGTACTCACGAAGGCACCAAAGAAGCCATGGAACGGATCGAAAAAGACAATATCTGATAAAAAGAAGGGTTGGATCCAACATGAAAAAAATCATTCTGATGCTGACGGCAGTCCTGTCTCTGGGTATGGCCAGCCTGGGCTTTGCCAGCCCGGCCAGTGACCTCTTGGCCCAAGAAGAAACTACTACCAGCAATGTCATCAAACTGATCCAGGGGAAAGGCCAGCTGGCGGAAGTGTCCACCGGTTTCTCTCCGGCTCTCCAGAAGAACTTCAACGCTGCCGCACTGGACAACATGAAAAAAGGTGTAACGGAACAGCTGGGTGGCATCAGCAATCTGAAACTGGTCCGTCTGGACAAATTTGCTGACGCAGACCGTCTGGTGTATATCGGCGATGCCAAAAAGGCTCCCAATGTGCAGATGACCTTCGTGTTCAGCGTCAAAGGCAAAAAAGCCGAACTCCAGGGCCTGAACCTGATCCCTGTGGAAGTGAAACAGGTACAGAACAGCCAGAAAGAACAGGCAAAATAAGAGGTGCCGCACAAGCGGTCCGTGACAAAAAGGGACTGTGAAAAAATGAGAAATCATTTTTTCACAGTCCCTTTTCCTTACCGTATCGTTTTCAGTTCTGTCCAGTACTTGTCATACAGGGTGATCCCGTCCCCCAGGTCGTGGAGCCATTCGCCCTCTTTCAGGTGGGTGATGGCGGTGTTCAGCATGGGGTCTGCCAGGTATTCTTTGGAATGGTACTTCCGGGCATTGCTGTTGGGATCGTTGTAGCCGATGGCTTCGTAGTTTTTGGCACTGACCTCCGGATCAAACAGGAAGTTGATGAATTTCTCCGCCAGTTCCTTGTGTTTGGCCCCTTTGGGAATGGCCAGGGTATCCGCCCACACCAGGGTCCCTTCCTTGGGGATCACGAACCCCAGGTTGGGGTTCTCCCGGTAGCTGAAGGAGGCATCCCCGGACCACATGGTGCCGATCCAGCCTTCTTCGGCAATGAATTTCTGCTTCAGGCTGTCCGTATCGTAAGCCAGCACATCGGGGGCCAGGGCCTTCAAATCCTGGAAAGCCTTGGCCAGCTGGGCGGGATCCGTGGAGTTGTTGGACCAGCCGTTCTTCTTCAGGGCCATGCCGAACACTTCCCGGCTGTCGTTGAGCAGGATTACCCGGCCCTTGTAGGCGGGATCCCACAGATCGTTCCAGGAGGTGGGCGGGGTTTTGATGTATTTCTTGTTGTAGACGATTCCGGTCATACCCCAGGTGTAGACCACGGAATAGTCTCCCTTAGGATCGAACTGGGGATGCTGGAGGGTGTCCATCATGTTCCGGGTATTGGGGATGGCGTCCTTATCCAGCTTTTCCAGCATGTTCAGTTTGATCATGGTGGACACCATATAGTCGGAAGGCTGGATCAGATCGTACTGGGCGCCCCCGGCCTGGAGTTTGGCCAGAAGCTCCTCGTTGTTGGCGAACACGTCGTAGTTCACCCTGCAGTTATATTTTTGTTCAAAGGCTTTGATCATGTCCGGGTCGAAATTGTCCGCCCAGCTGAAAATGTTCAGCACCTGTTTCCCGTCATCGGCGGGCTTTTTTTCACTGCTGCAGCCGGTAAGAGCAAGCACCAGGGGCACCAGACACAGGACCAGGAGCCAGGAAAGTTTTTTCACGCAGCATCAGTCCTTTCGGGAAGAATGGTAGCCCTTTTTCTGCAGCAGCTGGGAAATCACCACCAGGGAGACGGTGACCAGCATCATGCAGGTGGACAGGGCGTTGATCTGGGGAGAAATCCCCCGTTTGACCATGGCGTAAATGTACAGGGGCAGGGTGGTGGAATTGGGCCCGGCCACAAAGAAGCTGATCACGAAATCGTCGATGGACAGGGTGAAGGCCATCAGGGCACCGGCCACCACCCCGGGCAGGATCATGGGGAAGGTTATATACCGGAAGGCCTGCCAGGGAGTGGCATACAGATCGCTGGCCGCTTCTTCCAGGTCCTGCCGGCAGCCTTCCAGCCGGGCTCCCACGGTGATGATCACAAAGGAGAGGCAGAAGGTGATGTGGGCGATGATCAGGGTGGTTTTCCCCAGGGGGATCCCGGTCTGGGAGAACAGCACCAGCAGGGACAGCCCCATGACGATTTCCGGGATCAGGATGGGCAGGTACAGCAGGCTGTTGATGAGAAATTTGCATTTGTACTGGTACCGGTGGAGGGCCAGGGCCGCCAGGGTTCCCATGACGGTGGTGACCACTGTGGTGATGGAGGCGATGAGCAGGCTGTTTTCCAGGGCTTCCAGCACCCGGTCATTCTGGAGCAGGGATGCGTACCATTTCAGGGTGAACCCTGTCCACACCGCATTGATCCGGGAATCGTTGAAAGAGTACAGGGACAGGATCAGAAGGGGCAGGTACAAAAAGGCCAGGATGGCCAGGGAATAGGACAGGAGGGTGGCGTTACGCCAGCTTTTCTGCATGGGACTTCCCTCCTTTCTGGGCTTCCAGGGCTTTGTAGTACAGGGCAATCATCACCAGGGAGAGCAGCGCCAGGATAATGGACAGGGCGGATCCGAAAGGCCAGTCCCGGGCAGCCAGGAACTGGTTCTGGATCACGTTTCCCATCAGGGCGCTTTTGGCACCTCCCATAATGTCCGGCACCACGAACATCCCCAGGGAGGAAATGAACACCAGGATGGAACCGGCGGCCACCCCCGGCAGGGTGAGAGGCAGGGTGATCTTACGAAAAGCGGTGAAGGGAGCGGCCCCCAGGTCACTGGCGGCTTCCAGCAGCCGCTTGTCCATCTGTTCCAGAGAAACGTAGATGGGCAGTACCATAAAGGGCAGCAGGGCGTAGACCATTCCCAGCATCACGGCATAGTTGTTGTAGAGCAGGGTCATGGGTACCTGGATCACTCCCAGGTGGAGGAGGAAGGTGTTCACCAGCCCCTGGGCCCGGAGGATGATCACCCAGGAATAGGAACGGATCAGGAAGTTGATCCAGAAGGGGATCATTACCAGGATGATCCCGGCCTGCTGCCATTTTTTGGGCAGCACCATGGCGATGGTATAGGCCACCGGATAGCCCATGGCAAAGGTGAACAGAGTGGTGATGAGCGCCGTGGCCAGGGTGGAGACGAAAATCATCAGGTACAGAGGTTCCAGGAACCGGGTATAGTTGGTCAGGGTCCACTGGAACACCACCTGTCCGTAGGCTGTGCGGGAGGCAAAGGATACGCCCACCACGATCAAAAGGGGCAGGGCAAAGAACAGGGTCAGCCACCCCATGGCCGGCAGCACCAGCAGTTTCCCCCGCTTCATTTCGTCACCTGGACGCCGTCTTTGGCGTCCCAGCTGATGGCCACCCGGTCATCCACTTCCCATTTCCGGTATTCATCATAATATTGGTAGGCAGTGATGATTTCCCGGGTGGAATCCAGCCGGATGAACAGCTTGTCCAGGGTGCCGCAGAACTGGATCTGTTCCACCGTGCCGGTGTGGGCAGGCTGGGTTCCGGCAGCTGCGGCTTCTTCCAGGCTCCGGACATTGATGAACTGGGGCCGGACGGAAAGGAGACGGCTGTCATCCCCGGGCACCGGGAAGAAGTTGTTCTCCCCGATGAAGCTGGCGGCAAACCGGCTCCGGGGATACTGGTAGATCCGGGCCGGGGGATCGTCCTGTTCGATCTTCCCGCCGTTGACGATGATGACCCGGTCGCTCATGGTGAGAGCTTCCTCCTGGTCATGGGTCACATAGATGAAGGTGATGCCCAGCCGCTGCTGGAGGTTCTTCAGTTCCAGCTGCATGGTTTTCCGGAGCTTGTAGTCCAGGGCACCCAATGGTTCGTCCAAAAGGAGCACTTTGGGGTTGTTCACCAGGGCGCGGGCAATGGCCACCCGCTGCTGCTGACCGCCGCTCATCTGCTGGGGCCGGCGGTAGCGCAGCTCTTCCAGTTGAGTCAGCTGGAGCACTTCGGCCACCCGTTTCTGCTGTTCTTTCTGAGGGACTTTCTTCATCATCAGCCCGAAGCGGATATTTTCCTCCACGGTCATATGAGGGAACAGGGCATAGTGCTGGAACACCATATTCACGTTTCGTTTATAGGGAGCCAGACGGGTTACGTCTTCGTTGTCCAAAAAAATATGGCCCGCCGTAGGCGTCTCCAGACCGGCGATCATGCGCAGCATGGTGGTTTTCCCACAGCCGGAAGGGCCTAGAAGGGTCACGAATTCCCCGTCATAGATTGTCAGGTTCAGGGTAGGGATGATCAGGTTGTTTTCAAATTCCTTGGTGATTCCAACCAGACGAATCATTTCTTTCATCTTTGATTCTCACGACCTTTCTGCAGTTTGCAATCTAATAATTATAGCATGTTTCCTTTCTGAGGAATACAGGAAAAACAGGAAATTTCCCCGGAAAAAAACGGGGAGAAACGGGAAAAAACTTGCGTTTTTTTCCGTTTTGTAGTAAACTATCAAGGCTGAATGTGAATTTGGCACTACCGCCCGGAGAGGTTCCCAAAAACTCCGGAAGGAGTTACCGTATTCGGCGAGTCTTGGAATGAGGGAGGTGCAGAATATGTACGCTATTATCCGTACAGGTGGCAAACAGTACCGCGTCAGCGAAGGCGATGTACTGAACGTTGAAAAACTGAACGTTGAAGAAGGCCAGGAAGTCGTTTTTGACGAAGTTCTGACTGTTGTCAACGATGGCGATGTGAAAGTAGGGGCTCCTACCGTAGCCGGCGCCAAGGTAACCGCCAAGGTTGCCAAACAGGGCAAAGCTGATAAGATCTTTGTTTTCAAATACAGAGCTAAATCCAACTATCGGAAACGTCAGGGTCATCGTCAGCCGTTCACCCAGGTTGAAATCACTTCTATCGAAGCCTAAGCCATGATTGCCGTAGACATTTACTACAACAGCCGTGGCAGAATCAGACGGTACAGGGTATCGGGGCATGCGGAGTACAGCCCGGATGGGTTCGACGAAGTGTGCTATGCTGTATCGCTGAATACTCAGGTGGCCGCCAATGGCCTCAATGAAGTCCTCCATCGGAAGGTGGACTACTCCATTGACCAGGAAGACGGCAGCCTGGCTGTAAGACTGGTGGATGAGCCTGATGCGAAGACGGATGCAGTGCTGAAGACCATGGTCTGCGGCCTGCGCCATCTGCAGAAGACCTATTCCCAGGATTATCTCATGATCAAGGAACACAGGAGGTGAACATCGTGTTCGAATTAATCCTTCAATTACACGCTCATAAGAAAGGGTCCGGTTCTACCCACAACGGCCGTGATTCCAACGCACAGCGCATGGGGACCAAAGCCCATGACGGTCAGCTGGTAACCGCAGGTTCCATCATCGTCCGTCAGCGCGGCACCCGTTTCCATATGGGCCAGAACGTTGGCATGGGCAAGGACTACACCATCTATGCGAAAGTGGCCGGCAAGGTTGCTTTTGAAAGATGGGGCAAAGACCGCCGTACCATCAGCGTTTACCCGGTGGAAGCCGAAGCTTAAAGACCAGAAGGGCTGCCGCATTGCGGCAGCCCTTTTTTTCATGGAAGGACGGGAGAACATGGAGGAAGCCCTGCGGGAACAGGTCCGGGACTTTGCGGCCCGGGGCCTGAAAAGCCTGGAACAGGAAGACATGCCCGATGCCCGGGGAAATCTGGCATTCACCCGGGAAGCCCTCCGGGACCGGAAGGCGGCTGAAAGCAGCTGCAGCCGGGAGGAAATGGCAGTCCTGGACCGGGTGCTGAAGGAAGTGGAAGCCTTCCCCAAACTGGCGGCCAATGCCCGGGATTCCCTCCTGGACCTGGAAGGAGTCCGGTGCTTCGGGGCCGGCCGGTTCCTGATTTTCTACCGGTACAATTCCAATTACGGGCTGGTGACGGTGATCCGGCTGGCCCTGGACCGACCGGAGTGGAAGGAACTGATCCGGGACGGGAAAAAATTCCATTAAAAAAGTTTCACAAAAAAATCATAAATAAATTTGGCGATAGCCCTTATATTATGGTATAATTATCGTCCATGAAGTTTGCTAAAGCAGGATTATATAGGTTTCGCGAGTGCTCAGTGGTTGGACATCGCGTTCCCGCTCAAGTGAGGAGAGGAGCACGAAATGCTGACTGAGAGACATTGCAGGATACAAGGCTGATCAATCTTGATTGTGTTGACTGCCTTGTTTTTTTTGTGTGATAGATTTCTTGGTACTTTCTTCGAAATACCTGCCTAGAGAAAAGGAGTGAGAGACCACATGTTTAAGCCGGTACATAATGGCGACCGCATCCGGTACAGTTATGCTCGGATCAAAGAAGTCCTGAAGATGCCGCATCTGATTGACCTGCAGAGAAAATCTTATGAGTGGTTCATAAGAGAAGGGCTGCACGACGTGTTCAAGGATGTTTCTCCCATCAAGGATTTTACGGACAACCTGGAACTGAGTTTTGAAAACTTCACCATCGGGGATCCCAAATACGATATCGAAACCTGCAAGGAAAAGGATGCCACCTATGCGGCGCCTCTGAACGTGGATGTACGGCTGCTGTACAAGGACACCGGGGAAATCAAGGAATCCACTGTGTTTATGGGGGATTTCCCTCTGATGACCGATACCGGCACCTTTGTGATCAACGGGGCGGAACGTGTCATTGTCAGCCAGCTGGTCCGGTCTCCCGGTGTCTATTACGCCAAGGACATGGATCCCATGGGGAAATTCCTCTACGGGACCACGGTGATCCCCAACCGGGGCGCCTGGATCGAATATGAAACCGATCTGAACGACATTATCTACGCCCGTGTGGACCGGACCCGGAAACTGCCGGCTACGGCACTGCTCCGTGTAATGGGCCTGCCCACCAACGACGACATCATCCAGACCTTCGGGGAACATCCTTTCCTGATGGCTACCCTGGCCAAGGATACCACCAAAAACGAAGAAGATGCCCTGCTGGAAATCTACCGGAAACTGCGTCCCGGCGAACCGGCCAACCTGGAAAACGCCGCCCAGCTGATCAAGAACATCTTCTCTGACAACCGGCGGTATGACCTGGCCAATGTGGGCCGTTACAAGGTCAACAAGAAACTGGGCTGGCGCCAGCGCCTGCTGGGCAAGGAACTGACTTCTCCCATTGCCTTCGAAAATCCCGACGGAACCCGGGGCGAAGTGGTCCTGCCGGCCGGCACCATCATCGGTGACGATGAAATCGATAAAATCGAACAAAGCGGCATTTACAGCGAACCGGGCTATGCGGAAGTCTGGGTGAAATACCAGGAAAAACCGGAACGGATCATCGTGACCAAGGACATCGACGCATCCGTACGGGTGATTACTCCCGCTGATGTAATCGCCTCCTTTGCGTACCTGCTGAACGTAATCGACGGCATGGAAGGCAAGGACGACATCGACCATCTGGGCAACCGGCGTGTCCGCTGCGTAGGGGAACTGCTCCAGAACCAGTTCCGGATCGGCCTGAGCCGTATGGAACGGGTGATCCGGGAACGGATGACTCTCCAGGATGCTGATGTGATCACGCCTCAGGCTCTGATTAACATCCGTCCTGTGGTGGCCGCTGTGAAGGAATTCTTCGGCAGCAGCCAGCTGTCCCAGTTCATGGACCAGAATAACCCTCTGGCTGAACTGACCCATAAACGCCGTCTGTCCGCTCTGGGGCCCGGCGGTCTGTCCCGGGAAAGAGCCGGTTACGAAGTCCGTGACGTGCACGTTTCCCACTACGGCCGTATGTGTCCTATTGAAACCCCTGAAGGCCCCAACATCGGTCTGATCGGATCTCTGGCCGCCTACGGGGTGGTAAACCGGTACGGCTTCATTGAAACTCCTTATCGGAAAGTGGACAAGAAGACCGGCAAGGTTACCAACGAAATCGTTTACATGACCGCCGACGAAGAAGACAACTACATCGTGGCACAGGCCAACGAACCTTTGAACGATGACGGGTCCTTCGTGAACAGCCATGTAACCTGCCGGGAACGGAACGACGTGCTGTCCATTCCTCCCACCCGGGTGGATTTCATGGACGTATCCCCGAAACAGGTTATGTCCATTGCAGCAGCCCTGATTCCTTTCCTGGAAAACGATGACGCCAACCGGGCTCTGATGGGTGCCAACATGCAGCGTCAGGCTGTGCCTCTGCTGAACCCCAAGGCTCCTGTAGTAGGGACCGGGATGGAATACAAAGTGGCCGTGGACTCCGGCGTGTGCATCCTGGCCAAACATGCCGGGACGGTGAAATACGTCAGCGGCGACAAGATCATCGTGACCCGGGCCGACGGTGCCGGCATCGATGAATACAACGTGCTGAAATTCAAACGTTCCAACCAGAGCACCTGCGTGAACCAGCGCCCCATCGTCTTCAAGGGAGACAAGGTGGAAGAAGGCCAGGTACTGGCTGACGGTCCTGCCACGGACCATGGCGAACTGGCTCTGGGCCGCAACGCCATTGCCGCCTACATGCCCTGGGAAGGCTACAACTACGAAGACGCCGTACTTCTCAGCGAAGACCTGGTGAAGGAAGATGTCTTCACCTCCATCCATATCGAAGAATACAACTGCGACGCCCGGGATACCAAACTGGGGCCTGAAGAAATCACCCGGGACATCCCCAACGTTTCTGAAGAAGCCCTGAAGGACCTGGACGAAGACGGGATCATCCGCATCGGTGCGGAAGTCCGCCCTGGGGATATCCTGGTAGGGAAAGTCACCCCCAAAGGGGAAACGGAACTGAGCGCAGAAGAACGGCTGATCCGGGCCATCTTTGCTGAAAAGGCACGGGAAGTCCGGGACAGCTCCCTGCGGGTACCCCATGGGGAATCCGGGATCATCGTCAGCGTACAGATCTTCACCCGTGAAAACGGGGATGAACTTCCCCCTGGCGTAAGCAAACAGGTCCGCGTCCATATTGTCCAGAAACGGAAGATCAGTGAAGGGGACAAGATGGCAGGCCGTCACGGGAACAAGGGTGTTGTTTCCCGGATCATGCCGAGAGAAGACATGCCGTTCCTGCCCAACGGGGAACCGGTCCAGATCGTGCTGAACCCTCTGGGCGTACCTTCCCGTATGAACATCGGGCAAATCCTGGAAGCCCATCTGGGCTGGGCTGCCTGCGCCCTGGGGATGCGGATCGAATCCGGAGACCCGAAACTGGCAGGCGAACTGAAGGAAGCCGGCTACGATGTGGATAAGTACGGCATGCCGGAAACCGTGGATCATGCAGTGCCGGTGGCTGTGCCCGTGTTCGATTCCGCCCGGGAAGACGACATGGAAAAGACCCTGAAGCTGGCTGGTGTGGATCCCAGCGGGAAGACCACCCTGTACGACGGCCGTACCGGGGAACCCTTCGACAACCCGGTTACCGTAGGCTGCATCTACTACCTGAAGCTCCACCATCTGGTTGCGGACAAGATCCATGCCCGTTCCACCGGTCCGTACTCCCTGGTTACCCAGCAGCCTCTGGGTGGTAAAGCCCAGTTCGGCGGCCAGAGATTCGGGGAAATGGAAGTGTGGGCCCTGGAAGCTTACGGGGCTGCCTACACCCTGCAGGAAATCCTCACCGTCAAGTCCGATGACGTGGTGGGCCGTGTGAAAGCCTATGAAGCCATCGTGAAGGGTGAAAACATCCCTGAACCGGGTGTGCCTGAATCCTTCAAGGTACTGGTGAAGGAAATGCAGAGCATCGGTCTGGACATCCAGGTGCTGGATGAAGACGATGATGAAATCGATCTGGATGATGAAGACGAAGATATCGGAATGGGCGACATCGCCAGAGAGCTGGATATGGATATGGCCAACAAGGCTCCCCATACCGCAGCCAATGTGGGCGAAGAGAACCCGGCCCAGTCCAGCGGCGAAGAACTGAGCCCTGACGAAGACCAGCCGGAAGGCAGCGACTTCGACGTGATTGCCGATATCGGGAACATGAATCTGGATGATTCCCATGACAACGGCGACGACAACGGGTCTGATGCAGAGTAGGAAGGAGTGAGTGCTCTTGTTGGACGTAAATAAATTTCATTCTATGAGAATCGGTCTGGCCTCTCCGGAGAAGATCAGAGCCTGGTCCCACGGGGAAGTGACCAAACCGGAAACCATCAACTATAGAACCCTGAAACCGGAACGGGACGGCCTGTTCTGTGAACGGATCTTTGGGCCCACCAAAGACTGGGAATGCCACTGCGGCAAGTACAAACGCATCCGCTACAAGGGTGTGGTCTGCGACAAATGCGGCGTGGAAGTCACCCGTTCCAAGGTCCGCCGTGACCGGATGGGGTCCATCGAACTGGCCGCTCCTGTCTCTCACATCTGGTACTTCAAAGGGATTCCCTGCCGGATGGGCGCCATCCTGGACATCGGCCAGAGAGCTCTGGAAAAAGTCCTGTACTTTGCCAGCTACATCGTCCTGGATCCAGGGGATACCAACCTGACCAAGAAACAGCTGCTCACCGAAGCGGAATACCAGGAAAAACTGGATGAATACGGTCCTACTTTCCGGGTGGGCATGGGCGCAGAAGCCATCAAGGAACTGCTCCATGAAATCAACGTGGAAGAACTGACCAAGGAACTGCGGGCAGCTCTGAAGACGGAAACCAGCCTCCAGAAAAGACGGAACATCGTCCGCCGTCTGGACGTGTGTGAAGCCTTCCTGAAGAGCGGCAACAAGCCGGAATGGATGATCATGGATGTAATCCCGGTCATTCCTCCCGACCTGCGCCCCATGGTCCAGCTGGACGGCGGCCGGTTCGCCACCAGTGACCTGAACGACCTGTACCGCCGGGTGATCAACCGGAACAACCGTCTGAAACGGCTCCAGGAACTCCAGGCTCCGGACATCATCGTCCGGAACGAAAAACGGATGCTCCAGGAAGCCGTGGATGCCCTCATCGACAACGGCCGTCGGGGCCGTGCCGTAACGGGCCCTGGCACCCGTCCTCTGAAATCCCTGTCCGATATGCTGAAAGGGAAACAGGGCCGGTTCCGTCAGAACCTGCTGGGGAAACGGGTTGACTATTCCGGCCGTAGCGTAATTGTGGTAGGGCCTGAAATGAAAATGCACCAGTGCGGTCTGCCGAAAGAAATGGCACTGGAACTGTTCAAGCCCTTTGTAATGAAGCGCCTGGTGGAAACCGGCGCCGCCACCAACATCAAGAGCGCCAAACGGATGGTGGAACGGGCCACCAACGCTGTATGGGATGTACTGGAAGACGTGATCAAAGAACATCCTGTACTGCTGAACCGTGCCCCGACCCTGCACAGACTGGGCATCCAGGCTTTCGAACCGATCCTGTCCGAAGGCCGGGCCATCAAGCTGCATCCTCTGGTCTGCACTCCTTACAACGCCGACTTCGACGGGGACCAGATGGCTGTCCATCTGCCTCTGTCTGCGGAAGCCCAGGCTGAAGCCCGGGTGCTGATGATGTCCGTCAACAACATCCTGGCACCCAAAGACGGGAAACCCATTACCGTTCCTACCCAGGATATGGTACTGGGGGCCTACTACTTGACCATCTTCAAGGATGGAGCCAAAGGGGAAGGCCGCCGGTTCATCAGCTTCGACGAAGCCCGTCTGGCTTACTTCAACCATGTGATCGACCTCCAGGCCCGGATCAAGGTGAAGGTTCCCAATGCGGAAATCTTCCCGGAACCCTCCGACAAGGGCGAAAGCCTGGTTACCACCTCCATGGGCAACATCATCTACAACTCTGAACTGCCTGTGGAAATGCGGTATTACTCCAAACAGGAAGACGGCACCTGGCTCCTGGGCAAACTGATCGACAAGAAGGAACTGGGCCGTCTGGTTGCCAAGGCCCACAAGCTGTACGGCAACTTCGGTACCGCCCGGGTACTGGATATCGTCAAGAAACTGGGCTATGACAACGCCTGCAAATCCGGCCTGTCCATTGCCGCTTCCGATATCAAGATCCCGAAAGAAAAAGCTTCCATCCTGGCTGCTGCTGAAAAGCAGGTAGACAAAGTGGAAACCATCTTCAACCGCGGTCTCATGAGCGATGACGAACGGTACCGCAAGGTTATCGCCATCTGGGACAAGGCTACCGAAGACGTGGCCAATGCCCTGATGAAACACACCATGGACCCCTTCAACCCTGTATATATGATGGCCAACTCCGGTGCCCGTGGTAACGTGCAGCAGATCCGTCAGCTGGCCGGCATGCGCGGTCTGATGGCTGACCCTTCCGGCCGGATCATCGACCGACCCATCAAATCCAACTTCCGTGAAGGCCTGACCATTCTGGAATACTTCATTTCTTCCCACGGCGCCCGGAAAGGTCTGACCGATACCGCACTGCGTACCGCAGACTCCGGTTATCTGACCCGCCGTCTGGTAGACGTGGCCCAGGATGTTATCGTCCGGGAAGACGACTGCGACGTAACGGGTATGAACCTGGTCCGGGAACGGGCGCGGTTCTGCAAGGCTGTCCTGGGTTCCAGCCAGCACAAGCTGAAGGATTACGTGATCGGCCGCACCCTGGCTGCCGGCGTCATGAATCCGGAAGATGACTCCCTGCTGGCGGAAGCCGACACGGTGGTCACCGAAGAAGTCTACGACCGTCTCATGGCCGCCCATATTCTGGAAATCAGCCTGTATCCGGCTGATGAGGAAAGCGGCGAAGAACCGGAAACCGTGGCCATCAATGTGCCGGAAGAAAAGGTGAAAGCCGCCTTCCGGGAACACATGACCCATCATTTCCTGGACAAACAGGTGGAAGAAGACATCCTCAACGAAAAGGACGAAGTCCTGGCCAAAGCCGGAGACAAGTTCACCGCTGACGTGATCGAAAAGATCCTGGCTGACGGGACTGTAAAGGAACTGAAGATCCGGAACAACGAAGTGGACGGCGTCTATGTGGAAGCCATCACTTCCGGGAAGAACAAGAGCACGGTTCTGGAATCTCTCCGTGACCGTCTGGTGGGTCGTACCCTGGCGGAAGACATTGCTGACAAAGACGGCAAGGTCATTTACCACATCAACGACTACATCACCGAAGATATGGCTGATGTGATTGCTGATCTCCGGGAAAAAGTCAAGATCCGTTCCGTACTGACCTGCAAATCCCACTTCGGGGTGTGCCGTGCCTGCTATGGCCGGAACCTGGCTACCGCCAAGAAGGTGGAAGTGGGCGAAGCCGTCGGCACCATCGCTGCCCAGGCCATTGGCGAACCGGGTACTCAGCTGACCATGAGAACTTTCCACACCGGCGGTGTTGCCGGTGCTGACGATATCACCCAGGGTCTTCCCCGTGTAGAAGAACTGTTCGAAGCACGGAAACCGAAACACCCTGGCATCCTGACCGAAGTGGCCGGGACGGTGGAAATCCAGGAAAAGGACGATGGCCGTTTCGTGGTGATCCACAAGGAAGACGGTACGGAAGAATCCTACCACATTCCTTACGGCGCCAAGATCCATGTGGCCGAAGGGGACAAAGTGGAAGTGGGCGACCGGCTCACCGAAGGGTCCCTGAACCCCCACGACATCCTGCGGATTTCCGGTCCTGCCGCCACCCGGCATTATCTGGTGCAGCAGGTACTGGGCGTCTACAAGTCCCAGGGCGTGGAAATCAACGACAAGCACGTGGAAGTCATGGTCCGTCAGATGATGCGGAAGTACAAGATCGACGAAGCCGGCGACACCAATATGCTGCCGGGCTCCGTAGTGGATATCGCCCAGTTTGAAGACGAAAACGATGAAGTACTGGCCGAAGGGAAACAGCCGGCTACCGGCCATCCCATCCTGCTGGGGATCACCAAGGCTTCTCTGGCCACCGATTCCTTCCTGTCCGCCGCTTCCTTCCAGGAAACCACCCGGAACCTCACCGATGCCGCCATCAAAGGCAAGGTGGATCCGCTGCTGGGTCTGAAAGAAAACGTCATCATCGGGAAACTGATTCCTGCCGGGACCGGTATGCCCAAGTACCGGAACATCCAGCTGAAGATCCATCGGCCGGCAGAAGCCGCCGAGGAAACTCCCGCTGTGACCGAAGCACCTGCAGCAGACAACACTGCAGAAGCACCGGTGGAAGAATAAATAAAAAATGGGGTGCTGCACATTTCGTGCAGCACCCCATTTTTAGTTGCGACCGGGGGTGTGAATCCTTTCACACCCCCTTTTATTTCATCCCCGCCAGGATCTCCTGGCGCTTTTTTTCTGTGATGGGCTCCAGGTTCCTTGTCCGGATCCACTTTTTCAGTTCCGGCAGGCTCAGGGCGTGGGCCCGGGAGGCTTCGTCCAGCTGGAACACCGGGTCTGCATAATTATCCGCTCCAATGATAAAAGTATGGATGGGTAAAAGGGGACTGTGGGCTGTTTCCAGCGATTTTGTCAGTTTTTCCCGTTCTTTCTCCAGAAGTGGCAGGGGATTGGGAATTTCGGTAATTCCAGAATTGTCTTTCAACTTCCATTGTTCGTCCCGTTCCGAACCTTGTATTCTGTATCCATGATACACTACCCGAAGCAGCAGGATGTCATGGGGAAGGAGGATACAGATGGAATCTGGTGAAAAAGTGAATGAAAAAGGAGAAACTTCAATAAAATCATCCCGAGAGCCAGATTTTACAGCTTTTAACACCCGTTTTCTTCCGCCTGCAAAAGTCCGGTTCTTCTTCATCTTCCGGATCCAAAAATAGAATACCAGGATCCCGGTCAGGAGCACAAGAAAGAAAATCAGGTATTCTTTCAGGGAATGTAGCTTCCATACGGTCATATTGGGGAAAATCTGTATCACAACTTCTTCCATTTTTTCTTTCAATCCTTTCCTGTTACAAAATCATAAGGTAAAACTTGTACAGATTATAACATATGGAAAGTATACACGTCCAGAGGAAAGAAAAACTGGACAAGGGTAGGAAAATAATGGTATTATATAAACAATTCCTTTGGAAAGAATGAGAATGTTTGATATTTTGGCTCCAATGCAGTTTTTGATATACTGCATTCAGCATACAATACTTTCTTTGAAGGGGGTTGTCATTCAATGGTCGCAAAAAACGCAGCAAAACAAACCTGGGTGGACCGTTTCCTGAACACCATCGAAACGGTGTGCAACAAATTGCCGCCGCCCGCCATTCTGTTCGTGGTCTTATTTCTTATTACTGCTGTGATTGGTGCCGGATTGACCAGCACGGGCTTCAGCCTGACCAACCCGGCAACGGGGAAGGCCGTTGTTTCTCAGAATCTGTTTTCCAAGGCAGGGGTCCAGTGGCTGCTGACCAATTTGGTGAAGAACTTCACCGGATTTGCTCCTCTGGGTCTGGTAATCACCATGACCATGGCCATCGGGTTCTGTGAAGAATCCGGGCTGCTGGTGGCCCTCCTGAGACGGTCCCTGAAGAATGTGCCTCCAGGGGTGGTTCCTTATCTGATCGCTTTCCTGGGGACTTGCGGGAACATTGCCTCTGATACGGCGATGATCGTGATTCCCCCTCTGGCCGCCATTGTGTACATCGGGGTCAAGAAACATCCGGTGGTAGGCATGATGGTAGGGTATGCCGGGGCACAGGCCGGGTTCACTGCCAACCTGATGGTGGCCGGGACTGACTCCCTGCTCCAGGGGCTCACCAACCAGGCCATCGATGCGTTCCTGGGCGCTCCTGGGCTGTTTGCAGTGGATGTGACCTGTAACTGGTACTTCCTGTTTGTATCCACCTTCCTCTGCGGTGCTGTCATCGGCTGGGTGTCCATCCACATCATTGAACCCCGGTTCCCTCAATATGAAGGATCCGAAGAAGAAGCGCTGCTGGAAGAAGTGACTCCCCTGGAAATCAAGGGGCTGCACAATGCCGGCCTGGCCTGCCTGCTCTACATCGCCATTGTGATTTTGGGCTTCAAGATGCAGATCCTGTCCAAGGACGGGGTGACCGTAGTGGGATCCCTGATGCTGAAAGGCCTGATCCCTCTGCTGTTCTTCCTGTTCAGCATTGCGGGCATTGTTTATGGGAAGACCACCGGAAAATTCACCACGGTGAAGAGCATCAACTCCGCCATGGTGAAGCAGATGAGCGGCATGGGCGCCTATGTGGTGTTCTGCTTCTTCTGCGGCCAGTTCCAGGGTCTGTTCAACTGGACCAAGCTGGGGACCCTGCTGGCCATCAGCGGGGCCAACTTCCTAAAGGGTGTAGGCTTTACCGGGATTCCCATGTGCATCGCCTTCATCCTGATTTCCGCGTTCGTCAACATCTTCGTGTCTTCCGGCTCTGCCAAATGGGCCATTTTCGCACCGATTTTCGTTCCCATGTTCATGCTGCTGGGCTACCATCCTGGCTTTACCCAGCTGCTGTACCGGTTGGGTGACTCCCCGGGCAACTGCTTCACTCCCATGAGTCCCTACATCTGGATGATTCTCAGTGTGGCCCAGGAAAAATACATGCCGGACTGCGCCATCGGGACCCTGATTTCCAACATGATCCCCATTGCTGTTGTCCTGCAGATTGCCTGGATTATCTTCCTGGTGATCTGGATGACCTTGGGTGTGCCTTTTGGACCGGGCGTGGGCATTGCCCTGCCGGCCGGAGTGCTGTAAGTTTTGTGTGCCGCCTGGCGGCACACGGTCTCGGGTCTCGAGTCTCGGGCCGATGGATAGAACCCGTCCCAAACGGACGGGTTCTTTTTTATTGGGGAATACGGCAGTTGAAAGGAGGGCATCCGAACGATACTTCTCATTGTCAGTGCCAGTAAGGAATCCGGATAGAAAGGGCAGGGACGGTGCAGGCGGATGGGGCTGTTCTGTTTTGGAGATGGGGGAATACACTTTAGTATGGAAAAGAAAGAATCTGCAATTTTCTGTTAAAATCAGCAAACTATGTTCTTGCTGCAGAACCAAGGAGACTGGAACGAATTGGAGTGGAAAGTCGGAACAAAAAATGAAAAATATCCCGAGAATGTCCGTATGAAATGGACTTTTCTTCAGAAAATTATTTTAAATTCAACAATTTTGTCCTGGTTTCTGATATAATATGGGAGAAATCTTGTAATATTCTTGACAATGTCTCTGAATTTCTTTTCAGAGAACATCCGGATCCTTTTGGAAAAAGAAAAATGTTGTCTCTTTCCAGTGGAACCGAAACAAAGGAGGACTCTCAATGGAAACCAAGAACGCAACAAAAAACAGTCTGTTGGACCGCTTCCTGAATACGGTAGAGCGGGTCTGCAACAAACTGCCGCCCCCGGCCATTCTGTTCTGCATCCTGTTTGTAATCACCGCCGTGGTGGGGGCCATCTGCACCCAGGCAGGCTTCGCTCTGGAAAACCCTGCTTCCCACAAAATCGTAACCTCCCAGAACTTCTTCACCACCGCCGGCATCCAGTGGCTGCTGACTACCCTGGTGAAGAACTTCACCGGATTCGCTCCTTTGGGCCTGGTAATCACCATGACTCTGGCCATCGGATTCTGTGAAGAATCCGGTATGCTGGCGGCTCTCCTCCGCCGGTGCATGAAAGGGGTGCCTCCGTCCCTGGTGCCCTTTATTGTGGCCTTCCTGGGGGTCTGCGGCAACATCGCCTCTGATACGGCCATGGTGGTAATCCCGCCCCTGGCGGCTGTGGCATATATCGGGGTCCGGAAACATCCTGTAGTGGGGATGATGGTGGGCTTTGCCGGTGCGGAAGCCGGTTTCGGGGCCAACCTGATGATTGCCGGCACCGACTCCCTGCTCCAGGGGCTCACCAACCAGGCCATTGACGGGTTCTTCGGCAAGGCCGGGGTCTTTGCGGTGGATGTGACCTGCAACTGGTACTTTATGTTTGCCTCCACCTTCCTGTGCGCTTTTATCATCGCTCTGGTTTCCATCAAGATCGTGGAACCCCGGTTCGGGGTCTATGACGGTCCGGGAGCCGATGAGGAACTGGGAGAAGTGAAGCCCATCGAAGTGAAGGGGCTGAACCGGGCCGCTTTGGTTGTGGTGGCCTACATCCTGGTGCTGGTGGCCGGATTCTTCGCCGGAGTCCTGTCCAAGGACGGGCACACCTTCGTAGGATCCCCTCTGCTGAAAGGGCTGATTCCCCTGCTGTTCGTCATGTTCAGCCTGGCCGGGCTCACTTACGGGTTCACCACCGGGTCCTTCAAGACCATCAAGGATGTAAACAAGGCCATGGTCCATCAGATGAGCGGCATGGGCGCCTTTGTGGTGTTCTGCTTCTTCTGCGGCCAGTTCCAGGCCCTGTTCAGCTGGACCCATCTGGGGACCCTGCTGGCCATCGGTGGGGCTGACTTCCTGAAGAATGTGGGCTTTACGGGCCTGCCCATGTGCGTGCTGTTTGTATTGATTACCAGCCTGGTGAACATCTTCATGTCCTCCGGGTCCGCCAAGTGGGCCATCTTTGCCCCCATCTTCATTCCCATGTTCATGCTGCTGGGGTATCATCCCGGCTTTACCCAGCTGCTGTACCGGTTGGGGGATTCTCCCACCAACTGCTTTACCCCTATGAATCCCTATCTGTGGATGATCCTCAGTGTGGCTCAGGAAAAATACATGCCTAAGGCGGCCATCGGCACCCTGGTGTCCAACCTGATCCCCATTGCCGTCTGCCTGCAGATTGCCTGGATCATCTTCCTGATTGGCTGGATGACCCTGGGGCTGCCCATCGGGCCGGGGGTGGAAATGGCCCTGCCGGCGGGAGTGCTGTAAGAATAGAAAAAATGCTGTACCGTTGATGGGGGCTGTTGCATGCGCAACAGCCCCTTAGTCTGAAGTCTGAAGTCGGAAGTCTCAGGACAGGATCCGTCTGGCTGGACGGATCCTTTTGATTCTGTAAAACCAGAATCGCAATCAATCTGAGAGATTATTTCGTCCAAAGGTTCTACACATTCAAAAAATTTGCCTGCAAATTTAACCTTCGGCTCCAGACTTCAGACTCCAGACTTGAGCCGCTATGCGGCTCTACAGCTAAGGGGGTGTTGCACGGAACGTGCGACACCCCCCTTTATTATTGACTGATTCCGGTAAACAAAGCTATAATTTAACTTTATGGAGGAAGTTATGGAACCGATCATTGAAACGAAAAATCTCACCCATACCTATGTGGATGGGCAAAATCAGGAAATGACCGCGCTCCAGGGTATCGATCTGTCCATTGCCCCCGGCGAATTTGTCGCCATTATCGGGACCAACGGCAGCGGCAAGTCCACCCTGGCCCGTCATTTCAACGGTCTCCTGACCCCTACCAGCGGACATTGTCTGGTGGGCGGTCTGGATACCGCCATAGAAGAAAATCTCTGGCCGGTGCGCCAGACGGTGGGCATGGTGTTCCAGAACCCGGACAACCAGATCGTGGCGGCCATTGTGGAAGAAGATGTGGCCTTCGGGCTGGAAAACATCGGGGTTCCCGGGCCGGAGATCCGTCCCCGGGTGGAACAGGCCCTGGCGGCAGTGGACATGTTGGATTACGCCAAACGGGCCCCTCACAGGCTGTCCGGAGGACAGAAACAGCGGGTGGCCATTGCCGGGGTGCTGGCTCTGGAACCCCGGTGCATCGTTTTTGACGAACCTACCGCCATGCTGGATCCCAAGGGCCGGAAGGAAATCGTCTCCACCGTGCTGAAACTGAACAAAGAGAAGCACATTACCATTGTGTACATCACCCACAAAATGGAGGAGGCCATCCTGGCGGACCGGATCATCGCCATGGAAAAGGGGAAAATCGTCCTGGAAGGGACTCCCAAGGAAGTCTTCACCCAGGTGGACCGGATCCGGGGCCTGGGGCTGGAATGTCCCCTGGCGGCAGAAGTGGCCGATGCCCTGGACAAACAGGGGCACCAGCTGCCGCCCATCATTACCCACAAGGAGTTGTGTGAAGCATTATGTCCATCCAAGTAGACCATATCTCCTATACCTATATGACCCACACCAGCCTGGAAAAGAAAGCCCTGGATGATGTGTCCTTTACCTTGGAAAAAGGGGAATTCGTGGCTCTCATCGGCCACACCGGCAGCGGCAAATCCACCCTGGCGGAACATCTCAACGGGCTGCTCCATCCCATGGCCGGGAAAGTGCTGGTGGACGGGGTGGACCTGGCCGCCAAGACACCGGAAGCCAAAGCCGCCCGGAACCGGGTGGGTATGGTGTTCCAGTATCCGGAGCACCAGCTGTTTGCGGAAACCATTTATGAAGACATTGCCTTCGGTCCCCGGAACCAGGGGAAGACGGAACCGGAAGTGGAAGAAGCCGTCCGCAGCGCCATGGAATTCGTGGACCTGGATTTTGACAGTTTCGCCCAGCGGTCCCCCTTCCAGCTGTCCGGGGGACAGATGCGCCGGGTGGCCATTGCCGGGGTGGTGGCCATGGAACCGGATTACCTGATCATGGACGAACCCAGTGCCGGTCTGGACCCTATCAGCCGGGACAGCATTTTCGGCCAGCTCCGGAAGATTTTCGAAAAACGGAAAATGGGGGTGCTGCTGATCACCCACAGCATGGAAGAAGCAGCCCAGTACGCCAGCAGGCTCCTGGTCATGAGCGACAGCCGGCTCCAGCTGGACGGACCGGCCCGGGAACTGTTCACCCATGAACGGGAAAAACTGGAAGCTCTTTCCGTGGATGTGCCGGAAAGCGTGAAATTGGCGGAAGAACTCCGGCAGCAGGGACTCCCCATTGAAGGGACGCCCATTACCAAAGCCGAACTGATCCGGGCCATTGACAAAGCAAAGGGGTGGAAAGCATGCTGACAGACATTACCCTGGGACAGTATTATCCCGGGAATTCCTGTATCCACCGGCTGGATCCCCGGACCAAGATCCTGGCGGTGCTGTTTTACATGGTCATGGTGTTCCTGGCCAATTCGCCCCTTTCCTACGGGATCCTCATCGGGTTCATCGTGGTGGGGGCGGCCCTGGCCAAACTGCCGGCCGGACTCCTGCTCCGGTCCATCAAGCCCTTGTGGATCATCATCCTGCTTACCATGGTGATCCATTTTGTCACGGACCCGGGGGAAGTGCTGTGGCAGTGGAAATTCATCACCATCACCAAAGAAGGGATCGTACTGGGGGTGAAGATGTCCCTGCGGCTGGTGCTGCTGCTCCTGGTGTCTTCCCTGATGACCTTCACCACCTCGCCCATTGTGCTTACTGACGGCATCGAGGCTCTGCTCCGGCCCTTCAAGAAAATCGGGGTGCCCGCCCATGAACTGGCCATGATGATGACCATTGCCCTCCGGTTCATCCCCACCCTGCTGGAAGAGACGGACCGGATCATGAAGGCCCAGATGTCCCGTGGTGCGGACTTTTCTTCCGGGAACATCATGAAGCGGGCCAAAAACATGCTGCCCATCCTGATCCCTCTGTTCATCTCCTCCTTCCGCCGGGCCGACGAACTGGCCCTGGCCATGGAAGCCCGGTGCTACCGGGGCGGAGAAGGCCGGACCCGGATGCATGAACTGGTCTACGGCAAAGGGGATGCTCTCACCGGTCTGGTGATGCTGGGACTCTTTGCCCTGCTGGCCTTCCTGAGATGGGGGCTCCCTGCATGAAGCGGACCATCAAAGCTACGGTAGCCTATGACGGGACCAACTACCAGGGGTTCCAGCGGCAGAAAAACGGGGTGGGGGTCCAGCAGGTGCTGGAAAAGGCCCTGACAGAGGTGCTGAAGGAGCCCATCCTGATCAAGGCTGCCGGCCGGACGGACGCGGGGGTCCATGCCCTGGGCCAGGTGATTTCCTTTGCCACCGAATCCCGGATCCCTCCGGAAAACTACCGCCGGGCCCTGGAGCCCCATCTGCCGCCGGATATTGCCATCCGGGAGGCGGAAGTGGTCCGGGACGATTTCCACGCCCGGTTCGATGCGGTGGACAAAACCTACCAGTACAAAATCTACTATTCCCCCCTGCCGGACCCTACCCAGCGGAACACCACCTGGGAGATCCGGGAGAAACTGGATGTGGAGGCCATGAACCGGGCTGCGGCCCTGCTCCTGGGAAAGCACGACTTTACCTCCTTCAAGAACCAGGGGAGCCAGGATACTTCCCCGGTGCGGACCCTGACAGAAGCCCGGTGGGTCCAGGAGGGGGACCTGTACACCTTTACCATCACCGGGGATGGGTTCCTGTACCGGATGGTCCGGAACATCGTAGGCTGCCTGGTCCGGGTGGGCACGGGAAAATGGGATACAGAAGACTTCGCCAAAGTCCTGGCCGCCAAAAACCGGAAACAGGCCGGCATGGCCGCTCCGCCCCAGGGGCTGTATCTGGTAAGGGTAAGGTATTAGGGGCCGCTGACAGAGGGAGGATGCTGGACGCAATGTACAGAATCCTCCCTCTGCTATAACTTAAACCTATAGCAACCCATAACTTCCCCCTATTGGCGGGAAGTTCTTTTTTACAGTACACTGTTAGGTGAATATTTCGTGAAAAAGAAAGGAAGTTTTAAGATGAAGAAAATTTGGAAACGGAAAGTGACTGGGGCCGTTCTGGCTGCGGTGACGCTGGGGAGTACCGGGGTGGCCTGGGCTGCAGACGCACCGGAAACCGGCAAGGATGAAACCATCGTGATTACCGCCAACCGGCTGAAGAACACCAAGGCAGATACTCCTGCCGATGTAACGGTCATCACCAGCCAGCAGATCACCGACCGGGGCTACCGGACCGTTACCGACGCCCTGGAGGATGTGCCCGGGGCACGGGTGATGCAGAATGGGGTGGGAGCCTATGAATCCCATATTATGCTCAACAGGGATGAACGGGTACTGGTGATGGTAGATGGCCGTCGGTTCAATCACAGCATGGGAACCATGGTCAAATCCACTTTTGATGCCCATACCCTGCCTCCGGTGGATATGATTGAACGGATCGAAGTGGTGAAAGGCGGGGCTTCCACCCTGTACGGGGCCGATGCGGTAGGCGGCGTCATCAACATCATCACCAAGACTCCTGAAGAAACCACTGGAAAAATCCGGGTGGGATACGGTTCCTGGGGCAACCAGGATCTGGGTCTGTCCGTAGGGGGCAAAGTTGACAAGAACGGTATCCAGGTGGCGGCCAGCCGGAACAAGGCTTCCTACTTCAAATACAAGGATACCAACGGGGATACAAAAAAATGGCCGGGACAGTCCAACTATACTCAGGACAACATTTCTCTGAAATTGACCCATGATTTTACGGAAAGCGATGGACTGACCCTGAACTATGACTATTCCATCATGGATGGAAACAATCCTTACAGTGTCAATTCTTACTCTCCTTCTCAGATTGATAAAAAAACCAATAATGTAGGTCTGCGGTATGACTGGAACCGGGATGCCAAGAACAGCGGGTATCTGCAGACCTACCGGAATTATTACAGTTATTTCAACCAGGGTAGCATGGATGAAACGGACTGGGGCATCGAAGGCCAGCAGAACTTCGTCCTGTCTGACACCAATACCCTGGTGGGCGGCCTGGAATACCGGAATGCCAAAGCGCATAGTGAGGGAAATTACAGCGGGAAAAAAGGCTACAATACCAAGGCTGTTTTCCTCCAGGATCAGTGGCAGTTTGCTCCCACCTGGCAGCTGAATACGGGCATCCGGTTTACGGACCACAGCCGCAGCGGCAACCGGACCACCGGCAGTGCCTCCATCAACAAGAAGTTCAGCAAGGACAGCAATGCTTACTTCTCCTGGAATCAGGTGTTCCGGACTCCTACTATCGATGATTTGTACTACGATAAAGATTATGGGATGTATGGCAAGTATGTAGGTAATGAAAACCTGAAGGCAGAAACCGGGAATGTGTATACCTTGGGCTACAACTTCAAGGCGGATTCCAAAACAGATGTGGGTATCAGCGCCTTCTACAGCAATCTCTACAATGCCATTAACTGGAGAAAAGTCCCAGTTTCTCTCTGGGTTTCTGATTCCTATGCAGAAAATATCGAGCGGGAAAAGAAACGGGGGCTGTCTCTGAATGTAACTCACAAGCTGAACAAACTGTGGGATGTGGATGCTTCTTACACCTATGTGAGAGTAACAGGTAAATCAGAAGGGTATATCCGGGATGACAACTACGCACCCAACTACTACCAGGCCGGTGTACGGTATCATGATACCAAATGGAACCTGAACCTCCGGGTACGGGCAGCTAATGGACTCAGCAAGAAAGGGCGGAGCAACAATCTGTACAGTGATGCCGGATTCGGAGAAAACAGGTACCTGACCATGGATTTCATTGCCCGGTACAAATTCAATCAGAGCTGGACCGGCTTTGCCAACTTCTACAACCTGAACAACGCAGCCTACGCGGAACAGGGCGGTGTAATGAACGGACAGGACAACTACCCCATGCCTGGCCGGCGGATCATCGTCGGGGCAGAATATTCGTTCTGACAACAAAAAAGGAAGAGTGCAGAGTGAAGAGTGCAGAGCGGGACGGAAGGAATTAACAGTCCATTGCTGAAATTTGTTTGCAAATTTTCCCTTTGGCTGGAGACGAGAGACTAGTGCAAGAAGGGGGCCACTCTGTGGCCCCCTTCTTGCATTCCCTCCCAGATATGATATAATAATCCCGAAACAACAGCATAAGTTTTGTCTTTGGGGAGGGGTGCGATTCCCTACCGGCGGTAAAGTCCGCGAGCCTTGGCACGAATCGGTGAAATTCCGATACCGACAGTACAGTCTGGATGAGAAAAGACAGGTTCGGAAAAGTATATTTGCCGTGCTATCCTCCCCGGATGGCACGGCTTTATATTTGGCAAATCATGAAAGCGGGTGAAACAGTGACAGACGAAGAATATATGCAGATGGCCCTGGACCTGGCGGAAAAAGCCCGGGGCTGCACCAGTCCCAATCCTCTGGTGGGCTGCGTCATCGTCAACCCGGAAGGGCAGATCGTTGGCAAAGGTTACCACCACAAAGCCGGCCAGCCCCATGCGGAAATCATGGCCATGGCGGATGCCGGGAACCAGGTGGAAGGCTGCACCGCCTATGTGACCCTGGAGCCCTGCTCCCATTACGGCCGTACGGGCCCCTGCTGTGAGGCCCTGATCCGGGCCGGCATCAAAAAAGTGGTGGCGGCGGCGGACGACCCCAACCCGAAAGTGGCCGGACGGGGCTTTGCCCGGCTCCAGGAAGCAGGGGTGGAAGTGGTCCGGGGGGTACTGGCGGACAAAGCCAACCGGCAGAACGAAGTGTTCATGCACTGGATGAAGACGGGCCGTCCTTTTGTGGCCCTGAAATACGCCATGACCCTGGACGGGAAAATCGCCACGGCCTCCGGAGATTCCAAATGGATCTCCAATGAGCAGTCCCGGACTTATGCCCACAAGCTCCGGAGCATCTACGACTGCATCCTGGTGGGAAAGAACACTGTGCTCAACGATGATCCGTCCCTGACCTGTCGGCTGGTGGAAGGAAAGAATCCCCTGCGGATCGTCCTGGACAGCCACTGTCAGCTGCCCATGGACCGGAAGGTGTTCACCGACGGGGAAGCCAGGACCCTCCTGGTCACCTCCCTGAAAGCGGACCGGGACAAAGCGGCAGCCTTCCAGGCCCTGGACCAGGTGACCGTATGGCAGATCCCGGAAAAGAACGGGGCCCTGGATCTGGGCATCCTGCTGGACAGACTGGGACAGCAGGAAAAGACCAGCGTGCTGGTGGAAGGAGGCAGCCAGGTCCATGGTGCCTTCTTTGATGGCAAGCTGGCCCAGCGGGTCTATGCCTTTATCGCTCCCTGCCTGATCGGGGGCAAGCGGAACCTGGGTGCCATCGGGGGCCGGGGGGCCCGGAACATGGACCTGCGGGTGACCCTCCAGGAACCTCAGTACGAAGCCTTCGGCACGGACCTGATGGTCACGGGCCTGTTGGAAAGGAGCTGAGGCCATGTTTACGGGACTCATTGCGGAACTGGGCAAGGTGGAGGACCTGCGCCGGGAACAGAATTCCTACCGGCTCACCATTGCCGCCCAGACCATTCCGCCCCTGCTGAAAATCGGGGAAAGCGTCTGCTGCAACGGGGCCTGCCTGACGGTGACGAAATTCGACAGCCAGCGGTTCACGGTGGACGTAATGCCGGAAACCGCCCGGCGAACCACCATCGGTTCCCTGAAGAAGGGGGACCGGATCAACTTGGAACGGACCCTCCATGTAGGGGACGGACTGGATGGGCACATTGTCAGCGGCCATGTGGACGGGGTGGGAACCATTGTGAAGATCCGCCCGGAAGGCATTGCCAAAGTCACCACCATCAGCTGCAGCCCGGAGCTGCTCCGGGGCATGGTCACTAAGGGATCCATTGCCATCGACGGCATCAGCCTGACCATCACGGAAGTGACGGACACCACGTTTTCCGTTTCCCTGATTCCCCTTACCGTCCAGTTCACCACCCTGGGCTTCAAAAAGACCGGAGACCAGGTGAACCTGGAAACGGACATTTTGGGGAAATATGTGGAACGGATGCTGGAAACCAGAAAAACCGGGGGACTTACCAAGGAAACCCTTTTCGAAAATGGATTTTTTTAAGGAGTGAAAACCATGGATAAAAAATTTCAGTTTGATTCCATCGAACAGGCCATTGCGGACATCCGTGCCGGCAAAATGGTCCTGGTCACCGACGACCCCGACCGGGAAAACGAAGGGGATCTGATCATGAGTGCGGAGTATGTGACTCCCGACGACATCAACTTCATGGCCACCCATGCCAAGGGCCTGATCTGCATGCCCTGTGACGGGGCCATCCTGGACCGGCTCCAGATGGAACCCATGGTGGCCAACAACACGGACAACCATGAAACCGCCTTTACCGTATCCATCGACCACAAGGATACCACCACCGGGATCTCTGCCGTGGAACGGGCTTACACCATCAAAAAATGCGCCGACGAAAGTGCCAAACCGGAAGACTTCCGGCGGCCGGGACATGTATTCCCCCTCCGCAGCCGGGAAGGCGGGGTGCTCCGGCGTACGGGCCATACGGAAACCACCACGGACCTGTGCCGTCTGGCAGGGCTGAAACCGGTGGGCATCTGCTGTGAAATCATGAGCGATGACGGCACCATGGCCCGGACTCCGGAACTGATGGAATTTGCCAAGAAGTTCAATCTGACCTTCATCACCGTGGCGGATCTGATCGCCTACCGGAAAAAGACGGAAAAAATGGTCCACCGGATCGCCAATGTGGCCCTGCCCAGCAAATACGGTACCTTCCGGGCCATCGGCTATGAAAACGACCTGGATGACAAATGCCATGTGGCCATCATCAAAGGGGATGTGGCCGGCAAAAAGAATGTGCTGGTCCGGGTCCATTCCGAATGCCTGACCGGGGACGCCCTGGGATCTCTCCGCTGCGACTGCGGGGACCAGCTGGCCACCAGCCTGAAGATGATCGAAAAGGAAGGCTGCGGGGTAGTGCTGTACATGCAGCAGGAAGGCCGGGGCATCGGCCTGGCCAACAAGCTCCGGGCCTATGAACTCCAGGATCAGGGAATGGATACGGTGGACGCCAATGTAAAGCTGGGCTTCAAACCGGATATGCGGGATTACGGCATCGGGGCACAGATCCTGGCGGACCTGGGGCTCACCAGCATCCGGCTGATGACCAACAACCCGGCCAAACGGGCAGGCCTTTCCGGCTATGGAATCACCATTACGGAAACAGTGCCCATCATCATGAAAGACAACTGCTACAACCATCGGTACATGGTCACCAAACAGGTGCGCATGGGCCATGAATTACATGAAGATGTGGAGGATGTAAAATGAAAATTCTGGAAGGACAACTGTTAGCGGAAGGGCTGAAAATCGGAATCGTGGTATCCCGTTTCAACGAATTCATCACCAGCAAGCTGCTCAGCGGGGCGGAAGACACCCTGCGCCGGCATGGGGCCAATGGGGATGACATTACCGTGGCCTGGGTGCCCGGGGCTTTTGAAATCCCTCTGATCGCCAAGAAAATGGCCAAAAGCGGCAAGTATGACGGGATCATCGCCCTGGGGGCTGTGATCCGGGGTGCCACCAGCCATTACGACTATGTATGCAACGAAGTGTCCAAGGGGATTGCCCTGGTGAACATGGAAACGGAAGTGCCCACTGCCTTCGGGGTGGTCACTACGGAAAACATCGAACAGGCCGTGGAACGGGCCGGCACCAAAGCCGGGAACAAGGGCTCCGATGCGGCCATGGCCGTGATCGAAATGGTCAACCTGGCCAAACAGCTGTAAGAGGTGCCTATGGAAGATGTGTTAGTCAAGGCCACCGCCGGGGATGCCCGGATCTATGCCGTGACCACCACCCAACTGACCCAGCACATGAATGAGATCCACCACTGCAGCCCTCTGGCAGCGGCAGCCCTGGGCCGTACCGCCGCCGGAGCCCTGCTGCTGGCGGCCACCATGAAGGCCGGGGAAGCGGTGACGGTCCGGTTCAAGGGGGACGGCCCCCTGGGCCAGGTGATGGCCGATGCCCGGGATTATCAGGTCCGGGGCTTTGTAATGCACCCGGAAGTGATGCTGCCTCTGAAAAACGGCAAGCTGGATGTAGGCGGCGGGGTGGGCCACTATGGGGTGGTCACCGTTACCCGGTGCCCTCTCCAGGGAGAACCCTTCACCGGGGTCTCCACCCTGAAAAGCGGGGAAATCGCCGCGGATCTTACCCGGTACCTGGCAGTATCGGAACAGACCCCTTCCAGCGTGGCCCTGGGGGTACTCATTGAGAAGGACGGCTCCGTGGCCGTTTCCGGCGGATACTTTGTCCAGCTGCTCCCTGATGCTTCGGAAGAGACCATCAAGACCCTGGAAGACAACATCCTGACCCTGCCCTATGTGACGGAACTGCTCCAGACCGGTCTGGATGCCGAAGGAATGATCCGGAAGGTGGCCAAGGGGCTGCCTGTGGAGATCCTGGAATCCCATCCGGTTTCCTTCCACTGCGGCTGCAGCCGGGACAAAGTGGCGGGCATGCTCTGCGGCCTGCCCAAAAAGGATTTCGAAGAAATCCTCCAGGACCCTCAGACCGAGGTCCACTGCCAGTACTGCAACAAATCCTACGTGTTTACCCAGCAGGAATTGAAAGATCTCCCCAGAAAACCTTGACTTTACGAACAAATGTTTATATACTAAATAGAAGCAACTGCAGTACAAGGAGATGATACCATGAGTTTGGATGCGGATAAGAATAAAGCGTTGGATGCGGCTCTGAAACAGATTGAAAAGGACTTTGGCAAAGGGTCCATCATGAAGCTGGGGGCTGCCAGCGCCAAAATGAACATTGAAACCATTCCTACTGGGGCCCTGTCCCTGGATATTGCGCTGGGGGTAGGGGGGATTCCCCGGGGCCGGATCATCGAGATCTACGGACCGGAATCTTCCGGCAAGACCACCGTGGCCCTGCACATGATCGCCGAGGCCCAGAAACGGGGCGGCTACGCGGCCTTCATTGACGCGGAACATGCCCTGGATCCGGAATATGCCCGGCACCTGGGCGTGGATATCGACAACCTGCTGATTTCCCAGCCGGATACCGGGGAACAGGCCCTGGAAATCTGTGACGCCCTGGTGCGCAGCGGTGCCATAGACATTATCGTCATCGACTCCGTAGCGGCCCTGGTGCCCAAAGCGGAAATCGAAGGGGATATGGGGGATTCCCATGTAGGGCTCCAGGCCCGGCTTATGAGCCAGGCCCTCCGGAAGCTCACCGGGGTCATTGCCAAGTCCCGTACGGCGACCGTGTTCATCAACCAGATCCGTGAAAAGGTGGGGGTCATGTTCGGGAATCCGGAAGTGACCACCGGGGGCCGTGCCCTGAAGTTCTACTCCACCATCCGGATGGATGTGCGCCGGGTGGAAAGCCTGAAGAGCGGCAACGACATCATCGGGAACCATACCCGGGTGAAAGTGGTGAAAAACAAGGTGGCGCCTCCCTTTAAACAGGCGGAATTCGACATTATGTACGGGGAAGGGATTTCTCATGAAGGATGCCTGGTGGACTTGGGTGTCCAGTACAACATCCTGAACAAGAGCGGTGCCTGGTATTCCTACGGAGACCAGCGGATCGGTCAGGGGCGGGAAAACACCAAGACCTTCCTGAAGGAACATCCGGATATGGCTGCTGAAGTGGAAGCCCGGATCCGGGCAGCAGCCGGCCTGCCGGCGGACGGGAAACCGGTCCAGGCACAGGATGGCGCCCAGGAACCGGATGAATTGGTCATGACTCCGGAAACGGATGGAGACCATGTGGAGTAAATCCAAAAAGCTGCTGACCACCCATGCGGAAGCTTACAACTTCTGCCTGGACAAGCTGGCCCTCCGGGACCACAGTACCCGGGAACTGCGGCAGAAGCTGGGGGAACGGGGCTGCCCGGAAGAACTCCAGGACCAGGTGCTCCAGAAACTGGCGGACCATCACTTTGTGGATGATGCCCGGTGTGCCCGGTCGGTGCTGGATGCCTGGCGGCGGAAGAAGTTCTACGGAAAGCAGTATCTCCGGCTGATGCTCACCCGCCGGTGCCTGTCCGGAGAGGACGCCCGGGAGGCATTGGGGGAAGTCACCGAAGAGGAAGAAACGGACCGGGCTCTGGCTCTGGCCCAGGCCCAGGGGGACAAGATCCGGCGGAAATATCCGGAAGACCCCAGAAAGGCCAAAGCCGCTCTGGCCCGGATGCTGGCCAGCCGGGGCTTCGGCACCGGCCCCATCGCCATGGCCCTGGAAGATTTTTCAATGGAATCCCAGGAACCCGAGACCGGGTTCCCTCCACTGGCTAGAGACTAGGGACTAGCGATTAGAGACTAAAAAGGGACTGTTGCCCAGGCAACAGCCCCTTTTTATTGACACCTCTGTGAAAATACTATAAAATATTTCTGTCCAATCGCGTTCATTGGGTATTAAGGCGACCTCTGGTTGCCTTATTTGTTGTATGAGTAGGGTTTTATGAAAAATTCGCAAAAGAGGAGGTGCTCATCATAGATCCCATGAGTGTAGTTATTGCTGTAGTCCTTTGTTTATTAGGCGTTGGAGGCGGATATCTGGCTCGTAAAAATGTAGCTGAGGGAAAAATCGGCTCTGCAGAAGAGACAGCCAAACAGATCCTGGAAGATGCCAAGAAAGCAGGCGATGCCAAGAAGAAGGAAGCGCTGCTGGAAGCCAAGGAAGAAATCCACCGTCTCCGGTCCGAAATGGAACGGGAAAATAAAGAAAGAAGAGCGGAACTCAGCAAAAATGAACGGCGTCTGGTCCAGAAGGAAGAAAACGTCGACAAAAAAATGGATGCTTATGAAAAGAAGGAAGAAAAACTTCTGGAACAAAGCAACCGCCTGCGGGAAGCCCAGGCCAAAGTCGATGCCCTGTACGACCAGCAGATGGTGGAACTGGAACGGATTTCCGGTCTCACCAGTGAAGAAGCCAAGCAGGAACTCCTGGACAATGTCCGGGAGGAAGTCAAACATGACAAAGCCCGCCTGATCAAGGAAATGGAACAGGAAGCCAAGGATACCGCGGACCAGAAGGCCCGGGAAATCATTTCCCTGGCCATCCAGCGGTGCGCTGCCGACCAGGTGGCGGAAACCACGGTCACTGTGGTGCCCCTGCCCAACGATGAGATGAAAGGCCGGATCATCGGCCGGGAAGGCCGGAACATCCGGACCCTGGAAACTCTCACCGGTATCGATCTGATCATCGACGACACGCCGGAAGCGGTGATCATTTCCGGCTTCGACCCGGTACGCCGGGAAGTGGCCCGGATCGCCCTGGAGAAACTGATCAACGACGGCCGGATCCATCCGGCCCGGATCGAGGAAATGGTGGAAAAAGCCCAGAAGGAACTGGATCAGAAGATCAAGGAAGCCGGGGAACAGGCTACCTTCGAAGTGGGTGTCCACGGCATCCATCCGGAACTGATCAAGCTGCTGGGCCGTCTGAAATACCGGACCAGCTACGGACAGAACGTGCTGAAACATTCCACCGAAGTGGCTCATCTGGCCGGCCTGATGGCCGCCGAACTGGGGGTGGACGTGAACTCGGCCAAACGGGCCGGGCTGCTCCACGATATCGGCAAGGCCGTGGACCACGAAGTGGAAGGGTCCCATGTGGACCTGGGGGCGGAAGTGGCCAAACGGTATCACGAATCCGATATCGTCATCAACACCATCATGTCCCACCACGGAGACTGCGAACCCACATCCGTCCAGGCAGTGCTGGTTTCCGCCGCCGATGCCATTTCTGCGGCACGGCCGGGAGCCCGTCGGGAGACCCTGGAAACCTATCTGAAACGGCTGACGCGGTTGGAAGAAATCGCCGAATCCTTCGACGGCGTGGAGAAATGCTATGCTGTCCAGGCCGGACGGGAAATCCGCATCATGGTGAAACCGGAAAAGGTGGACGACGATGCCGCCACCATCCTGGCCCACGATGTGGCCAAGAAGATCGAAGAGGATATGGAATATCCGGGACAGATCAAAGTGGTCATCGTCCGGGAAACCCGGGCAGTGGATTATGCGAAGTAGAAATAAAAAAGGGCTGTTGCATGGGCAACAGTCCTTTTTTATTTGTGGGTCACAGCCCTATGCTTTTCTCCATCACCCGATACAGCACCACTGCCAGCACCACGGACACCACATTGCTCACCGCCATGCTGACGGCGCAGTTTATGGCGCTTACGTAAGCGATTGGTTGGGGCAGGCCCAGGATGAACACTTTGAAACTGTAGCGGATCAGGGGCTCGGTGATCACGTTCACCATGGAACCGAAGATGGAGGCCAGGGCCGCGGCCCGGAGCCGGGCTCTGTCTTCCGTGAGCCGGTCCAGTTGGCACAGGTGCTGAGCCGCCCAGGCAGTGGACCAGCCCAGGAGAAACTTGGCCAGGAAGGTGGGTGGGGCGGAAGTGGTGTACCCGGCCAGCAGGTCCGCCAGAGCCAGGCCAATGGCCCCGGACAGGGCTCCGTATCTGGCCCCCAGCACCAGGGCGGACAGCAGGATGAAGGCGTGGCCCACGTAGATTTTCCCGGTCAGTCCCAGACCCATGGGAATCTCGATCCGGAGATAGGAGAAGCAGGCGAAGGCCAGTGCGGCGAACATCCCTGCCAGTGTCAGTTTGCGTATTTGCTGTTCCTGCAATTTCATCAACTCCCTTATAGCTTTTTATTATAGCGCCGGCCCTCCTGTGAAAAAATACACGGTTTGAACGTTTTTGAAAGAAAAATGTGCTTCTTCCGGAACTTTTGTTTCTCCTTCATCCACTCCTTGTGGTATACTGGGGATAATGACGTTGGAAGGAGAGACAGAAATGGCCAATACGCGCGAAGAAGCTTGGGAACTGCTGAAAGAATACAACCAGGAACCCTTCCATCTCCAGCATGGACTGACGGTGGAAGGCTGCTTGCGGTACTTTGCCCGGGAACTGGGCTATGGGGATGAGGAAGACTTCTGGGGCATGGTGGGCCTGCTCCATGACCTGGATTTTGAGAAATATCCGGAACAGCACTGCCGGAAGGAAGCGGAGATCCTGAAGGAAAAAGGCTGGGACGACCGGCTGATCCATGCGGTGGCCAGCCACGGATGGCCCCGGTGCAGCGATGTGGAACCCAGGGAGGAAATGGAAAAGGTCCTCTATGCGGTGGACGAACTGTCCGGGCTCATCGGGGCAGCGGCCCTTATGCGCCCCAGCAAAAGCGTCCAGGATATGGAAGTGAAGTCCCTGAAGAAAAAATTCAAGGACAAGCATTTTGCTGCCGGCTGCAGCCGGGACGTGATCCAGCAGGGGGCGGACATGCTGGGCTGGGATCTGAACAAACTGTTCGAACAGAGCATCCTGGCCATGCGGTCCTGTGAGGAAACCGTGCGGGAAACCATGGAAAAAGAAGAAGGAAAGGCCTGAAGGGCCAAAAACAGGGGGAGCGGGGCCTTGAACAGGGGTCCTGCTCTTTCGTATAATAAAGGGTAAGAGAACTGCAACCAAGGAAGTGATACCATGGATCGTCATTATGCGGAACCTCATGAAGTCATGTATCATACCCAGCTGTCCCGGGAACGGCTGATGGGAGCGGATACGGCCCTGCTGCCCGGGGATCCGGGACGGGTCCGGTCCCTGGCGGAAGCCATGGGCCCTACGGTGGATCTGACCAGCCACCGGGAATACACCAGCTGTCTCACCCAGGTCCAGAACCGGCCGGTACTGGTGTGCTCCACCGGCATGGGAGGCCCTTCCACCGCCATCTGCCTGGAAGAACTGGCCCGGCTGGGGATCAGACGGGTGATCCGGGTGGGGACCACCGGCTCCATCCAGGACGGCCTGGAACTGGGAGATGTGGTGATCATCAAGGCAGCGGTCCGGCTGGAGGGCACCAGCTCCCACTATGCCCCCCTGGAATTCCCGGCGGTGGCGGATTTTGAACTGACCCAGCTGCTGGCCTATGCGGCCCTGGTGGAAAACGTGCCCCATCAGGTGGGCATCTGCTGCAGCTCGGATACCTTCTGGCCCGGCCAGGAACGGTACGACAGCTTCACCGGCTATGTACTCCGCCGGTTCCAGGGGAGCATGAAGGAATGGCAGCAGCTGGGGGTCACCAACTACGAAATGGAAACCGCTCCGGTGTTCGTCACCTCCCAGGCCCTGGGCCTGAAGGCGGCCAGCCTGTGCGGGGTGGTGGCCAAACGGACGGAAAGCGAAAGCATTGCCTCGCCGGGAATCTACCGGCTGGCGGAGAACCGGTTCCAGACCATTGTCCGCCGGGCATTGAACGAGTTGTTGGGAAGGGAGGAAAAGAAATGAAACGGTGCATCATCCTGATGATGGATTCCTTTGGCATCGGGGGCGCCCCTGATGCGGCAAAATTCGGAGACGCCGGAGCGGATACCCTGGGCCACATTGCCCGCTGGTTTGCCCGGCAGAAGGAGCAGGCCCCGGGAGCGTCCTTCCTGGCCCTGCCCAACCTGGCCCGGTATGGGCTGGAACTGGCCCACAAAAGGAGTACTGGAGAGGACCTGGCCCATTCCATCGGCAGTCCGGAACCCCTGGCCGGGGCCTATACCTATGCCAAAGAGATCAGCAGCGGCAAGGATACCCTCAGCGGCCACTGGGAACTGACAGGAGTGCCGGTGATGTTCAACTGGGGCTATTTTCCCGACAAGCCCCACTGCTTCCCGAAGGACATCATTGACGGGCTGATCCGGGAAGGCCATCTCCCCGGTGTGCTGGGGGAAAAGCACGCTTCCGGCACGGTGATCATCCAGGAACTGGGAGAAGAGCACATGCGTACCGGCAAGCCCATTGTCTACACTTCCGCTGATTCGGTGCTCCAGATTGCCGCTCATGAACGGACCTTCGGACTGGAGAATCTGTACAAACTCTGTGAGATTGCCTACAGACTTGTCCAGCCCTACCACATCGCCCGGGTCATCGCCCGTCCCTTTGTAGGGGAAAAGGCCGGGGAATTCACCCGTACCGGGAACCGCCACGACTATGCAGTACCGGCGCCGGAAAAGACCCTGCTGGATGAAGTGTACGAAAAAGCCGGTGGGGTCTATGCGGTGGGGAAAATCGCAGATATTTTCGCCCACAGGGGGATAACCCGGGCCTGGCATGCCACCGGCCTGGACGCCCTGTTCGACGCCACCCTGGAGGCCCTGGACGCTGCCGGAGACCGGAGCCTGGTGTTCACCAACTTCGTGGATTTCGATTCCACCTACGGCCACCGGCGGGACGCCAAAGGCTACGGGGAAGGGCTTATGACCGTGGACCGGCGTCTGCCGGAACTGGCGGCCCGGCTCCAGCCCGGAGACCTGGTGCTGGTCACTGCGGACCACGGGTGCGACCCCACCTGGAAAGGGACGGACCACACCCGGGAACACGTGCCCATGCTGTTCTTCGGGCCGGAAGTGAAGCCCGGGCCCCTGGAACCCATGGATACCTACAGTGATGCAGGGCAGATCCTGGCCCATCATCTGGGACTGGAACTGGCCCGGGGGAAAGCCCAGGAGGTGCTGAAATGAAAAGAGTCCAAAAGCTGCTGCTGACCCTTTGTTTCGTCCTTACGGGACTGTTC
Source organism: Acidaminococcus sp. (assembly GCF_057597765.1). Lineage (NCBI taxonomy): Bacteria > Bacillati > Bacillota > Negativicutes > Acidaminococcales > Acidaminococcaceae > Acidaminococcus > Acidaminococcus sp. Next base: position 133,697 of record NZ_DBMBXK010000006.1, on the reverse strand, counting down.
CTGATGGTGCCGGCAGAGGCGGCAGAACAGGCGGCCGCCCCTGACCTGCTGGATCGGAAGACCATTGCCTTTGTGGTCTATGACCATACGGGAGAAGCCACAACCTCCATGAAGGAAGTGTGGAAGCGCCAGGTTCGCCAGGCCTATCCCCGGGCGAAGTTCGTCTTCCTCCCTGATGCCCAGGCGGCGGAAGAGGCCAATGAGGTGCTGCTCCAGTTCGGAGGAGACGGGTACCCTATTGAAAAGGAAGTCCTGGATAAGATTGCCGACAAAACGGGAGCCACCGTGGTGTCCCTCCTGGTGGTCCGGGCCATGGACGAATTCTACATCCAGCCCATGTTCCTGGGAGGCTGGGACGATGACGGACCGGATACCCTGCTCCGGGTGGTGTCCGGGGCGGATATGTACATTTATCGGAAGGATACGGGGAAGTACATGAAGAAAAAGCTCCGGAAGGTGGAAACTACGGATATCGCCCTGGCGGTCCATCCGGAAAAAGAAATCCAGTACGCCCTCAGCAACCTGGCCATGACCATGGAGGGGAAAGATTTGATTTGAAGGAGGTGAATGATGATCAGTCCTGAAGTTTGGAAAGGGATCCTGATCCCTTTTGCCGGAACCAGTCTGGGGGCCGGCTGCGTGTATTTTATGAAGGAACAGCTCCACCGGAATGTCCAGCGGGGGCTCACCGGCTTTGCCGCCGGTGTCATGGTGGCAGCATCCATCTGGAGCCTTTTGATCCCGGCCCTGGAGGAAAGTGCCGGGCTGGGGAATTTCGCCTTTGTACCGGCGGTGGTGGGCTTCTGGGCGGGAATCCTGTTCCTGCTGCTGCTGGATGTGGTGATCCCCCATCTCCACATGAACACCGATGAACCGGAAGGGCCCCGGAGCCATCTGGCCCGGACCACCATGATGCTGCTGGCGGTGACCCTCCACAACATCCCGGAAGGGATGGCGGTGGGGATGATCTACGCAGGGTTCCTCACTGATCCCGGATCCATTTCCCTGGGCAGCGCCATTGCCCTGTCCCTGGGGATCGCCATCCAGAATTTCCCGGAAGGGGCTATCATTTCTCTGCCTCTCAAGGCGGCAGGGATGAACCGGCACCGGGCGTTTTTGGGCGGGGTACTGTCCGGCATCGTGGAGCCCGTTGCGGCGGTGGGGACCATCCTGGCCTCCGGGGTCATCGGCCACCTGCTGCCCTATTTCCTCAGTTTCGCCGCCGGGGCCATGCTCTATGTGGTGGTGGAGGAAATGATTCCGGAAATGTCCGAAGGAGAACATTCCAATATTGGAGTCCTCACCTTCGCCCTGGGGTTCACAGTGATGATGACCCTGGATGTGGCACTGGGGTAGAGAAAATCATAAAATTTTCTATGCGTTGTTTAAACAACGGATTCTTTTCCTGCTCCGGACTATAATAAAGCCATCGAGTGAGAAAACAATCTGTTGAAGTTTTTATAAGAAAAGGGGAGTATACCTATGGAAAACAAGATGTTCTGTTATCAGTGTCAGGAAACTGCCGGCTGCAAAGGCTGCACCGTTGTCGGGGTCTGCGGCAAGAAGCCGGAAGTGGCTGCCATGCAGGATCTGCTGATCTACGCCACCAAGGGTCTGTCCGCTGTGACTACCGCCCTGCGTGCCGCCGGCAAATCCGTCAGCCGGAACGTGAACCATCTGGTGACCGTGAACCTGTTCACCACCATCACCAACGCCAACTTCGACCGGGAATCCATTATTGCCCGGATCAAAGAAACCCTGGCTGTGAAAGCTGATCTGCTGACCCAGCTGGATGACACTTCCAGCCTGCCTGCTGCAGCTCTGTGGAACGGGGACGAAAGCGAATTCGACGCCAAAGCCAAAACCGTAGGCGTCCTGGCCACCGAAAACGAAGACATCCGGTCCCTGCGGGAACTGATCACCTATGGCCTGAAAGGCCTGTCTGCCTACAGCAAGCATGCCAACGTGCTGGCTCAGGACGACGAAGAAGTGGATGCTTTCATCCAGCGGGCCCTGGCTGCCACTCTGGACGACAGCAAGAGCGTGGATGACCTGGTGGCTCTGACTCTGGAAACCGGGAAATACGGCGTACAGGGCATGGCTCTCCTGGACAAAGCCAACACCACCGCTTACGGCAACCCTGAAATCACTACTGTAGACATCGGCGTCCGGAAGAACCCGGGCATCCTGATCTCCGGCCATGACCTGAAAGACCTGGAAATGCTTCTGGATCAGACCGAAGGCACCGGCGTGGATGTATACACCCATTCTGAAATGCTCCCTGCCCACTACTATCCGTTCTTCAAGAAATACAAGAACTTCGCCGGCAACTACGGCAACGCCTGGTGGAAACAGAAGGAAGAATTCGAAAGCTTCAACGGGCCCATCCTGATGACCACCAACTGCATCGTTCCTCCCAAAGACAGCTACAAGGGCCGTCTGTGGACCACCGGTGCCACCGGCTTCCCCGGCTGCCGTCACATTGACGCTGACGAAAACGGCCACAAGGATTTCAGCGAACTGATCGCCCAGGCCAAGACCTGCCCGGCTCCCACTGAAATCGAAACCGGCAGCATCGTAGGCGGCTTCGCCCATGAACAGGTCTTTGCCCTGGCTGATAAAGTGGTGGATGCTGTGAAATCCGGCGCCATCAAGAAGTTCGTGGTCATGGCTGGCTGCGACGGCCGGATGAAGAGCCGTGAATACTATACGGAATTTGCCAAGGCTCTGCCGAAAGATACGGTGATCCTCACCGCCGGCTGCGCCAAATACAAATACAACAAACTGAATCTGGGTGACATCGGCGGGATTCCCCGGGTGCTGGATGCCGGTCAGTGCAACGACTCCTACTCCCTGGCTCTGATCGCCCTGAAACTGAAGGAAGTCTTCGGCCTGAAAGATGTCAACGAACTGCCCCTGATCTTCAACATTGCCTGGTACGAACAGAAAGCCGTCATCGTCCTGCTGGCCCTGCTGTACCTGGGTGTGAAGAACATCCATCTGGGACCCACCCTGCCTGCCTTCCTGTCCCCCAACGTGGCCAATGTGCTGGTGAAGAACTTCGGCATTGCCGGGATCACCAACGTGGAAGACGACATGAAACTGTTCTTCGGAGCCTGATCAGCCATGATCAAACTGTACGATCCGGATACCTGCCCCTGCAGCCATACCCACTGCCCCCGGTACAAGGACTGTGAGCCCTGCATCGAATTCCACCACAATTCGGAGGAATATCCCCTGACCGCCTGTGAGCAGGTGGCTGAGAGGGAAAAACGGCAGGCCCGCTGACAAGAAAGAAGGCTTTTCCATGGGAAAGCTGCAAGTAAAACGGATTTACGAAGACCCCGCTGAGACGGACGGCAGCCGGTTCCTGGTGGACCGGCTGTGGTCCCGGGGCATTAAAAAGGAAAACGCAGCCCTTACCGGTTGGGACAAGGAGATTGCTCCCACCAACGGACTGCGTCGGTCCTTCGGCCACGATCCGGAAAAGTTCCCGGAATTCGCCGCCGGCTACCAACAGGAGCTGGAAGCCAATCTGGAAGCGGGACCCTTTGTGGAAAAAATAAAAAAAGCCCTGGCCCAGGGCAACGTAACCTTGCTGTACGGAGCCAAAGACCAGGAGCATAACAATGCGGTTGTGTTGAAAAAGTGGATAGAGAAAAAAGAGACTGGTGCCTGAGCATCAGTCTCTTTTTCTCTGTCAGCGGTCAATGGTCTCCTCGATCCACTTCCCGATCACCCGGGCCAGTTCCAGCCGGGCGGTGTCCAGTGCGTGGTTGCTGGGGAGGATCACTTTTTTGTGATGGCCGGTACCCGGAAGGGCTTCCAGCTCTTTCCACAGGGGCTCCACCATCCATTCCGGAGGGGCCACTGTATCCCGGCTGCCTCCGATCAGCAGCAGGTTCCGGTCCTGGAACCGGTGGGCGTTCTGGACGAAGCTCCATTGCCGGGCGTGCTGGACGCTGTCCTGCCACAAATCCTCAAACCGCCCCACATGGAGCACGGCGGCCGCCTGGGCAAACAGCTCCTTCAGCTGGCTGTGGGGCACGTGTTCCAGCCCCGCCTGGTGGTCGTAGGGACAGAAGGCCACGGTGCCCCGGAGAAAGGGCAGGACCCGGGAAGCGTTCAGCACCGTGTTCCCCCCATTGGAATGGCCCACCAGGAAGATGTTGGCCGGATCGATGGCGTAGGCTTTGGCTACCTCTTCCCGGGCCCACCGGGCCAGGGCCACTGCGTCTTCGATGCAGTGGGAGAAGGAATAGGTACCTTCGCTGCCCCAGGCTCCCCGGTGGTAGGGGCGGATCACCACGCAGCCCATCCGGCGCAGGCACTGGGCCAGGTCGTCATTGTTGTTGGTGCCCGGGATACCGTGGCACAGGACCACCGCCGGGTGGGGTGCCTCATAGATCCCCGAGGGCAGGTAGATTTCCCCCAGCACCCGGTCCCCGTCAATGGGCAGGTCCAGTTCCAGGGAATCCGGCAGGGGAGCATCCTGGTAATCGGGCTCTTCCAGCACATAACGGGCATCAATTTTCATAAGTCAAAGCTTCCTTTCCAGCAGCGTCTCCGTTGAGATTCTTTTTGTACCAGTCTTTTCCGTGGAAGATCCGGGTAATCAGCATGGATACCACCGTATCCCCGCAGGAGTTCAGCAGGGTGCACCCGGGGTCGAACAGTTCAATGACCATCAGCAGGATGGGGAAGGCGCTTTCCGGCAGGTGGAATACGGAAACGATCATGGTTTCACCGGCAGCTCCGCCTCCCGGTACGGAAGAAGTGGCCACGGAAGCGGCAACCCCCAGGAACAGGGCCAGGATGAAGTCAAAGCCCGCCAGAGGATGGCCGAACAGAGTGGTGGCCAGTACTTCCGAATAGACCACGGCGATGCAGGCACCGTCCATATGGCAGGTGGCTCCCATGGAGACCACCACGGAAGAAATGTCCCGGGGTACCCCCAGTTTGTCACAGGCTTCCATCTGGAGCGGGATGGTGGCGGCGGAAGAACGGGTGCCCAGAGCCGTCAGGGCCGGAGCCAGGATCACCCGGAAATAGTTCTTCACGCCCCAGGTGCCGGCGGCCAGCCAGGCATAGAATCCCAAGAATACGAAGAAGTATACAAAGACCACGGTGTAGAACACCACCATGGCACTGCCGTAGGTCTTCAGCAGGTCGATGCCGTAGGTGCCGGTGAGATCCGCAAAATAGGCGCCCAGGCCGATGGGAGCCGCCTTCATGAGAATGGCCACCATTTTATAGCACACCAGGCTCATGGCGTTCATCCAGTCCACCACCGGTTTGGCAGGTTCCCCGATCAGGGAAACGCAGATGCCGAAGAAAATGGTCAGGATGATGAGGGGCAGCACATGGAACCGGGAAATAAGGAGCGGCAGATCTCCCACCGTAAGGGTGTTGACGATCTGGTCCGCAATGGTCACCGGTTTGGCCGCTGCCTGGGTTGCTGCCGCCGCAGGAGCTGTAAAGGAGGTGGGCACTCCGGTGAAATGGGTCACCAGCAGGATCAGGCCACCGGAAATGGTGGCCGTGAGAACGAAAATGATCAGGGTATAGCCGATCATTTTCCCCACCTTACCAGTATCTTTGGTAGCGGCAATGGAGCCGGCAATGGAGAAAAAAATCAGCGGTACGATGAGACAGAACAGCAGGTTCAGGAAAATCTGTCCAATGGGCTTCAGGAAGGAAGCCTTGTCTCCCAGTACCAGGCCCAGGATGGCCCCCAGGATGCAGAAGGTGATCAGGATAATGGGATCCCGATAGTTGGCCAGGGCGGAACGGCCCGACCGGTTTGCGGTTGTCATAAAAAGTCCCCCTAACTGAGTATGAATGAAGATATGAACAAATTATAGAACTTTCATTGTCAAAACACAAGAAAAAGTCAGCTTTTTTGCAAGATGTCTATTGTGGATGCATGGGATTCTGGAAACCATCAGTTGCGTTAACCTGAAACAATCAGGGGTTGAACAATCAGTCCAAATCCGCTACACTAAAACCATTATGGAAGAATACACTGAAGGATACATCAGAGCCCTGGGCCAGTTCCAGGGCAGCCGCTATGACCACAGCTTCATTGCCCGGATCCATTATGCCAGGGTCCGGAAAGCCGGGCCGGACTGCCGGTTCCGGTGCGTGTGCCTGAAGGACCGGAAACGGAGCCAGCTGCTCCAGGCGGAAGCCTGGGAGGGAGAAATCCAGGTGGGGACCCTCCAGGTAGAACTGCTTTTTGCCGGCTCAAAGGTAAACCTTACAGAAAAAATAGGTTTACTGAAACGGGACCCCGGACCTCCGGAAGGGTACGGGCCCTGGCGGGCCTTTTCCCCGGAAGAAGTGAGGGAGTTTTCCCGGCGCACCGGGGATACCAATCCCATCCATCTGGATGGCCGGCCGGTGGTCCAGGGACTGCTCCTGTGGCAGAGCCTGTTCCGGCACCTGGGAGAACCGGAAACCATCCATATGTTGTTCAAAGCCCCCGTCCACGGGGGAGAAATGATTTACTGCAGGGAGGAACCTATCAATGAGCGAAATGAGAAAGAATTTGCATCCGTCTGTGGCCGCAACCGGGAGCCGGGAACAGATCCGGTTCATGACCGGCAGCGCCGTCTGTGTCGCGCTGTTGGCGGTCTCGGCGTACATTTCTTTTCCGCTGCCTTTTACTCCGGCCATGGTAACAGCACTGACCATTATGGTGAACCTGGTGGCCTTCATCATGAAGCCGAAACAGGCAGCGATCATCCTGGGAATCTATCTGCTGCTGGGAGCCGTGGGGGTTCCGGTGTTCGTGGGAGGTACCTCCGGAATGATGAAGCTGGTCGGGCCCACCGGGGGCTTCAACCTGGGCTTTCTGGCGGCGGCTGTGGCCATGAGTGCCGTCCGGGGGAACACCCGGTCCTTTAAGAAGCTGGTGGCCGTCGGCATCTGTGTGGGCATGCCCATCATTTATGTGGGGGGCTGCCTGAGCATGTACCTGGTGGCTAAAGTGGGGGTTTGGAAGACCCTGGTGATGGCTGTGTTCCCCTTCCTGATCGGGGATACCCTGAAAGTGGTCCTGGCTGCCTTCCTGGCCAACCGGCTCCAGCGCTATGGATTCTGAGAGAACGGTCCAGGACGTGTTCCTGGTGGGAGGCCTTCGGAGCCATCTGGGCCTCCAAAATGGAATCTTTAAAAATGTACCGCCGGAGAAACTTGGCGCTGCTCTTCTCCGGCAGCTTTGTATCCGCTGCCCGGCAGCCCGGGAGGCCCAGCTGATTTTAGGCGGCAATGCTGTAGGCAGCGGGGGGAACCTGACCCGGCTTATGGCCCTCACTGCCGGATTCCCTGTGGAAACGCCGGCCCTTACCCTGGACATGCAGTGCGCTTCCGCTCTGGGGGCCCTGTCCCTGGCCTGGGGGAAGATTGCCAGCGGCCAGCTGGATGTGGTCCTGTGCGGGGGGGTGGAATCTTCCTCCATGCAGCCCCGGCGGGTGTACCAGCCCTGGGACAGCCGGTACACCCCGGAAGGCTACATGACCGCCCAGTTCTCTCCGGATACCCATAGCCCCCGGGCCATGCTGGAAGGAGCGGAACGGACGGCCCAGGTGTATGGGGTGCCCCGGGAGGAACTGGACAGCTGGGCCGTGCGCAGCCACCGGAGGGCGGCCCAGGCGGCGGAAGAAGGCCGGCTGGGACCCTGGGTGGTGTCCCTGTTCGGCAGTACAAGAGATGAAAGCATCCGGCCCCGGATGAACGGGAAACTGGCCCGGCGGATGCCCACCCTGTTCACCCGGGAGGAAACGGCGGCCCTGCTGACCCCGGAAGAACGGAACCTGGCGGGAGACTGTACCCCCACTCTGACTGCGGCCAATGCCTGCCTGACCCAGGACGGGGCAGCCTTCCTGGTGCTGGCTTCCGGTCGGCAGCTGGCTGCCTGGCGCCGGGCCGGGAAACCGGTGCGGCCTCTGGCCCGGATCCTCCACGGTACGGAAGCGGGCGTGGATCCCCGGTTCAGCCCTCTGGGCGCCCTGACCGTGGGAGAAAAGATCTTGGAAGAAACCGGGCTCCCGGTGGAAGCCATCGACGATTTTGAATACAATGAAGCCTTCGGGGTGATCTCCGCCCTGTTTGCCCGGCAGTATCCCACCTGTACCGATCGGTACCTGCCTCTGGGGGGTGCCCTGGCCTATGGCCATCCTTATGGATGCAGCGGTGCTGTGCTGGTGCTCCATGCCCTGGCGGCTCTGGAGGGGCAGGAGGGAAAAAAGGCCCTGTGCGCCATTGCCGGAGCCGGAGGCACAGGAGCCGGGGTACTCCTGGAAACTTTGTAGCAGAAAGAAGAATCAGCCATGGATTATGGAACGATACTGGAACAATGGGCCCGGGTCCAGCCGGAAAAGGCCTGCCTGGTGGAAGAGAAACAGGTCTTTTCCTATGGGGAAATGGCCCGGAAGGCCCGGGTGTACAGGGACAGCCTGAAGCAGCTGGGGATTCCCCGGCAAACTGTTCTGATCATCCGGCCCAGACCGGCGGCTCAGCTGGAAGCCTTTTTGGGCGCGGAACTGGCAGGCTGGGTGCCGGTGTTGGGCCATCCGGACCTGTCAAAAGAGGCGGCGGACGAACTGGCTCGGGTCCGGCAGATCGGGTGGATCGACGACGGAATCCTGCGGCCCGGGTGCCCGGAGGCTCCAGTGCCGGCCAGGGAACTGTGCATGGGGGTCCTGAGCAGCGGCTCCACCGGGCTGCCCAAGCTGATGTTCCGGACCTATGGCAGCTGGGGGGATTTCTTTCCGGAACAGGACCGGAAGTTCCAGGTGGACCGGGACACGGTGGGTTTCTGTGAAGGGAGCATGAGCTTTACCGGGAACCTGAATGTGTGGGCCCAGCTGCTCCATGCCGGTGCCACCCTGGTGCTGGCCACCAACCTTCGGAGCATCCGATGGAAGGACCTGCTGGACCGGTACCCGGTGACACTGCTGTACCTGGTGCCGGTGAAGCTGAAACTGTTGCTCCAGGTGCTGGAGCGGTCCTATCCGGCCATGAAGACGGTGCTGGCAGGGTCCCAGCTGCTGGATGGGGAAACAGCCCGGACCCTGAAAGCGCATTTTCCTTCCAGCCAGGTCCTGCTGTATTACGGGGCCAGCGAACTGGACTACATCACCTGGCTCACCTATGAGGAGCTGCTGGCCCATCCCCAGAGCGTGGGAAAGCCCTGCCCCGGGGTGAAGGTGGAGCTCCGGGAGGGGATGATCTGGATCGATACGCCTTACCATGTGGCTGGTCTGTCCCGGCCCTGTACCCTGAAGGATATGGGATATTTCGATAAGGACGGATATTTGATCTTCCTGGGCCGCCGGGGTCAGGTAATCAACAAGGGAGGCCTTACCATCAGCTGCAGCCGGGTGGAACAGGCCCTGCTGCAGGTGCCCGGGGTACGGGATGCCTGTGTGGTGCCCGTCCGGGACGAAAAGCGGGGAGAAGACCTGGGCGCTGGTGTGGTGCTGGAACCGGGGATCACCCTGCCCCAGGTACGAAAAGCCCTCCGGAAAACCCTGCTCCCGGGAGAAATCCCCGGCCGGTGGGAACAGCTGGACCAGCTGCCCCTTACGGGAGTGGGGAAGGTGGATTACAAGAAGGTGAAGGAGAGTCTGGCGTTCTCATACCCTCATTCGTGACAAAAGGGTGCCATCGTTTACGGTGGCACCCTTTTGCGGTATACTATATTATGTAGAAGTATATACAGGAAAGTAGGGATTCCCATGAAAAATTCCAAGATTTTAACATTGGCCATCCTGGCCTCTTTGCTGTCCACCCCTTGCGCCTGGGCGGCCCATAAGACCACGGCGGCTGCTGCCGCCACTTCTGCCCAGACGGAAACGGCGAAACCGGCCAAGGCCGAAAAAGCCGCTGCCAAGGCGGAAAAAACGACTGAAAAGACTGCCCCGGCGGAAACGGCAGCTGCAGAAACCACGGCGGCAGAACCCCTGCCGGCGGACAATTACAGTGCTGCCAAGGTGGTCAGCGGCGAAAAGACCGCTCTGGCTGACAGCTATGCGGCTCTGGTGGCGGACGAAAGTGCCCTTCTGGTGAAGAACGGGGCGGACGTGACACTGTCCCATGGGGCCATTACCAAAAGCGGCGCCACCACTGACGTGCTGGGCAGCAAGTTCCACGGCCAGAATGCAGCCGTGCTGGCTGCAGACGGAGCCCTTGCCATGGACGGGTGCACCATCCGGACGGAAGCGGACGGGGCCAACGCCGTGTTCGCCACTGGGTCCAAAGGCAGCGTGAAGCTCCACGATTCCAACATCCGCACCACCGGGGCTTCTTCCCGGGGCCTGGATGCCACCGAAGGGGGTACCATTACGGCGGACAACATCAACATCGGTACCACCGGTATCCGGTCTGCGGCCCTGGCAACGGAACCTTCCGGAGCCAGCGTGACAGTGAGCAAGAGCACCATCAACACTTCCGGAGAAGGCTCTCCCCTGGTGTATTCCAAGGGAACCATCAAGGTCAGCGAAGTAAAGGGCACCGCCGGAGCCAGTGAAATCGCCGTGGTGGAAGGGAACAACTCCATCCATCTGGAATATGTGGATCTGTCCGGCAACGGCAGCCACGGGGTGATGCTGTATCAGAACAAGACCCGGGACAACGGCACTGACGGCAAGGCCCTGGGCCGGTTCGCCGCCAAAGGGTCCGCTCTCCGGAGCCTGAAGGAAGGCCCCCTGTTCTACGTGACCAATACCGCAGCCCGGATCTATTCGGAAATGACCACCATGCAGTATCTGGGGGGCACCCTGATCCGGGTGGAAGCCAACCAGTTCGGGGACGCCGGGACCAACGGCGGTGACCTGACCTTCATGGCCAACAACCAGGGGCTTTACGGCAATGTGTCCGTGGACGCCAGCAGCACCATCCTGATGGACCTCCAGAACGGCAGCCACTGGTCCGGAGCCATTAATACGGATAACACCGGCAAGAAGGTGGACGTGAACCTGGACGCCTCCTCCAGCTGGTCCCTGACCGCTGACAGCCATGTGGACGGGTTCACCGACGGAACTACGGCCCTGACCAACCTGAAGGGCAACGGCCACACCCTGTACTACAACAGCAGCAGTGCCGCCAACGCCTGGCTGGGCGGCAAGACCTACGAACTCCAGGGCGGCGGGTATCTGAAGCCGGAGAAATAAGAGTGAAGAGTAAAGAGTGAAGAGGGTCTGATCATGAAACAAACGAAAAAAATCACGGCGTCTCTGCTGGCGGCTCTGGCTTTGACGGCTCCCTGCTTTGCTGCGGGGGCTGCGGCCCAGCCGGCCGGTGATAAAACGGCCCAGACGGCTCCTCTGACCAAAGAAGACCGGGAACGGGCGGAACTGCGGACCAAGACCTACAAGGCCCTGCTGGATCTGTACAAACGGAAACCCCAGTCCCGGAAGGCCATCCAGAACGCTTTTGGCTATGCAGTGTTTGTGGACACCAGCTACAGCGTGGGACTTTTAGGTGGGGGCCACGGCCGGGGACGGGCTATCAACCAGCACAGCGGCCGGGAAGTGTTCATGAAAATGGGCGAGATGAAAGTGGGCCTGGGCCTGGGGGTCCGGCAGTCCAACATCATCTTTGTGTTCGGCAATGAAGACGCCTTCAATTCTTTCATTACCAAAGGATGGACTTTTGGTGGTGAAGCGGTGGCTGCTGCCGGAGACGGAGTCAACGGGGACGCCCTGGAAGGCTCCTTCCAGGTGGCACCGGGTATGTGGATGTACCAGGTGACCACCAAGGGTCTGGCCGCTGATCTTACCGTAAAGGGCACCCGGTTCTATGTGGACAAGGACCTGAATGTGAACACGGTGGTGAAATGACGGAACCTCAATCCCTGGAACAGGGCCTCCTGACCCTCCGGCCGGTGGCCTGGTACCGGGGCCTGCTGCCGGAAAAATTCGGCTTGCCCCGGCAGAGCGGCCTGGTGCCGGATCTGACAGGACGGGTGGAAATGGCGGAAGGGTTCCGGGAACGGGAAGCCCTCCGGGGCCTGGAAGGGTTCTCCCACCTGTGGCTGATCTGGGGCTTTTCCAAGAACCACACCTGGTCGCCTACCGTGCGGCCGCCCCGGCTGGGAGGCAATACCCGTCTGGGGGTCTTCGCCACCCGGTCCCCCTTCCGTCCCAATCCCCTGGGCCTGTCCCTGGTGGAACTGGACAAAATCATCTGGGAGGGCCCCCATGGCCCGGAACTGTGGGTGAAGGGGGCGGACCTGATGGACGGTACCCCCATTTATGACATCAAGCCCTATGTGCCCTACGCCGATGCCCGTCCCGACGCACGGAGCGGCTTCGCCCAGGGGGCGGACAGCACCCTGGAGGTCCGGTGTTCCCCGGACCTTCTGGCCAAACTGCCGGAAGACCAGCGGGGGGCCCTTTTGGGGATCCTGTCTCAGGACCCCCGGCCCCATTACCAGAAAGATCCGGACCGGATCTACGGTATGGCCTTCGGAGAATGGAATGTAAAGTTCCGCATTGCAGAAGAAAATGTAACTGTAATTTCCATTGAAAAGATTCAATAATCATCAAAATAAGAAAAAAAGAGCTGTTACCTGTATTTTACAGAGAACAGCTCTTTTTTTATCTGTCTTGCAATTCCCTCTTCCGACCAGATGCGGTTGTTTATCCAACCGCATCTTTTTATGTTATACTAGGAATATTAAGGAAAAAAGGAGCGTGGAACCATGTTTAAAAAAGCGGCTTTGGCGGCTCTGGCCCTTTGCTTCAGCCTGTCCGTCCCGGCTTTTGCCGAGGTGGAAAGCCAGCAGGCCCAGGTGGGGAACCTGGAAATGACCTGGCCGGTGGTACATACCAAGAACAAAAAAGCGGATACCATGATCAACAAGGACATCAAGACCTTTATGGATGATTTCCGGGCCGGGTTCGTGGACCGGAAGTTCACCTCCGGCCGGACCTGGTATGAAACCAATTACGAGGACAACCAGCTGGTTTCCCTGGTGCTCAGCGATCTGCGGACCCAGGGCAGCGACAACAAGGTCCGGACCAGTGCCGTGGTGTATGAACTGGCCAGCGGCCAGCGGCTGCCTCTGTCCGCCTTTGTACGGGTGACGGTGGCCGACCTGAACGGATACCTGGCCAACCAGTGCTACAACAGCAGTGATGTGAAGATCCATCCCACCAAGCAGGTGACCCGGGTGCCGGAAGATTTCTTCCTGAACCAGGACGGGAGCATTTCCATCCTGTTCCAGACGGACGAACTGGGAACCCTCCTGGACGGGCCGGTGTATATCCGTCTGAGCCAGCCGGACCTCCAGGACCTGAACACCCGGAATCCCCGGGCCTGAGATGGTCCTGAAAAGAAATCAAGGGGGACGGCTGGTCCGTTTTCTGGCGGCCGCTGCCCTGCTGGTGCTGCACCGGGCGGCCTGGGCGGCCTCCCAGCCGGCGCCGGACCGTCCGGTGAAACAGGCGGCCATGACGGCCATGGCAGCGGCCGTGTGCGCCGGCAGCTATCACCCGGAAAACAGTGAAGAAGTCCGGTATCTGGAAGACTACGGCTGGAAGCTCACTCCCTATACCCTGAAGGACGGGAAAACGGAAGTGAACTTCACCCTGGCCCGGAAACCGGATCCCCTCCGGGGGAAAATCTGGAATGTGCTGGCCTTCCGGGGCAGTGCCTCCAAAGGGGACTGGAAGCTGAATCTCCAGATGGAGACGGTGGACTATCCTTCCGGGAAACCGGCCGTCGGAGAAACGGACAGACCAGCGGTCCACAAAGGCTTCCTCCAGTACGCCCGGACGGCTCTTTCCCAGCCTCTGGATGTGGATGGGGACGGGAAGACGGAAAACCTGGGGGACTACCTGAAAACCCATCCCAGGGAACGGCTGCTGCTCACCGGCCACAGCCTGGGCGGAGCCGGGGCCACCCTGGTGGGAGAAGAACTGGCGGCCCAGGGGGTATCCCGGGCCCAGATCCCGGTGATCACCTTCGGGGCCCCGGCGGTGGGAAACCGGGCTTTTGCCCGGGAATACGGAACGAAGATCAGCCTGCTCCGGGCGGTGACCTCTCTGGACCCGGTGCCCGGGGCGCTCCAGACCGTGACCCGGTCCGGGTATCAGCAGTTCGGAGAAAAGAAAGAATATGCCCTGTCGGGAAAATACACGGACTACCAGCATCCCATTTCCTATTATCTGGACCTGGCGGTGCGGGATTATTATCAGGAACGGCAGAAGGCGGTGGAAGCGGGAATCTGGCCCCCGGCGCCCTGGGAGCAGCGGGAAGGCGCCGGTCCCTTGACGGCCCTGGTGATCCTGAGCCGGGACAACGGGGCGGATACCCGGTATTCCCCGGATCTGGGCCAATTCCTGCTGGATGAATACCGGAACCTGCTGCCCCGGTATGTGGTGCTGGAGTACCGGCACACCGCCGGCAGCGAGGACCTTTGGTCCCAGGAAGAGATCCGGCAGAAAGCCCGGCAGGCCGGGGCGGACATCCTGGTGGTGGCCCAGGTGGATCGGCACCGGGTGGGCCAGAGCGACAAATGGTCCATCCAGCTGGGCCAGGAAGTGCTGGACCTGAGGAATGGCGGAGTCCACCGGGTCACAGCAGGAACCACCCGGGTGCGCTTCGAGCAGGGAGTACTCCAGAGCCTGCTGACCCTGTGGGAAGAACAGAAAAAAGAAGTACAGAACGTCCTGCCGGAAGCCAACAGGCAGGAACCATTGTGGATATTTTTGCGGGAAGAGGGGAATTTGAATGAAAATCATTGACGGCCATATGCATTTTTTCCGGTATGAAGGCTTCGACCAGGTGGCTAAAGCCGCCGGCCATGAAAATACAGTGGAGAACTATTTGAAGGCCTGCCGGGAGAACAACGTGGTGCTGTCGGTGGCCATGGGCAACGCACCTCTGGGGCCCAGCCGGTTCGGAGGGGTGGTGCCCAGGGTGCCGGATCTGGCGGGCCCCTGCACCCTGGATCCTTACAACCAGCCGGCGGAAATCGCCTTCTGTGCCGGGCTGGAAAGCAACGCCCTTACCAAAGAGAACTGCGAAAAGACCGCCCAGGAATTCGAACCGGTGGTCCGGAACCCCCACTGTGTGGGGATCAAGATCTACACCGGCTACAACCAGGTGTATGCCTATGATCCACGGCATTTTCCCCTGTATGAACTGGCGGAAGCCTACCAGGTGCCGGTGGTGTTCCATACGGGAGACACCGCCGGGGGCCACGGGTTTCTGAAATACGCCCATCCTCTCACCATCGACGAAGTGGCGGGCCAGTTCCCCCGGGTGAAGTTCGTCATTGCCCACTGCGGCAATCCCTGGATCCTGGACGCCATGGAAGTGGTGGCCAAGAATCCCAATGTGTATGTGGACCTGTCTGGGCTCCTGGAAGGGAAGTTCGACGGGGCCATCTTCTACGAAAAGCACCGGGATTATTTCCGCTATATCCGGATGTGGCTGGACTATGTGGACCGGTATGACAAGGTGATCTACGGCACCGACTGGCCGCTTATCAATATCCACAGCTATATCGAAAATATGAAGCTGGTGGTGCCGGAAGCCCACCACGAAGAATTTTTCTACAGGAACGCCCTGCGGGTCTACACCAAGCTGCTGGGGCTCCTGCCTAAGGAGGAGAACGCATGATTACAGGAAATCTGGACCATCTGGACCGGCTGGCAGGCCAGCTTACCGGGCCGGTGAAAAAGGCCCTTGAACTGCTGGCGGAACGGGATGTAACGGAGCTGCCGGTGGGAAAGAAACTGCTGGCCGGAGAAGACATCTTTGCCAGCGTCAACGAGTATGAAACGGAACCGGCCCGGGACCGGCGGCCGGAAAAACACTTTCAGTACATCGACATCCAGATCCTGGGTGCCGGACGGGAAGCCATCGGCTACACCGACGTGGAAAATGCCGGAGAGATCACCGAAGACCGGCGGGAAGCCAATGACGTGGTGTTCTACGGCCAGGTGAAAAAGGAAAACGTGGTGAAGCTGGAAAAACGGGATTTCGCCATTTTCTACCCCTGGGAAGTCCATCGGCCCAACTGCCAATTTGACGGGAAGGCGGAAAAGGTAAAAAAAATCGTAGTCAAGGTACGGATGGATCAATAAAAGCAGGGAGTCAGCCTGCTTTTTATGTGAAAACCCTGCAACATTTCTGCGACTGTTCCGGAGGCGAAGCCCAGCGGGTGTGGATCGCCACGGTGCTGGCCCAGCAGCCGGATCTTCTGTTCCTGGACGAACCAACTACTTTTCTGGACATTTCCTACCAGGTGGAAGTGATGCAGCTGGTCAAGAAGCTGAACCGGGAAAATGGTATGGGCATCGTCATGGTCCTCCATGACCTGGGCCAGGCTCTGGAAGTCAGCGACCGGGTGGTGGTGATCCAGAACGGGAAGAAATACGCGGAGGGCCCTCCGGAAGAACTGCTGGCCCGCCGGGGCCTGTATTATGCCTTATGGAAGAAAGAAGCCGGAGACAATGCGGCTGGAAAGAGAGAGGAAACATGAACATACTGACTGCAGGCGTGGATTATTTCATCAAAGGGGGCTGGGTCATGTGGCCCCTGCTTTTCTGTTCCATTGCCGCCCTGGCCATCGGGGTGGAACGGATGCTGTTCTTCCGGAAGGCAGACAGCGGCCGGGAATTCACCAAGGACTTCTGCACCTATGTGGAAAACAATGACTGGTACCAGGCCAAGGAACTGGCGGACCACACCCAGGGAGAAATCGCCAAGCTGGCCACCATTGTCATGGAGCGGCATGACAATTACGGGTACCTGGAAAACTTCATCAGCTACCGGGCGGAACGGGCCCTGGACAAATTCGAGAAGAACCTGCCCTATCTGAACATTATCGTGACCCTGGCTCCGGTGCTGGGACTTTTGGGTACTGTTACCGGGATGATGGGAGCCTTTACCCACCTGACCCAGCGGATGACCAACCCTATGGGAGTTACCTCCGGCTTGGCGGAAGCCCTGATTACCACGGTATTTGGCCTGTGCATCTCCATTATCGCCGTAGTGTTCCATGGATATTTTGAACGGCGGATGAAGACCATCACCCTGAACATCGAGGAAATGGGCAACACCCTTCTGGAAGCGGTGCGGAAGAAGGAAACCTTCAGCGTATGCAGCCATTCGGAACGGAGGCGGGCATGATCAAGCTGAAGGACCGGAAAAAAAACGACCTGGGAATCATGATCAGTCCCATGATCGACATGAGTTTCCTGCTGCTGGTGTTCTTCATCGTTACCACCATGAACATGAGTGAAGTGGAAACGGTGCCGGTCCAGCTGCCAGCGGGCACCCAGACCCGGATCCAGCCGGAGGCCCGGTTCAATGTGGCGGTCAAGGCGGACGGCAGTCTGTACCTGGGGACGAAACCGGTGACCCGGGAAGCCCTCATCGCCCAGGCCAAAGCCGCTGCGGCCAAAGACCCCCAGTTTTCCCTGGTAATCTACGGGGACGGGCAGGTGCCCTATGAAAAGGTCCTGGGGCTCCTGGACGATTGCAAGGCCGCCGGGATCCTCCGGGTGGGCCTGGCGGCGGAAAAGGCGGCGGACCATGGGCAGCAGTGACAGCCGGAAGGGGCTGTTGGTGTCCCTGGGGGTCCATCTGGCGGTGTTCCTGGCTCTGGGAAGCGTCGGGTTCCAGGCCTGGCAGAAACAGCAGGAACAGGATAAAGTCTACACCGTAAACATCGTTTCCGGCAGTCCCTATCATGGGTATGGGGAAGTGCCCGGGGCCCGGCTGGGGAACGGGAACCCTCCGGCTCCTGCAGCAGGACAAAAGCCGATGACTGCTGCTTCCCGTCCCCAGGTTCCGGCGGTGCCCCGGATGACGGCCCCGGATGCCATTCCGGAAGAACGGACCGCTGCCCAGAACAGCCCGGCAGCCCCTGTACCGACAGAAAATGCCAGTTCGGCTCTGACCGGCAGCGGAGAAGCATCTTCCAGCGGCCAGGCTGCCGGGGATCTGGAAGGGGGTAGTCCTGACGGAGTCTCCAATGGGGGCAATCCGTCAGGCAGCCCGGGAGAACCTCCGGGCCCGGCAGGGGCGGATGGCCCCGGCTTCGACACGGAAGCGGTCCAGTCCGATGTATCCGCCAGCTTCCTGGGAGGGCCGGCGCCGGAATATCCTGATGCGCTCCGGAATCACGGGATCCAGGGCTCCGTCCGGGTCCGGATGATTGTGGGGAAGGACGGCTCCGTGGAAAGCGCTTCGGTGGTGTCCAGTTCCGGCTATGGTCCCATGGACCAGGCAGCCCTGGATGCGGCCTACGGCTATGCTTTTGAACCGGCGTACAAGGAAGGATACCCGGTCCGGTGCTATGCGACAAAAACATTTACCTTCCGGCTGAACTGACCGGGGAGACCGGCCGCGGCTTTCGGGCGGACCGGTCTCACGGGGGAATCTGAAACATGCGGAAAGGAATGACCTGCAAAATACAGTGTAAAGGAGCGTTACCATGGATCAAACGTGGCTGAAAAGAAGAATCCTGCTGGCGGTAAGCCTGGCAGCCGTACTGGGCGGTGCCCAGCTGTGCAGTGCCGCAGAGGCATCTGATACTGCGATGGACAATCTGGAACTGGGAGAGACGGTGGTCACCGCCACCCGGACCAAGCTGGAGGAAAAACAGGTCCCCATGGCGGTCCAGGTGATCAAGGCTGACGAAATGAAAAAGAAAGGGGCCTACAACGTCCGGGACGCCATCAAGAACGCCACAGGCATCGACGTGTCCCGGAACGGCACCTCCTTGGTGGGGAACAATGTAAGCGTCCGGGGCATGGGAACCACGGAAACCCTGATCCTGGTGGATGGCCGCCGGATTGCCGGAGAAGATTCCGCCAGCACCATGAATGCCTACGAGCTGGACCGGATCAACGTGAACCAGATCGACCGGGTGGAAATCCTCCGGGGATCCGGTTCCGCCGTCTGGGGCAGTGATGCCACCGGAGGCGTGATCAACATCATCACCAAAAAGAACAAGCCCCAGGGCGGCTATGCGGGTACCCGCACCGGCAGCCTGGAATCTTCCGTGTACGGAGGCTTTGCCACCGGGGACATGGGGAAGCTGAACATGAACTTCGATTTCAACCTGACCAAGGTCCGGAAGGAGGACAACAACGGCAGTACCAACATGTACGGCCCCCGGCGGAATTTCTCCTTCAATGGGAACTACCGGTTCAATGACCACAGCGGCCTGGACTTCGGGGCCAGTTTCATGAAAGAACAGCTCACCAGCCTGTCCGGCAGCACCACCGCCGGCACCACCACCAGCTACTATGACAACAACCGGTCCGATTATCATGTGAAGTACTACGGCTTCGACCGGAAGAACGACTGGGAGATCCAGTCCTACTACAGCCGGCTGGGGAAAGTGGGCCGTACCCGGACAGCCGCCTGGGACGATTTCAACCATGCCCGGTATTCCACCTGGGTCAACGAAGCCAAGAACACCTACAAGATGGACAAAAACAACACCCTTACCTACGGCATGGAAGTGAAGAACCAGAAAGCCGGGGGCACCCGGTTCGCCAACTCGGGCGGGGGCACCCGGATCGAACGGTATCTGGGCATGACCAGTCCCTACGGGTCTGCCAGCCAGAATTCCTATGCCTTCTATCTGGAAGACGAAATGAAGCTGGGAGACAAGCTGCTGTTCGTTCCCTCTGTCCGGTTCGATCATCATGACAGCTTTGGCAGCGAATGGTCCCCCCGGGCCGGGCTCACCTACAGCTTCAGCAAGGCCAGCCGGCTGAAAGTGAACTACGGCAAGGCCTTCCGGGCTCCCACCATCTTCGAACTGTACTCCCAGATGATCCATTCCCCCATTGCCTCCATGCGGGTGATCGTGGAAGGGAACCCGGATCTGCAGCCGGAAAAATCCACCAACTTCGACATCAGCCTGGAAGGGGAAAAGGGCAAGGCCACCGGGAAACTCACCTACTTCCGCAACAAGATCTCCAACCTGATTGATTCGGAAAGAGTGTCCCTGAGCTTCAGCGGCGGGATCCGGAACTTCCTGTACAAGTACCGGAACGTGGACAAGGCCACCTTTAACGGGGTGGAAGCGGAAACCCGGTATAAGTTCGACAAACACTGGAGCGCCCGGGCCAACTACACCTA
This sequence comes from Acidaminococcus sp., assembly GCF_057597765.1. Lineage (NCBI taxonomy): Bacteria > Bacillati > Bacillota > Negativicutes > Acidaminococcales > Acidaminococcaceae > Acidaminococcus > Acidaminococcus sp. Next base: position 113,576 of record NZ_DBMBXK010000006.1, on the reverse strand, counting down.
CCTGGATGCCCGGGATGGGAACACCAACAAGCGGCTCACCGGCCGGGCCCTGAATACCGGCACTGTGGAACTGTCCTGGACCGATGCCAAAAAGGCTCCCTGGACTGCCACCCTGTACAACCAGTGGTACCAGAACTATCTCACCAGCGCCGACAACAAGTCCTATTCCTACAGCCTTACCAATTTCGTGGTGACCAAGGACATCGGCAGCCTGTCCCTGTACGCAGGGATTGACAACCTGTTCAACAAAAAATTCGACAGCAGCGACAGCATCTGGACCGACGGACGGGTCTGGAGAGCCGGCGCTGAATGGAAATTCTAAGGAGGATGCCCATAAAAACCATCGTACTGTATTCCAGCCGTACCGGCAACAACCGGAAGGTGGCGGAAACCATAGCCGCCGCCCTGCCGGGATCTGGAAAACGCCGCCTGGTTCGCCCGTCCCTTGTTCGAAGCCAAGTGCCTGGTATTTGGCTTCCTTCGGCAGCTGACCATTGACCGTTGACTGTTTTTTCTTTTTCTCCAAAAAAAATTAAAAAACCTGTTGACATTTTGTACCATCTTTTATATAATAACACTCGCAGCGCATGAGCGTCGCAAGAATTCCCCGATAGCTCAATGGTAGAGCACTCGACTGTTAATCGAGTTGTTGTAAGTTCGAGTCTTACTCGGGGAGCCAAGTGGCCGGATGGTCAAGCGGTTAAGACACCGCCCTTTCACGGCGGTATCGGGGGTTCGATTCCCCCTCCGGTCACCACTTCTTTTGGGCGCTTAGCTCAGCTGGGAGAGCGTCTGCCTTACAAGCAGAATGTCAGCAGTTCGATCCTGTTAGCGCCCACCATATTTTTTTTACCTTTTTTTGTTTATAACCAAGTTGGCCTGTACGTGCGACGGGGCGTAGCTCAGTTTGGTAGAGCACCTGCCTTGGGAGCAGGGGGTCGTAGGTTCAAATCCTGTCGCTCCGACCAATTTTTCTCATGCGGGTGTAGCTCAATGGTAGAGCCCTAGCCTTCCAAGCTAGTTACGTGGGTTCGATTCCCATCACCCGCTCCATTTTATTTGGCCCTGTAGCTCAGCTGGATAGAGCAACGGCCTTCTAAGCCGTGTGTCGAGTGTTCGAATCACTCCAGGGTCACCAAGTGAAAGTGCAGAGGATATTGCAGAAATCATGCAGTATCCTCTTTTTTTGTCAGCGGTCAACGGCCGAAGGAAATCAATTTTTGCAAATTGATTTTGAACGAGTACCTCTCAGGCACCTCCCTTTTCCAAATGAAAATAAAAGATTTTCATAAAATATTCATAAACAAATAATAAACTTATACCCCGGATTTTCCTGATGGAAGCAAGTTTGGAAAAAACAACTTAAAACGAATTTTATTTAGACAATCATAACTAAATATGATACAATACAGCTGAATTGCTTTAGGATTGACGCCCTGCCAGATGGATTATGCAACTGAACCGGTCCAGGGAATCCGAAAGAAAGAATCTAAACGGGAGGGGTATTATGAAGAATCAAGAACGCAGAAAGAAAATCCTGGAAATTTTGCGCAGCAGCAATGGCCCGGTGACTGGGGATCAGCTGGCCAAGGACCTGAACGTATCCCGACAGGTGATTGTTCTGGATATGGCTCTCCTGCGGAGCGCCGGTACGGCCATTGTTTCCACCCGGCGGGGGTATCAGATCAACGGCCGGAGCCTGAGCATGGACTTTGAATGCAGATACAAAGCCATGGATACGGACAGCGCCCGGGATGAACTGAACATTGTGGTGGACAACGGGGGCATGATTGCCAGCATTACCCTGGTGCCGGATTTCTGCGGGCCCATCCAGGCGTTCCTGAACCTGAAGAACCGGCGGGATGTGAAGCAGTATCTGGACAATTTCCGAAAATACAACATCCCTCTGATCGCTACCCTTTCCCAGGGGGTCCATACCCTGACCGTGGCCGCGGATTCCCAGGATGAACTGGAAGCCATCCGGGACAGCCTGAAGGAAGGCGGTTTCCTGATTGCGGAAGGGCCGGAAGAAAGCAAATAAAAAGAGGCGCATTTCAGGACGGAAAAGGTTTTTGTCGTGAAATGCGTTTTTTTTGTGTCCTGGCCTCTTTCTTTTCTCGCCAAAAATAGATATAATATCTTTCGACTGAAAACATAGGAATCGCTGATGGCAAGGAGGCTGTATGGATTTGCATGTTGAAACTTCTGCGATAAAAAATGAAAAACTTTCCCCCTATCAGTGGATGGAACGGCACTTTTTTGCCCGGCAGATTCCCCGGGACTGGGCGTCTCTCCTGGATTTGTATCTGAATTTCCACGGCCGTCTGGGCCGGGTGGAGCTGGCCCTCCGGGGGGCTCTCCTGTTGGGTGGGGCCAGCTGCCTGACCTTTTTCCTCATGGGCTGCGTGTTCATCTTCACCCTGTTTGAAAGCGGGGTGGGGGCCATTGCTCTCATGGGCCTGTGGATGCTCACCTATCTGGTGATGTTCCTGTGCGGCCTGTCTCTGTTGGCCCGCCGGTTCCACGATATGGACATGAGCGGCTGGTGGACCCTGCTGTTCCTGGTGCCCATCCTGAACCTGGCCACGTATATTTACCTGATGGTGAAAAAAGGTGACAGCGGAGCCAACCGGTTCGGAGGAGTGCCGGAATAAGGTTCTGCAGCAGGAGCAGCAGAACTGTCAACGGCAGCTGACCGCTGACGATCAGGGGGCATTGCACGTAACGTGCAATGCCCCCTTTTGTGCTATAATAATTACTGATGCAAATGTCAAGCGAGGGGAGCCCTTATGATGCTGGAATTTTTAGAGAGTGAACAAATCAACCCGGAACTGATCCAGGGGATCCGGGCGTACCGGAAGGAATTTCCCACCCCGGAAGACCTGACGGCCCGTGTCCCTGTGCCCCATTTCCATTATTATGGAAAGGATGTGTGGGAAGAGGCCATTGCGGCCCTTCTGTGCGGCCAGAATCTGCTGCTGGCCGGACCCAAGGCCACCGGGAAGAACGTGCTGGCGGAGAACCTGGCAGCGGTGTTCGGCCGTCCCATGTGGAACGTGTCCTTCCACATCAACATGGATGCCACCGGGATGCTGGGCACTGATACCTTCAAAAACGGGGAAGTGGAATTCCGTCCCGGACCGGTGTACCAGTGCGCGGTGAAAGGGGGATTCGGGGTCTTCGATGAAATCAACATGGCCCGGAACGAAGCCATGGCTGTGCTCCATTCTCTGCTGGACTTCCGGCATACGGTGGATATTCCCGGTTATGACCTGCTCCATGCCCACAAGGCCTGCCGGTTCATCGCCACCATGAACTACGGCTATTCCGGTACCCGGGAACTGAACGAAGCCCTGGCTTCCCGGTTTGCGGTGATCCAGCTGCCGCCCATTTCCATGGAATCCCTGGACCGGCTGCTCCAGGACGAATTCCCCAGACTGCGGAAGGAACCCCGGAAGGCCTTCTGTCAGATCTTCAAGGACCTGGAAAAGAAATGCCAGGAAAGCGAAATCTCTGAAAAGGCCCTGGACCTGCGGGGGATGCTGGATGCCATCCACCTGATGGAAGCCGGGCTGGAAGCCCACAAGGCCCTGGATCTGGGAATCGTGAACAAATCCTTCGATGAATATGAACCGGGGCTGATCCGGGACGTGATCAATCTCCACATTCCCGGGAACTATACCAAAAAGGACATTTTCGAGGACTGAGGAACCATGGGAAAACTCAAGTACGATGCCAAACGCCGCCGGGCTTTGAATATCGTATGGGACGTGTCCTGGGACTACCGGTTTGATCCCGATTTCCTGGCCTATACGGAACAGGGTACCCCGGATCTGTATCTGAACGCGGTGGTGGGCTTCACCCGGAAATATTATGATGTGAAGCTGATCCACCAGATGTTCGAGGAAATGGAAGACAGCGCTCTCCGGGATACCTTTACGGACCTGTTCTGGCTGGGACTGGAATACGCCACCTACGCCAAGGAGGCTCCGGTGCGGCCGGTGCTGCCCTATCTCCGGCAGCAGCATGCCAGGGCCTATTTTGACGGCACCAAACTGGACAAAACCGGAGTGGCCCACGAAATGCAGGCGGCACGGTGGCACGAGGTGCTGGGGGAGGGACTGGATCTCCATGACCCCTGGGCCAAGGGGCTCTATGCCAATCTTTGCTTCGATCCGGCCTGGGATACCAAGCAGCTGTGCGACCATTTCCGGAAGATCACCAAAAAGTACTTCGTCTCCCATTTCCTGGTCCGGGAAAGCCTGGAAAAAGTCATCATCAGCAAAGGCCTGGGGGACTTTATCGACTGGCTGCTGCCCCATGTGTTCCGGAAGCAGGAAAGCGTGTTCAATTTTCTCTATTCCAAGAAGCAGGCCATGGACATCCTGGCCGGGAAAAACGCCCACAACGGGCTCATGGCCATTATCACCGGCCAGACGGCGTCGGAAAACTACAACTATATCATCGACTGTTTCGGCGCCAGCATCTACCCGCCCCGGAAAATGCTGGATATTGACCAGGCCTGGTGCAACGGGCCTCATCAGGGGTGCCATCTCCACTTTACCCGGGGCCGGCTGGGGAGCAAAGGGGCCACCGGGGAAGCTTCCCGCTGGCTTGAGGGAGCTCACGCCCAGCGGGTGAAGAACCTGGCCTACTACAAGGATCACGGGGAACAGTGCCGGAAGAGCATTGCCCGGCTCACCAGCCAGCTCCGGAGCGTCATGCGCATGGCCCAGACCCGGCTGCCGGTGCCCGCCAAGGAAGGGGAACTGGTACCCGGCCTGGTGTGGCGGGCCCTGAAGGTGAATGACAGCCGGGTGTTCTTCGAACGGGAGACCGTCTCCAGCCCGGATTTCACCGTGGATCTGATGCTGGATGCTTCCGCCTCCCGGGGGGAGTATCAGCAGGTAATCGCCTCCCAGGCCTATGTGATCGCCGAAAGTCTCCGCCAGTGCGGGATTCCCTACCAGGTGTATTCCTTCTGCACTCTGCGGAACTATACGGTACTCACCCTGTTCAAGGACTATGCGGACAAGAAGCGGTGCACCAATATCTTCAACTATGTGGCCACCGGGTGGAACCGGGACGGGCTGGCCCTCCGGGGAGCCCGGCAGCTGATGGGGGACTTTACCCAGACCAAAAAGATCCTCATCATGCTCACGGATGCGGAGCCCAACGACGACAAGCCTCTGGTGGGAGACGGGCTGTTCAGCTCTTCGGAATACCGGGATGAAAAAGCCGTGGCCAACACCGCTGACGAAGCCGCCAGCCTCCGCCGGGAAGGGATCCGGATTATCGGGCTCATCAACGGAGAGAATCAGCACATCATGAAAGATGCCCGGAAGATCTTCGGGGAAGACTGTGTGGAAGTCCGGGATCTGGATAAAATGGCCGACAGCGTAGGCAAGATGCTGTGCCGGCAGATCGAGGCGCTGTGAAAAAGGGGGTGTTGCACGTTTTGTGCAGCACCCCTTTTCTGTCGGTACTCAACGGCCGCTGACCGTTGACGGGGATTTGAAAGGGTCCACCCCATTGACAATCCCGCGCCCCCTTGTTACAATGACTCCATACAACCATACAGCCAAAGGCGATGATGGGAAGGAGTACAGCGCCCCTTGCACCGGCAGAGAGGATGCGGGTGGTGGAAGCATCCGGGCAATGCGCTGGAAGTCGTCCTGGAGCCGGCAGGAGGAAAGCCCTGTCCGTCACGGCACGTTACGCCGCTTTAAGGTGCTCAAGCAATTGAGAATGTAGGTGGTACCGCGAACAACTCGTCCTATACAGCAGGACGGGTTTATTTTTTTAAGGAGGCAGAGTTATGGCAGAAGAAAACAACATCCCCAAGGTCTATGATCCGGCTGCGGTGGAGAAGAAATGGTATGCATACTGGATCGATCACGGCTTTTTCCATCAGCCGGTGGACAAGAGCCGGAAACCCTTCAGTGTGGTGATCCCGCCTCCCAACATTACCGGCAAGCTCCACATGGGCCATGCCCTGGACAATACCCTCCAGGACATCCTGGTGCGCTGGCACCGGATGATGGGGGACAACACCTGCTGGCTGCCGGGCTATGACCATGCAGGACTGGCCACCCAGATCAAGGTGGAAGAGGAACTGAAGAAGAAGGAAGGTCTGACCCGGTATGATCTGGGCCGGGAAGAATTCATCAAACGGGTGTGGAAATGGAAGGAAGCCTACGGGGACGAAATCGTCCGGCAGCTGAAGAGCCTGGGGATTTCCTGCGACTGGGACCGGCAGCGGTTCACCATGGACGAAGGCCTGAGCCAGGCGGTCCGGGAAGCCTTTGTGAGCCTTTATGAAAAGGGCCTGATCTACAAGGGTACCCGGATGATCAACTGGTGCGTCAACTGCCGTACGGCTTTGTCCGATGTGGAAGTGGAACACCAGGACGATGCTGGTGCCCTGTGGTACATCAACTATCCCATTGTGGGCGAAAAGGACCAGTACCTGACCATCGCCACCAGCCGTCCGGAAACCATCCCCGGAGATACTGCCGTGGCCGTGAACCCCAAGGATGAACGGTACGGGAAACTGGTGGGGAAGAAAATCGCCCTGCCCACCACCAACCGGGAAATCCCCATTATCGCCGATGAATATGTGGACCTGGAATTCGGTACCGGCGCGGTGAAAATCACCCCGGCCCACGACCCCAACGACTATGAAGTGGGCCAGCGGCACAACCTGGAACAGATCGTGGTCATCGGCCTGGACGGGAAAATGACCAAAGAGGCCGGCAAATACGAAGGGGAAGACCGGTATGAATGCCGGAAGCACATTGTCCAGGATCTGAAGGACATGGGCCTTCTGGTGAAAATCGAAGATGCTCCCCACTCCGTTGGCCACTGCCAGCGCTGCCACCATGTGGTGGAACCCATGGTGTCCACCCAGTGGTTCGTGAAGATGAAACCCCTGGCGGAAGCAGCCATTAAATGCGTCACCGAAGGCCATACGGAATTTGTTCCCAGCCGGTTCACCAAAACCTATCTCCAATGGCTGGAAAACATCCATGACTGGTGCATTTCCCGGCAGATCTGGTGGGGGCACCGGATCCCGGTATGGTACTGCGACGACTGCGGGGAAGTGTCTGCTTCCCGGACGGATCTCACCGCCTGCCCCAAATGCGGCAGCACCCATATCCATCAGGAAGAAGACTGCCTGGACACCTGGTTCAGCTCCGGCCTGTGGCCCTTCTCCACTTTCGGCTGGCCGCAAAAGACGGAAGAACTGGAACACTGGTATCCCACCAGCGTGCTGGTCACCGGCTATGACATCATCTTCTTCTGGGTGGCCCGGATGATCACCATGGGTGAGGAATTCATGGGGAAGGAACCCTTCAAGCACGTGTTCATCCACGGACTGGTCCGGGACGAACAGGGACGGAAGATGAGCAAATCCCTGGGCAACGGCATCGACCCGGTGGAAGTGGTGAACAAGTACGGGGCGGATACCCTGCGGTTCATGCTGATCACCGGCAATACTCCGGGGAACGACATGCGGTTCTATTGGAACCGGATCGAAAGCACCCGGAATTTTGCCAACAAAATCTGGAACGCCTCCCGGTTCGCTCTCATGAACCTGGACGGTTATGACAAGGATGCGGAAAAAGCACCGCTCACCCTGGCGGACAAATGGATCCTGTCCCGGCTCCAGCACACCATCCGGGATGTATCCAACTACCTGGAAAAATTCGAACTGGGCGAAGCGGGCCGGCTGATTTATGACTTCATCTGGGGAGAAGTGTGCGACTGGTACATCGAACTGGCCAAACCCCGTCTCTACGATCGGGAAAACGCCGCTGCCCGGGCTACGGCCCAGACGGTACTGTGCCGGGTACTGGGCGACGCCATGAAGCTGCTCCATCCCTACATGCCTTTCATTACGGAAGAAATCTGGCAGCACCTGCCTCATGAAGGCCAGAGCATCATGATCGCTCCCTGGCCGGTGGCGGATGAAGGGCTGATGGACGACACCGTGGAAAAACAGATGACTGCGGTGATGGATGTGATCAAGGCCATCCGGAACATGCGGGCGGAAGTGAACGCGGCTCCCGGCCACAAGGCTCCGGCCACGGTGCTGGTGGATGCCGACCTCCGGGATGTGTTTGCCGCCAACGGGGATTACATCCGGCAGCTGGGTACGGTGGATGTCCTGACCCTGGGGGCCATGGATGACGCCGCTCCGGAAAACGCCATGGCGGCCGTGGTGAACGGAGCCAAGGTGTACCTGCCTCTCAAGGGCCTTATCGATGTGGACAAGGAACTGGCCCGTCTCCAGAAGGAACTGGACGGAGCCGAAAAGGAAGCCAAACGGGCTGCCGGGAAACTGAGCAACCAGAACTTCCTGGCCAAAGCACCTGCTGAAGTGGTGGAAAAGGAAAAGACCAAACAGACGGAGATCCTGGCGCGGATCGACGGCCTGAAGGAACGGATGGCAACCCTGCGCAGCCTGTAAAAGGGAAAGGAGCAGACTATGGAATATGCGGACGCAGTAGACTATGTAGAAAGCCTGGGCAAGTTCGGCATCCATCTGGGCATGGAACGGATCCAGGGGCTTACAGCCCTTTTGGACCATCCGGAACGGAAGATCCGGACCGTCCATGTGACCGGGACCAACGGCAAAGGCAGTGTCACCACATTTCTGGCCAACATGCTCCAGCAGGCGGGGCTGAAGGTGGGGAGCTACACCTCCCCCCACTTTGTCCGGTACAACGAGCGGATCTGCCTCAACGGGGAAGAGATTTCCAATGAAGACTTTGCCGCGGTAACGGAAAAGACCAAAGCTGCTCTGGACCGGTTCCTGGCCCAGGGAGGAGAACAGCCCACCCAGTTTGAATTCATCACCGCCATGGCCTTCCTGTATTTTGCGGAAAAGCAGGTGGACTGTGCCGTGATCGAAGTGGGCATGGGCGGCCTGTGGGATTCTACCAACATCATTACCCCGGAGGTGTCCGTGATCACCAATGTGACCCTGGAACACACGGAACGGCTGGGGAAGACCATCGAAGCCATTGCCGCCCAGAAGGCGGGAATCATCAAACCGGGGGTGCCGGTGGTGACGGAGGCGGAAGGGAAGGCTCTGGAAGTGATCCGGGGTGCGGCGGAAGCCAACCATGCCCCTCTGTATGTATATGGGGATGATTTTTCCACCGAAGAACTCACCAGTTCCATGGACACCCAGACCTTTTTGTACCGGCTGGGAGAAAAGGAACTGGAAGTGGCCATCCACCTGCCCGGGGAACACCAGATCCTCAACGGGGCGGCGGCCCTTACGGCAGCGGAGATCCTCCGGGACAAGCACGGGGTGCCTGATGAGGCGGCCATGCTCCGGGGGATGGAGGCAGCCCGGTGGCCGGGACGGCTGGAGCGGATCCACCGGAACCCGGACATTATCCTGGACGGGGCCCACAATCCCTCCGGGGTGACGGTGCTCCGAAAGGCTCTGGATGAGTATTATCCCAAAGCCCGGCGGATCTACGTGTTCGGCATGATGGCGGACAAGGACGTGAGCCAGGTATCGGACATCCTGTTCCGTCCGGAAGACACCATCTATACGGTGCTGGCTCATGAGGGAGACCGGTCGGAGAAACCGGAAAAACTGGCCCAGCGGCTCCACAAGAATGCGGTTCCCATGGAGGATCTCACCGCTGCCTACCAACGGGCGGTGTCGGAAGCGGGGCCGGAGGACGTGGTGATCGTCTGTGGTTCCCTGTATCTCATCGGCACATTCAAGGAACTGGGATTGGACCGGTAAGGCCATGGGAAGACCGCAAGGCTGGGGTCTCCCCGCATCCTGGAACCTGAATCAGATTATTTTCGGGGTCCTTTCTCTGCTGTTTTTCATCCTGCCCCTGCATCAGCTGGGGGCGGGAATCGTGTTCAGCATCTGTTTCCTGCTGAACCTGGTGAACATCTGGAAGACCGGGCAGTTCTGGCCGGCCATCCAGATTCCCCGGACCATCAGCCGGCCCCTGTGGGCCCTGTTCATCCTGAGCGGGGTCAGCACCCTGTGGTCGGAAAACCCGGCCGCCTGCGCCCTGAACTGGCTGTGGGTGGTGGGCCAGGAGGCGGGGATCTTCTACCTGGTGCTCCGGTACGCCAGTACCGGCCGCCGGACCCTGTTCCTGACCAAGATCTTCATGATCTCTGCCGGGATCGTGGCGGCCTTCGGCATCTGGCAGTATTTCTTCGGCACCAGTCTCCAGAATATGGAATGGATCGACCACCAGGCTTTCAAGCATCTGTCCCGGCGGGCCATTTCCACCCTGGTGAATCCCAACATCCTGGGCACCTTCCTGGTGTCCACGGTGGCTTACTGTGAAGGGCTTTTCGCTCCTCTGAAGGGAGGAAAGACCCGGTGGGCCCTGGTGGGGATCTTCCTTCTCTCCACCGCCTGCCTGATTTTGACCTTTTCCCGGGGCAACTGGGTGGCCTATTTCTGGGTGCTGTTCATCTTTGCCGGAGCCTTCTATCACAAGGCTTTCCTGCCCTTCATCGGAGGGGGCCTGGGGGTGCTGTACCTGTTCTGGAACCAGCTGGCGGAACGGCTCATGTCCATTTTTTCCGTCCATGACACGTCCGCGGAACTGCGGTTCTTCTACCTGGAAAGCTCCCTGGACATGATCCGGGACCATCCTTTCGGAGTGGGCTGGTATGGATATGGCTATGCCTTCCCGGATTACAACTTCTTCATTTCGGAAGATGTGTTCATGTACCACAGCCATAACCTGTTGCTGAACGTAACGGCAGAACTGGGGATACCAGGGCTGCTGCTGTTTCTCTGTGTGATGGTCCGGCTGTTCCTGCTGGCCCGGGAAATCCGGCACCGGAACCGGACCCTGCCCTGGCTGAGGGGGGTGGCCTGCGGGTACATGGCTTCCCTGGTGGGAATCTTTATCAGCGGCCTTACTGACCATACCCTGTTCAACAGTCAGCTGGGCATGCTGTTCTGGGCAGGGAACGCCATCCTGCTCATTGCGGACCGGCTGAGCGGCGGAAGAGGCGGCCCATCAGGCACCGCATCTTCCTGTGTGGCGTCTGAAGTACGGAACAAGTAGAAGCCAAACGCAGTTAGCCTTTGGCCGGGATGGGAAACGCAGCTGACGCTGCTAACCCACCACCAGCCTTGCGGCTGGTCCCCCGCCCTTGAAAAGGGCGGATATATGCTTGGGCCTTCGGCCCAATGCTTTTGTGGCACGAGAGAGCAGCCTGCGTGATAGTATCCGCCCTTGAAAAGGGCGGATATACGCTTGGGCCTTCGGCCCAATGCTTTTGTGACACGGGAGAGCAGCCTGCGTGATAGTATCCGCCCTTGAAAAGGGCGGATATACGCTTGGGCCTTCGGCCCAATGCTTTTGTGACACGAGAGAGCAGCCTGTGTGATAGTATCCGCCCTTTACAAGGGCGGGGGACCGTTGCGCTTGCGCAATGGTGGTGGGTTAGCAGCCCACTGGCTGCGTTTTTCTTCAAATGAATCTGGCCAAAGGACAGGTTTTAGCCAGTGGTCCGAGCCTTACGACTTGAGACCTTAAAAAGGGGCTGTTGCTCATGCAACAGCCCCTTTTTTTCATAAATATGGTAAAATAGACAAAGAGACAGCGACTGCAGGGGTATATTTTCCTGTTCTTACCAGCTTGCAGACAGTTGTATACGAAAAACATGCAGCACCTATCTTTACAGGAGGCGATGATTTTGAGGAAAATAGAATGTCTGGCTATGATCCTGGCCGGCGGCAAGGGCAGCCGTCTGGGAGTCCTGACCAAAAACGTGGCCAAACCGGCGGTGCTTTTCGGCGCCAAATACCGGATCATTGACTTTACCCTCAGCAACTGCCGGAATTCCGGGATCGGTACCGTGGGGATCCTGACCCAGTACCAGCCTCTGGAACTGAACTGGTACATCGGCAACGGAAGCAGCTGGGACCTGGACAGCGGGGACAGCGGGGGCACCTTTGTGCTGCCTCCCTACATGAACGACAAGGATTCCTCCAACTGGTACCAAGGCACGGCGGATGCCATCTACCAGAACCTGAATTTCCTGGACATGATCGATCCCCAGTATGTACTGATTCTGTCCGGGGACCATATCTATTCCATGGATTACAGCACCATGCTGGCTTTCCACAAAAAGCACCGGGCCAAGGTCACCGTCAGCACCTTCCGGGTACCCCTTTCCGAAGCGTCCCGGTTCGGGATCATGAACGCCAATGAGGATATGAGCATCCGGGAATTCGAGGAAAAACCCGCCCAGCCCAAAAGCAACCTGGCGTCCATGGGCATCTACATTTTCGACAAGGATGTGCTGAAACAGTACCTGATGGAAGATGCGGCTCGGGAGGATTCGGACCATGATTTCGGGAAGAACATCATCCCCCGGTTGCTGGAAGACAAAGTGCCCACCTTCGCCTATCCTTTCGAAGGGTACTGGAAGGATGTGGGGACATTTGAAAGCCTGTGGCAGGCCAATATGGACCTGTTGTCCGACAACCCGCCCATCAGCCTCAACGACCCCGACTGGCGGATCTATTCCGGGAACCAGTCCCTGCCCGCCCACTATGTGGGACCCAATGCCTCGGTGATCAGTTCTCTCACCGGGGAAGGGGCGGTAATCCTGGGGAACGTGTTCCATTCCGTGATTTTCTACAATGTAACGGTGGAAGAAGGGGCCACGGTCACCGATTCGGTGCTGATGCCCGGTACGGTGGTGGAAAAAGGCGCGGTGGTGGACCATGCCATCCTGGGTGAACGGTGCCGGGTACGGGCTGGCGCAGTGATCCGGGGCGCCGCCGGCAGCATCAAAGTGTTCGGCAACGACCATGTGGTCACCGGCAGCGAAGGACTGGAAGCACAGGTCCAGCCGGCAGGCCCCAGCAGAAAGAAGGACGGGAAAGGAGCGGTGGTCAATGGATAACAACATCATCGGGCTCATCAATCTTCAGGGGCCCAATTACATGGCGGAACTGAGCAGGAAACGGCCCATGGCTTCTGAACCTTTTGCCGGGAAATACCGGCTCATCGATTTTGCCCTGTCCACCATGGTCAACGCCGGGGTGGACACGGTGGGGCTGCTGCTGCCCTTCCACAGCCGTTCCGTACTGGACCATGTCCGGTCCGGTAAGGACTGGAGCCTGGCCCGGAAACAGCACGGTCTGTTCTACCTGCCGGTGGACGAGGCCCGGGAAGTGACCAATCCTCAGACCGGGGACATCCGGACTTATTACAAGAATCTGAGGTTCGTGGAACGGGAACGGAACCACTACCTGCTCCTTTCCGGCTGCGATGTGGTCCACAACATCGACTACAACCAGCTGCTCCACTATCACCGGAACCGGAATGCGGATGTGACATTGGTGTACAAGACCCTGGAAGCGGACTGTGAAGGGGACGGATATGTGGTATCCGTCAACGAAAGCGGCCATGTGACCAAACTGGTGAAATCAGAAACCCTGAAGAAGGGGGACAAAATATACCTGGGGAGCATGCTCCTGGACGGGGGGCTGTTCGTGGCCATGGTCCGCAGGGCCTTTGCCCAGGATCCCAACCAGTATCTTATGGACGTGATGGCCCGGAACGTGTCCCATCCCGGAATCTACGGCTATGAATACCGGGGTTATGCCAAACGGATCCATTCTCTTAAAAGCTATTACGAAGCCAATATGGACATGCTGAACCTGGACAACTGGAAGGCCGTGTACCGGCCGGACCGGAAAATCTACACCAAGGTGAAGGATGAGGCTCCGGCCAAATACATGGCGGATGCCAAAGTCACCAACTCCCTGGTGGGGGACGGATGTGTCATCGAAGGCACCGTGGAAAACTCCATCCTGTTCCGCCGGGTGCGGGTGGGACGGAATGCGGTGGTGAAGAATTCCATCATCATGCAGAACACGGTGATCGGCGAAGAAGCCCGGGTGGACCGGGTAATCTGCGACAAGAACCAGGAAGTCCAGCCGGAAGCGTTTCTCAACGGAAAGCCGGATGCGCCCCTGTGCGTGATCCAGTATGATATCCTCTGACCTGTCCGGCTGCGGAAAAGGAAGGCGGGGTCATTACGAAAACCTGGAAAAATCCAAAACAATTTGTCAGTCTCTTCACCCAGAAGGCCAAGGTCCTGTTCAATGAGGAACCGGAAGCCCTGAGTCCCAAAAAGGTGTACCTGGTGCTGGCCAACCTGGTGAAGGACCTGATCTATGATGACTGGCTGGCTACGGAACAGCGGTACGATTCCCGGCAGGCCAAGCAGGTGTATTATTTCAGCATCGAGTTCCTGCTGGGCCGGCTGCTGGATGCCAACCTGATGAACTGCGGCATGGAGGACCTGGCCCGGGAAGGACTCCGGGAACTGGGGTTCGATCTGGATGCCATCCTGCCCCAGGAGGCGGATCCGGGGCTGGGGAACGGAGGCCTGGGCCGTCTGGCGGCCTGCTTCATCGATTCCATGGCAGCGCTCCAGCTGCCGGGCCACGGGTGCAGCATCCGGTACCAGTACGGTCTTTTTGAACAGCATATTGTGGACGGTCAGCAGGTGGAACTGCCGGATACCTGGCTCCAGGACGGGTTCCCATGGGAAACCAAACGGTCGGACAAGGCGGTCCATGTCCGGTTCGGGGGGAACTGCTACATGCGCCCGGACGGCAAGGGGGGGCTGGAATGCGTCCATGAGGGATACAGCTCGGTGCTGGCCATCCCCTATGACGTGCCGGTGCCCGGGTACCGGAACCATACGGTGAACACCCTCCGGCTGTGGCAGGCAGAATATGCCCCGGACGGGATCCTGAGCCCCAGCCAGGGCGGGGACTTTCGGAAGATCCTCCAGTACCAGGACACCACCCAGCAGATCTCCCGGTTCCTGTATCCGGATGATTCCACGGAAGAAGGCCGGAAGCTGCGGCTGATGCAGGAATATTTCTTCGTATCCGCCGGGCTTCAGAGCATTGTCCGCCACTACCGGGGGCTCCACCGGGACATCCGGGAATTCCCCCGGCATGTGGCCCTTCACATCAACGACACCCATCCTGCCCTTTTAATCCCGGAACTGATGCGGATCCTTCTGGACGAAGAGGGATTGGGGTGGGAGGAAGCCTGGAACCTTACGGTATCCAGCATATCCTATACCAACCACACCATTATGCCGGAGGCCCTGGAACGGTGGTCCATTCCCCTGTTCCAGAGCCTGCTGCCCCGGGTGTATCTCATTGTGGAAGAACTGAACCGCCGGTGGCTGGCCGCCTACCGGAAGAAATTTCCGGGACGGGAAGACAAGGCGGAACAGGTGGCCATCCTCTGGGGCGGCCAGGTGCGCATGGCCAATCTGGCAGTGGTGGGCAGCCACAGTGTCAACGGGGTGGCGGAGCTCCACACGAAAATCCTGAAGGAAAGCACTCTGCACCCCTTCTATGAGGTGTTCCCGGACCGGTTCAACAACAAGACCAACGGGGTGACCCACCGCCGGTGGCTGCTGGAATCCAATCCACCTCTGGCTTCTCTCATTTCTGACACCATCGGTACGGAGTGGATCCGGCACCCGAAAAAACTCAAGGACCTGATGGCCTACCGGGACGACCCGGCCTTCCAGGAAAAACTGGAACAGGTGAAGCAGGACCGTAAGGATGCCCTGGCCCGGTGGGTCCAGGAGACCAAGGGGATCACCCTCGATCCCCATTCCGTCTTTGACATCCAGATCAAGCGGTTCCACATGTACAAGCGGCAGCTGCTGAACATCCTCCATGTGTATTCCCTGTATCTCCGTCTGTTGGAGGACCCGGAAGCGGTGCCTCTGCCCCAGACCTTTATTTTTGGCGGCAAGGCGGCAGCTTCCTACGGGGAGGCCAAGGTGGTGATCAAGCTGATCCATACTGTTTCCCAGCTCATCGACCGGGAGCCCCGGGTGCGGGAAAAACTGAAGGTGCTGTTCCTGGAAAACTACAATGTGTCCCTGGGCCAGCGGCTGTTCCCGGCAGCGGATGTAAGCGAGCAGATTTCCACTGCCAGCAAGGAAGCTTCTGGAACCGGCAATATGAAGTTCATGATGAACGGGGCCATTACCCTGGGGACCCTGGATGGAGCCAATGTGGAAATCTGCCGGCTGGTGGGGGACGCCAACTGCGTGATCTTCGGCCTCCGGGCAGAAGAAGTCCAGAAGTTCTACCGGGAGGGGGGCTATTCCTCCTGGGAACTGTACCGGCAGGATGAGGAAATCCGCCGGGTACTGGAAATCTTCCAGGCCAATCCCCTGTTCAGTCAGCTGTATGAAGACCTGCTCCGGCGGAACGATGAATACTTCGTCCTGAAGGATTTCGATGCCTATCGGAAAGCCCATCAGGAAATCCTCCGCCGGTATCAGGACCGGCCGGGCTGGCTCCGGGCTTCGGCGGTGAACATTGCCCAGTCCGGCCATTTCTCCAGCGACCGGACCGTGTCCCAGTATGCCCGGGACATCTGGAAGGTGAAGCCCGTACGGGTCTGAACCATGGAAAGGAGCCCTTATGCGTCTGAGTGCCATTGATTCATACAGTATGTACCTGTTCCACAACGGGACCAACGGAAACAGCTGCCGTCTCCTGGGAGCCCACCGGACCGTATGGCACAGGAAACCCTGTGTCCGTTTTTCCCTCTGGGCTCCCCATGCCCAAAAGGTCAGTGTGGTGGGGGATTTCAATCACTGGGATCCGGAAGCCAACCCTATGGAACGGGCAGAAGACGGGGAAATCTGGAAAACCTTTGTTCCCGATCTGCCGGAAGGGACCCTGTACAAATATGCCATCATCACCGCTTCCGGGGAAACCATCCTGAAGGCGGATCCCTATGGATTCCGGGCCCAGCTGCGGCCGGACACCGCTTCGGTGGTGGCTTCCCTGAACTACCGGTGGCGGGACGGAGCCTGGCAGAAGAGCCGGGCAAAATACGATTCCTACCATGGGCCCATGAACATCTACGAAGTCCACGCCGGCAGCTGGCGGCGTCATGAAGACGGCAGCTTCCTGAGCTACCGGGAACTGGCGGACGCCCTGGTGCCCTATGTGAAGGACATGGGTTATACCCATGTGGAATTCATGCCCCTGTGCGAATATCCCTTTGACGGGTCCTGGGGATATCAGGCCACCGGGTATTTTGCTCCCACCAGCCGGTATGGGAAGCCGGAAGATCTCATGTATCTGGTGGACCAGTTCCACCGGAACGGCATCGGGGTGATCCTGGATTGGGTCCCCGGCCATTTCTGCCGGGATGCCCACGGGCTCCGGTTCTTTGACGGGGAGCCTTTATACGAATCCGGGAATCCCCTGCTGGCGGAAAACAAGGACTGGGACACCATGAACTTCGACTACGGCCGGCCGGAAGTACGGAGCTTCCTCATATCCAGTGCCCTGTTCTGGCTGGAGGAATACCATTTCGACGGTCTCCGGATCGACGCGGTGGCCAGCATGCTGTACCTGGACTACGGGAAAAAGGACGGCCAGTGGCAGGCCAACAAATACGGGGGAAGGGAGAACCTGGAAGCAGTGGAATTCCTCCGGCAGCTGAACACGGCGGTGTTCCGGGAAAAGCCCCAGGCCCTTATGGTGGCGGAAGAATCCACCACCTGGCCTCTGGTGTCCCGGCCGGTGGATCAGGGAGGCCTGGGCTTCAACTACAAATGGAACATGGGCTGGATGAACGACATGCTCCAGTACATGAGCACGGATCCCCTGTACCGGAAAGGGTGCCAGGACCTGATCACCTTTTCCCTGTACTATGCTTTTTCGGAAAACTTCATCCTGCCCCTGTCCCACGACGAAGTGGTCCATGGGAAAAAATCTCTCATCGACCGGATGCCAGGGGACTACTGGCAGAAATTTGCCGGGCTCCGGGCCTTTTACGGGTATTGGATGAGCCATCCCGGGAAGAAGCTGCTGTTCATGGGCGGGGAATTCGGCCAGTTCATCGAATGGCGGTATGCGGAGCAGCTGGACTGGCTGCTGCTGGATTATCCCAAGCATCAGGAACTGCAGGCTTACAGCCGGGCGCTGAATCATTTCTACCTGGACCACCCGGAATTCTGGCAGGTGGATTACGACTGGACCGGCTTTGAGTGGATCAGCTGCGACGACCGGGACAACAGCGTCATTGCCTTTGTCCGGAAGGGACAGGATCCGGATGCGGAAACCGTTGTGGTGTGCAATTTCACCCCGGTGGTACGCCGGGAGTATCGGATCGGGGCCCCGGAACCGGGGGCCTGGGAAGAAGTGTTCAACAGTGACGCCGAAGAGTTCGGCGGCAGCGGAGTCCGGTGCGGGACGCTCCGGGAGGACGGCCGGGTGCTGGTGGAAACGGAAAAGGTGCCTTTCCACGGCCGGGAACAGTCCCTGGTGCTGACCCTGCCGCCTCTGGGTGTGCTTTATTTGAAAAAAATCAGGAAAACCGAAGGGGACGGAACCAAGAAAGTCAATCTCCCGGGTAAAGAAAGAAGAAGGTGATTCCCATGAAAGTGTTATTGGTAGCTTCAGAAGCCGTGCCCTTCATCAAAACCGGGGGCCTGGCGGATGTAATGGGGGCCCTGCCGGCCAAACTCCGCCGGGAAGGGGTGGAAACAGCTCTGGTGATCCCCAAATACGCCCAGGTGGCGGAAAAATACGGTGGCCGGATGGAACAGGTGTGGCAGGGAACCGTGGAACTGGCCTGGCGCCGGCAGTACGTAGGGGTGGAAAAGATTACCCTGGAAGACGGGGTGCCGGTGTTCTTCATCGACAACGAATATTATTTCAAACGGGAGGGCCTGTACGGGTTCTTCGACGACGGGGAGCGGTTCGCCTATTTCTGCCGGGCGGTGCTGGCCATGCTGCCCCATATCGGGTTCCGGCCGGATATCATCCACAGCAACGACTGGCATACGGGGCTTATGGGAGTGTACCTGAAGGAGGACTTCCAGAAGGATCCCTTCTACCAGGGCATCAAAAGCCTGTTCACCATCCACAACATGAAATACCAGGGCATCTACGGGCCGGAAATCGTGGAGGATGTACTGGGGCTGTCCCGGAGCCTGTTCGACAGTGGGAAAATCGAAAACGGCGGCTGCGTCAACTACCTGAAGGCCGGGATGGAATATGCGGACGCTGTGACCACCGTAAGTCCCTCCTATGCGGAAGAGATCCGGTATCCCTATTTCGGGGAAGGAATGGACGGCTATGTGCGGCTGTGCCAGGGGAAGATCACCGGGATCCTCAACGGCATGGATGAAAAGGCCTATGACCCGGCGGAGGATCCCCGGATCCCCTATGGCTATACGGACAAAGACGTGTTCATCCGGAAGCCCCTGGACAAGGAAGCCCTCCAGAAGGAACTGGGACTGCCGGTGAGCCGGCGGGTGCCGGTGTTTGCCATGATCTCCCGTCTGGTGGAAGCCAAGGGGCTGGATCTTCTGACCTGCATCATGGACGAACTGCTCCAGGAGGACATCCAGCTGGTGATCGTGGGCACCGGGGACAAAGCCTATGAACAGGCCCTTACGGACCTGGCCTCCCGGTATCCGGACAAGGTGTCCGTGAACATCCTGTTCAGCGAGGATCTGGCACATCGGGTGTATGCCGGGGCGGATTTCTTCCTGATGCCCTCCCGGTACGAAGCCTGCGGCCTGAGCCAGATGATCTCCATGAAATACGGCACCATTCCTGTAGTCCATGCCACCGGAGGCCTGCGGGATTCGGTCCAGAACTTCGAAAAGTTCTCCGGGGAAGGGAACGGCCTGTCCTTTGCCCACTTCAACGCCCATGAGCTGCTGTTCACCATCAAACGGGGGCTCAGCGACTATGAGGAGGACACGGTGTGGGAAAAGCTGGTGCTCAATGCCATGCACAGTGACAACAGCTGGGACAAGTCCGCCCGGGCCTACAAGGCTCTGTATGAAAAAATCGCCGGGCCGGGGGAAGCGCCGACACCGGCTGTGAAGCTGACACTGGAAGATGTGGCGGTAAAACTGCCGGAAGAGGCACCGGGGGAAGGACTGCGGACCAAAGCTGCCGGCACCCGGAAGCGGGCCCTCCGTAAAACCGCCGCCCACAAGAAGACGGCCCGGAAGACGCCGGTCCGGAAAGCCGTCCGGAAAAAACCGGAGTTCCGGTAAGGGACTCCGGGGATCCGGCTGGAATAGAAAAGGATAAGCATCGTGGAAATTACAGCGTATCATGATTCTCGTCAGACAGCCTGCCGTTTCCCCTTCGGGGCGGTCCCGGGAGGGACTGCCGTGACCCTGCATCTGGTGGTGCAGGGTCGGGGGACGGAGGCTGTCTTTCTGCGTCTCTGGGAGGATGACCGGGAGATCCTCCTGCCTATGGAGTGTACGGAGAAAGAACAGGAAGCCCCGGAGAGGGCGGAAGCCCGGCAGCCGGGGGAGGAACCGGAAGTCAGGTCCCGCCGGTACGGAATCACCTTCACCGTGCCGGACCGGGGCTGCCTGGTGTGGTATTATTTTCTGATCCGACAGGGAGAGGAAACCTGCTGGTACGGCAACAATGAGGCCCAACAGGGAGGAATGGGCCAGCTGTGGGACCGGGAGCCCCCTTCCTTCCAGATTACCGTCTACGACCGGGACTCGGTGACGCCGGCCTGGCTGAAACAGGCGGTGGTGTACCAGATTTTTCCGGACCGGTTCTGCCGGGGAAAGGTGCCGGCGGACCGGTTCCAGGGAAAGCCGGGAGCCCTGATCCACAGCGCCTGGGAAGGGGATCCCTGCTATGTAAAGGACAAAGAGGGCCAGGTGGCCTACTACGACTTCTACGGAGGCACCCTGGAGGGAATCCTGGAAAAGCTTCCCTATCTGGAAGAACTGGGCGTGAACTGTCTGTACCTGAACCCCATTTTCCAGGCCCGGAGCAACCACCGGTACGATACTGGGGACTACAAGGCCATCGATCCCTTCCTGGGTTCTGAAGAAACCTTCCGGATCCTGTGCCGGGAAGCACGGCGCCATGGGATGCGGATCCTCCTGGACGGGGTGTTCAGCCACACCGGGGCCGACAGCCGGTACTTCAACCGGGCCGGGACCTATAAGGGCCTGGGCGCCTGGCAGGGACCCGCTTCTCCCTATTACAAGTGGTACCATTTCCGGAAATATCCGGAAGACTATGGCTGCTGGTGGGGGGACCGATCCCTGCCGGAAGTGACGGAAACGGAGCCTTCCTACCTGGATTTCATCATCCGGGACAAAGACAGCGTGCTCCATCACTGGCTGGATGCCGGAATAAGCGGCTGGCGGCTGGATGTGGCCGACGAACTGCCCGACGGGTTCCTTACCTGTTTCTACCAGGAACTGAAGGCAAAGGAGCCGGATGCGGCCCTTATCGGGGAAGTGTGGGAAGACGCCTCCAACAAGGAGAGCTACGGAATCCAGCGCCAGTACCTGTCCGGGGGGAAACTGGACAGCGTGATGAACTATGTGCTCCGGAACCTGATGCTGGATTTTGCCCTGGGGAAAACGGACGCCCAGGGAGCGGACCGCCGGTACTGGCAGCAGGTGGAGAACTATCCCCGGGAGAATCTGTACGCCATGCTGAACCTTTTGGGGAGCCATGACGTGGAGCGGCTCCGGACTCTGTTGGAAGCCCGGTATGAACCGAAAAAGGCCCGGGCGCTCAACGGACTCCTCCGGGCCTGGCAGATGACCCTTCCCGGGGCTCCGGCAGTGTATTACGGAGATGAAGCCGGGCTCACCGGGGGCAGGGACCCGGAGAACCGGAAGCCCTTCCCCTGGGGGAAGGAGGACAAACAGCTGGAAGGCTGCTGCCGGAGCCTGATCCAGCTCCGCCGGTCTCATACTGCCCTGTCTACCGGACGGTTCCAGACTTTCTGGGCCCGGGGAGACGGGTATGTATATGGAAGGTTCCTGGAAGGGGGCCGGGACGTGTTCGGCCAGCCGGGTGAAAACGGAGTCTTTGTAATCGCCCTGAACCGGGGAGACCAGCCTCTCCAGGCGGAAGTGGATACGGAAGGCCTGGCGTACGGAGAACTGGAACCGGTATGGAACCTGGGGGACTGGCTGGAAGCAACGCAGACGGAAAGAAAGCCGGTGCCGGTTACGGGAGGTTCCTTTGTACTGGATCTGCCGCCTCGGAGCGCTGTAGTGTACCGGTGCCGGGAAAAAGCCCCGGAGAAGGCCCCTGGCAGGCTCCTGGAACGGGGCGCCGGGGTGCTCCTCCATTCCACTTCCCTGCCCGGGGAAAACGGCCGGGAGATCCTGGCTTCTGCTCTTGGGTTCCTGGATTTCCTCCAGGCTGCCGGCCAGAAGATCTGGCAGATCCTGCCCCTCAATCCGCCAGGGCTGGGAGATTCTCCCTATTTGTCCCAGTCTGCTTTCGGAGGTCAGGAAGCTCTGTTTGCCGGGGCCTTCCCGCTGCCTCGGAAAGAGGACCCGGAATTTGCCGTATACTGCCGGAAGAATCGGTACTGGCTGGAGGATTATGCCCTGTTCCGGGCTCTCCAGGGCAGGTTTCCCGGGCAGCCTTGGCAGACCTGGCCGGAAGAACTGAAAAACCGGGAGCCGGAGGCCCTGGAGAAAGCCCGCCGGGAGCTGGCAGACCAGATGACCAGGGCCGCCGGAGGGCAGTTCGTGTTCTGGAAAGCCTGGCAGCAGATCCGCCGGGCCGCCCGGGACCGGGGCATCACCCTCCTGGGGGATATGCCTCTCTTTGTGGCACCAGACAGTGCTGATGTGTGGGCTCACCGGGAACTGTTCCAGCTGGACGGGGACGGATATCCCACGGAAGTGGCCGGAGTACCCCCGGATTATTTCAGCCGGACGGGCCAGGTGTGGGGGAACCCTTTGTACAACTGGCAGGCTATGGAAAAGGAAAACTGGCGCTGGTGGCAGGAACGGTTCCAGGTGCTGGCCACAGAGGCAGACTGGGTCCGGATCGACCATTTCCGGGGGTTTGCAGCGGTTTGGGGGGTGAAAGCCGGAGCGCAGGATGCCCGGGAAGGCCGGTGGATCCCGGGGCCGGGAGCGGCTCTTTTTGAAGCCGTGGAGCAGGCCGTGCCGGACCTGGGCTTTGTGGCGGAAGACCTGGGGATCATCACCCGGGATGTGACAGAGCTCCGGGAAAAACTGGGGTTGCCGGGAATGCGGATCCTCCAGTTCCACAGCCGGACCCGTGAGGACGGAATCAGGGATTTTGCCACGGAACCCGGGTGCCTGGCCTATACCGGAACCCATGACAACAACACCCTGGTGGGGTGGCTCCAGGAAGACCTGGAGGAGGATGACTTCCAGAAAATCTGGGCCATGGCAATGCCCCAGGAAGCCGGAGTGCCGGACCGGAAGCGGGCTGCAGAACTGGTGGAGCCCCTGATCCGGTATCTGTACAGCCGGAACGCCCGCTGGACCATCGTCCCTGCCCAGGACCTGCTGGCCCTTCCGGGAAAATACCGGATGAACACCCCGGGCACCCCTACCGGGAACTGGCAGTGGAAGCTGGAAAAAGGCCAGCTGACAGAGAAACTGGCAGAGCGGCTGAGGAAGATGGTAAAGGAATGGGCCCGCTGAGGCGGGCCCATTCTGTCAACAGACAGCTGACAAAAAAACCACCCCCGAAGGGGTGGCTTTTTTTTATGAATCTTACAGATGGAACAGACCCAGCATCAGGCCGCAGGCCAGGGAAATCCAGGACAGGACCCACAGGCGCGGTGCGCAGAAGGTGAGCAGTTCTTTGATGGAGATGCCAGCCAGGCCGCAGGCCAGGAAGGTGGTGGCAGCGTGAGGAGTAACCATAACGCCGTAGTTTTTCCCGATCAGCATGGCCATGGCCATGTTGTGAGGATCAACGCCGAACTGCTGGCCAACGCCGATGGCCAGAGGCAGCAGGCCGAAGAAGTAGGAGTCGGTACCCAGCATCATGCCGATAGGTACGGCGAAGAATCCGAACACATCCTGCAGATGGGGCCCCAGAGCTGCCGGGACGATGGCAATCAGCATCTGGGCCATAGCCTTCATCATGCCGGTCTTGGAGAGAACCCCCAGGAATACGCCGGATGCCAAGAGGATCATGGGCATGGTCAGAGCGGTGGCAGCGTGCATCTTAATGGCACGAGCCTGGTCTTTGGCGGAATGGAAGTTGGCAACCAGGGCCACAGCCAGACCGAACATGAAAGCACCGTACAGAGGAATCTTGGTGAAGCACAAGAGGCCGATAACGAACAGGGTCAGGATGCCGTTGAACCAAATCATCTTGGGCCGCTTCATGAATTCAGCATCTTCAGCGGACAGGTCATCATCAGCGGATTTGTCTTCGTCGTCGTCAGACAGCTGAGCGGCTTTGCCGGTAGGATTCAGACCAGCTCCACGGCGTTTTTCCATAACGCCCATATAGGCTGCGAAGAACATCAGGATCACCAGGCCGACCCCCTGAAGGGGAATCAGTTCCTGCCACAGAGCGTTTACGTCAGCATTCAGCACCACGCCGGTACGGGCTACAGGACCGCCCCAGGGCAGCAGGTTCATGATGGACATGGCCGCACCGATGATGCACACCAGTACCACAGGACGCATGTGGAGCTTTTTGTAGATGGGGAGCATGGCAGGGATGGTGATCAGCAGGGTGGAAGCCAGAGCGCCGTCCAGGTGGGAAATAACAGCGATGCAGGCGGTGGCCACCGTAACCATCACAATGTTGGAACCGGCTTTTTTCACCAGCCAGTTCACCATGGGATCGAACAGACCCATATCACCCATCATGGAGAAGTAAACGATGGAGAAGATGAACAGTACAGCCGTAGACCAGGTCTTGCTCACCCCGGCTTTTACAAAGCCAAAGATTTCCGCAGGGGAGAACCCGCAGATGAGAGCCGCAATCACAGGTACCATCACAAACAGAGGTACCGGGTTGGATTTACCGCGGATCAGAGCGGCCACGATAATCACAACCATCAGGAAACCAACAATGCCCAAGAACATAATGCATTTCCTCCTTTGAATGGATTTTTGCCTCCGGAGCGGGCAGGCATCCGGGAGCGGATGAAAGATGAATCCTTTTCCTTACGCCACCATGGTAACATATGAACTTTCTGAAAACTAATATAAATATGAATATGCGATATATAAGAAAATTCTTATAAAACAGGCCAGAAACAAGGTGCCATGCGGGGCTCGGGGAATGGATATAATTTTCAGACTTTCACAGCAATAAAAACTTCTTGGGAAAACGCGGACCAGTAACAAAAAAACCACCCCCGAAGGGGTGGCTTTTTTTTATGAATCTTACAGATGGAACAGACCCAGCATCAGGCCGCAGGCCAGAGAGATCCAGGACAGGACCCACAGGCGCGGTGCGCAGAAGGTGAGCAGTTCTTTGATGGAGATGCCAGCCAGGCCGCAGGCCAGGAAGGTGGTGGCAGCGTGAGGAGTAACCATAACGCCGTAGTTCTTCCCGATCAGCATGGCCATAGCCATGTTGTGAGGATCAACGCCGAACTGCTGACCAACACCGATGGCCAGAGGCAGCAGGCCGAAGAAGTAAGAGTCGGTACCCAGCATCATGCCGATAGGCACGGCGAAGAACCCGAATACATCCTGCAGATGGGGCCCCAGAGCGGTAGGAACGATGGCAATCAGCATCTGAGCCATAGCCTTCATCATACCGGTCTTGGACAGCACACCCAGGAATACGCCGGAAGCCAGCAGGATCATGGGCATGGTCAGAGCGGTGGCAGCGTGCATCTTAATGGCACGGGCCTGGTCTTTGGCGGAATGGAAGTTGGCAACCAGGGCCACAGCCAGACCGAACATGAAGGCACCATACAGAGGAATCTTGGTGAAGCACAGCAGGCCGATGACGAACAGGGTCAGGATCCCGTTGAACCAGATCATCTTGGGACGGCGCATGAATTCAGCATCTTCAGCGGACAGATCATCGTCAGCGGATTTGTCTTCGTCGTCGTCAGACAGCTGAGCGGCTTTGCCGGTAGGGTTCAGACCAGCTCCACGGCGTTTTTCCATAACGCCCATGTAAGCGGCGAATACCAGCAGGATGATCAGACCAACGCCCTGCAGGGGCAGCAGCTGCTGCCACAGAGCGTTTACGTCAGCATTCAGCACCACGCCGGTACGGGCCACAGGGCCGCCCCAGGGCAGCAGGTTCATGATGGACATGGCTGCACCGATGATGCACACCAGCACCACAGGACGCATGTGCAGTTTCTTGTAAATCGGCAGCATGGCAGGGATGGTGATCAGCAGGGTGGAAGCCAGAGCGCCGTCCAGGTGGGAGATAACGGCGATGCAGGCGGTGGCAATGGTAACCATTACGATGTTGGAACCGGCTTTTTTCACCAGCCAGTTTACCATAGGATCGAACAGGCCCATATCACCCATCATGGAGAAGTAAACGATGGAGAAGATGAACAGTACTGCGGTGGACCAGGTCTTGGAAACACCGGCCTTTACGAAATCGAAGATCTGTACAGGAGTGAACCCGCAGATCAGAGCAGCGATGACGGGAACCATCACGAACAGAGGAACCGGGTTGGATTTACCACGGATCAGAGCTGCCACAATGATGACAACCATCAAGAAACCAACAACGCCCAAAAACATAGTGCAATTTCCTCCTTTGGAAATAAAATGGGGTGTTCCCTGGACGGGCAAGTCCGGGAACCGGAAAATAGTGCATAACACTCATACATAGTAACATATGAACATATTGAAAACGAATATAAAAATCGGAATAAATCTCATAAGCATATACTTATAGAAACGGTGCAACCCTAGGCTGTATGCGGGTTTCAGAAGAAAAGCGAAATTGTTTCATTTAAACATAAATAGAGATAATTTAAGAATATTTTAAAAAAGGGGGTGAGGGATCGGAGAATAAAAAAAGCCATCCCCGAAAGGATGGCTTTTTCACTTATGGAATTAGAATTCCGCTTTCTTAACCTGACGGACTACGTCCATAACGGAACCGTCACGGGCTTCGATGATGCCCACGATCCGGTCGCCGAACTGTACAGGGTCAGGAGTGCCTACCATCTTGTATGCGGTATCCCGCAGTTCTTCGATGGTGCAGATGGGCAGATCGGTGTCTTTTACAGCATCGATGATATCCTGACGGCGGGGGTTGATGGCAATGCCGTAGTCGGTGACAACCACGTCAACGGTTTCACCAGGAGTGGTGACCGTGGTGCATTCGGTGCAGATAGCCGGGATACGGCCCTGGAGCAGCGGAGCAATGACGATGGTGCATTTGGCACCGGCAGCGGTATCCGGATGGCCGCCCTGAGCCCCGGTGATCACGCCGTCAGAACCTACCACAACGTTGACGTTGAAGTGGGTATCCACTTCCAGTGCGCCCAGGATTACATAATCCAGCTTGTTCACATAAGCGCCCTTGTTGAAGGGATCGGCATACTGGGAGGTGGTGATTTCGTAATGGTTGGGGTTGGTTTTGATGTCTTCGATGGAAGCCATGTCAAAATCCTGGGTGTCGGCAATCTTGTCGATCAGGCCTTCATGCTGGAGTTCGCAGATGGCCTGGGCAATACCGCCCATGGCAACCCCGATGTGGATGTTGTCTTTCCGCAGATGTTCTGCCAGGAATTTGGTGGAGGCAATGGAAGCACCGCCTACGCCGGTCTGGTAGATGAACCCATCTTTGTACCAGGGAGTGTGCACCATGAAGTCAGCGGCATACTTGGCCATCAGGAGCTTTCTCTGGTCGGTGGTGGGTTTGGCAGCACCGGTGGCAATCTTGGTGGGGTCGCCGATGGCGTCCACTTTGACCACATAGTCCACGTTGGTCATGTCGATGGAAGCAGGCACGTTGGGGAAGGGTACCAGGGTATCGGTAACCACAACCACTTTGTCCGCATACTGGGCGTCTACGGCAGCATAGCCCAGCACGCCGCAGTCAGCGCCGTTCTGGCTGCCTACTGCACGGCAGTTCCCCATGTCATCAGCGCTGGGAGCACCGATGAAGGAAATGTCGATGTGGGTTTCGCCGGATTCGATGGCACGGACACGGCCGCCGTGGCTGCGCATGATGGCCAGGCCTTTCAGTTTGCCGTTGGAGATGGCTTCACCGATCTTGCCCCGTACGCCGGAAGCCTGGATGTTGGTGATGGTGCCGTCTTCGATCATGGGAACGATGGCGTTCTGAGCCTTGCCCAGAGAGGTGGCGCAGATGGTCAGGTCTTTGATGCCCATTTTGTGGACAGCTTCCATAACCATGTTCACCACATAGTCCCCTTCACGGAAATGATGGTGGAAGCCCAGGGTCATGCCGTCTTTGATGCCGCATTTCTTCAGGACTTCTTCAATGGAATCCACTACTTTGCTGTAGTTGGGGTCAATCACAGGGGCAACTTTGTGGGTTGCGGCCTGGTATACTTTCTGATGTTTGGCATAGCTGCCGGCAAAAGCGTCTTTCCCGGTCAGCTTCAGGATTTCTTCAGGAATCTCTCTACCTACTGCGTTCTTCATCTTATAAATCCCCCTTGTACACACCGGCAGCCTTGGCCATGGAAATGGTTCTCTTGGCGCCGTCATAGAAGGCGATATCCAGCATCTTGCCGTTCAGCTGGAATACACCGATACCCATGGCTTTCTTGGTATCGATTTCCCGTACCACAGCTTCCGCCCAGCGGATCTGTTTTTCAGTCGGGGTGAACACGTCATGGCAGACAGGGATCTGACGGGGGTTGATGATGGATTTCCCATCGAAGCCCATTTGTTTGATCATTTCCACATCCTTGCGGAAGCCTTCCATGTCGTCCAGGTCGGTGTACACCGTATCGAAGCACATACGGCCGGTGGCACGGGCGGTGATTACCATCTGCTGACGGGCGCCCATCAGTTCCACACCGCTCTTGGAAATGCTGGTCTGCAGGTCACGGGTGTAGTCCCCGCCGGACAGAGCAATCCCGAACAGACGGTCGGAAGAGGTGCAGATGTCATACAGGTTCAGCATCCCTTTGGTGGATTCGATGGCAGCCATGATCAGGGTGCTGCCGATGGGACGGTGGAATTCCTTTTCAGCGGCCAGGATGTGTTCTTCCACAGTCTTGATGTCCTTGCCGGATTCAGTCTTGGCCAGACGGATGGCGTCGCAGCCGCCGGCAACGGAAACACGGATATCTTCTTTCCAGTGAGGAGTTTCCAGACCGTTGATCCGGACCACTCTTTCACAGCCATGATAATCGATTTCTTTCAGGGCATGGAACAGGGAGTACCGGGCAGCATCCTTCTGGTTTTCTGCAACGGCATCTTCCAGGTCCAGCATAATGGAATCGGGTTTGTATACATACGGGTCTTTGACCAGGCTCGGTTTTTGAGCGTTCAGGAACATCATGGATCTTCTCAGACGCTTGAAGTTCGGATTCGTATTGATAACCATCTTACAGCACCTCCCAGGGATTCGGCGTATCAGGATCCTCGTTGACAGAACGGAACACTGCGCCTTCCACGCGTGCTTTTAAAGTGCAGTCCAGAGCGCCCTTGTCCACAACAGAAACCTTTGCATTGGTTACGTCCAGTTTCTTCAGGGTATCCAGGACAACAGCCTTGATCTGCCGTCCATACTGATGGATGACGCTGCTTTCAATGGTGAGCTCAATGCCGTTGGTCCCGGGTTCTACCGTGATCTGGGCATCGGAAGACTCAACAGTGCCAGCCATGGCTGCCTTCTTCAATTCCATTAAAATCACTCCTTCTGAAAATCGTACATTGTACATTATGATGCACTTTGATAGTATCACAGGAAAAATTGGAAATCGAATATAAATAATGATATAATCTGTATAAGTCATTCCTTATCAAACGGCAGAAACTCCCACTCCATGCGGGGTACGGGGATTTGTGCAATTGTGTCAAAATATAAGAAATTAAAACTTCTTTGGAAATAGGGGAATTTTTGGGAAAAAAAAGGAAACGGAGGGTGTTATGAACCTGAAACATGCGCAGTATATTATGGAAATCATCAAGGAAGGGAGCATCACCAATGCTTCCAAGACCATGCACGTATCCCAGCCGGCCCTGAGCCAGACCATCAAGGCGGTGGAAAAATACCTGGGGGCTCCCATCTTCCTGCGGAACACCAATCCCATTGTGCTGACGGAAGCGGGGAAAAAATACATTGCAGCGGTGAAACAGGTGATCACCATCAGCTCCAATCTGCTCCATGAGGTGGCGGATATCCAATATGAAGGGTACGGCACCCTGCGGCTGGGAATCCCGGTCCAGCGGGCCATGCAGATGCTGCCCGCAGTGATGCCGGTGTTCCGTCAGCGGTATCCCCATATCAAGCTCCAGATCCATGAAGCGGGCAGCAACATTACGGAAAACGAAGTCCTCAACGGGGGCGTGGACCTGGCGGTGCTCACCACCACGCCCACCAACGACGAACTGAAGTATGAACTGGTGGAAACGGAAGACGTGGTGCTGGTAGCCAACAAAATGACCACCCTGGCCCAGCGGGTGAAGCCCGGGACCCCCATCCACATCACCGAAGCCAAGAACGAGGAATTCGTCTCCATTACCGAAGGCCACAATGTACGCCGGGTCCAGGATACCCTGTTCAGCGTCTATGAAATCAAACCCAATGTGATCTTGGAAACCTCCAGCATCGAAGTGGGGAAACGGCTGGTATCCGCCATGGAGGCAGTGTTCATCTGCCCGGATGTGTATCTGGACAATTACTTCTTGTCACAGGACAAGTGTGTGTTGTATCCTTTACTGGGCGTGGCCAACAAACGGTACTGCTATGTATGCTGCCGGAAGGACGCCTATCTCAGCCCCTATGCCCGGGCCTTCATCGAACTGATCCGGACCCTGGGGAAAACAAGGAAGGAACCATGACTCTATGAAAGAACCTGTAATCCATCTGGCCGGCCCGGCTGTGGAAGTGCCGGATATGCTCCTGGCCCGGGACGGCCGTGCTGCCGCCCAGAAAAAACTGCTGGAGCGGTATCACAAGCCGCTGCTGTTCTTCACCCAGAACATCCCGGGGCCGGTGAAGACTTCTGTCCTGATCCATCTGGGGTTCCTGGAGGGAATCCGCCGGTTGGAAAAGGCCCTGGCAGAAGCCGGGATCCCCATCCTGTTCCAGAAGGTCATTGACTGGAAAACCGGCTATGAAAAATACTATGTACTGGACGGGGATGCCCTCCGTATCAAGAAAATCGCCTGCACCATGGAAGGACAGGACCGGCTGGGCCGGCTCTATGACATGGATGTGCTGGCAGAAGACGGGCACAAGATTTCCCGGACGGACATCGGGCTCCCCGGCCGGCTGTGCCTGGTGTGCTCCCAGCCGGCCCAGGCCTGCGCCCGGAGCCGGAAGCACAGTGTGCCGGTGCTGGTGCGGAACATCCACCGGATATTGGAAAATTTTCTCATGGACCGGGTGGAACAGGCACTGCGCCAGGGACTCCAGGGAGAAGTGGATGCCACTCCCAAACCGGGGCTGGTGGACCGGGACAATCCGGGCGCTCACCGGGACATGGACTGGCACACCTTTGCCCGGAGTACTGACGCCATTGTGCCCCATCTCCGGCAGATGGCTGAAAAAGGCTGGAACTGGGAAGGGGAGGACGAAGCCCTGTTTGCCGCCCTCCGGCCCATGGGGGCGGCGGCGGAAAAGGCCATGTTCCGGGCTACCGGGAATGTGAACACCCACAAGGGAATCATCTTTTCCCTGGGCCTTGTGACCAGCTTCACCCTCCGTCACCTGGCCCGGACCGGAAAGGTGGAAAGCGAGGCGGTGCTCCGGGAAATCGGAGCGGCGGTGACACCTCTTCTGGAACGGGATTTTGCCAAAATCGACCGGTACCATCCCCACACCCACGGAGAAGTGCTCTATGTGGAACAGGGGTGCCGGGGAATCCGGGGGGAAGCCATGGACGGGTTCCCGGCGGTGGCAAAAATCGCCCTGCCGGCTCTGCGGAAGTTTCGGCAGGAAGGGAGACCGGACAACGAGGCCTATATCCAGACCCTGCTGCTGCTCCTGAGCCAAGTGGAAGACACCAACATCCTCAGCCGGTCCGACCAGGCTACCCTGGAACAGGCCCAGAAAGAGGCCGGGGCCGTGCTGGACAAAGGGGGCGCCTTCACCCGGGAAGGGCTCCAGGCCGTCTGGGACCTGAACGAAAGCTTCGTAAAAAAGAACATCAGCCCGGGAGGCTGTGCGGATCTCTTGATCCTGGCCATTTTTTTGGAGAAGATGGAGGGATTGACGGCTGACCGCTGAAAAAAAATGGGGCGTGCTGCTCCATTTTTTTTCTTGACAAATTCCCACTAATTAGCTATACTTTCCTCATGCATTTAATGCATAGTGAAATTATATGAATTCTAAATCTGAAACGGGGAGAAGAATCATGGGAACGTACACGATGTGTTGCTGTTGTTGCCGAATGTGCAGCAGCGGCGGGACGGAGACTGTATAACCGGTCTTTGGACAAATGAACAGCTCTGCACGGAACATCATCAGCAGCGGAGGGACTGGCCCCTGGGAAGCTGCAGCGGCGGGAAATATCCCGGATGCTTGGTCAGCGGGAAAGATCCCGGCAGATGAGTCAGTGCAGACCCATGGTTTTTCTATTGCGCGCCATCTGTCGGACAGGTGGCGCTTTTTTGCGGCCACCGGAGCAAAATACAGATGAGGTGGTTATCATGGCAAACGAAACGAAAATCCCGGCAGTCCGTCCCACAGGGCTGCTGGGCAGCGAAGACTGGTGGGCCGTATGGCTGGGCCTGTTCATTACGCTCCTGGGTCTGGGAAAGATCTGGGGCTTTGACCTTTTGGGATGGGCGGCCACCTTTGGAGTGTGGATCGATCCTGCCAAAGCGGTGGGCACCGGATCCAAGGCCTATGCCTGGCTGGGCAGTGCCGGGGCTCTGGCAGCCACCTGGGTGTTCACCCTGGCAGTCACCTCCCTGGGGGCTCATTTCATGAAGGCGGATGTGAAAAAATTCGCCGGGGGCTTTTCGGTGATCTACTGGATCACCATCCTGTCCAACATCCTGGGGAACTACGCCTACCTGGCCGCCACGCCCAACAAACGGGAAGCCTTCCACATCGGCTGGTCCCTGAGCCTGGGAGAACTGGGCTTTGTGTTCGCCCTGCTGGCCGGACTGGTAATCGGGAACTTCTTTCCCGGCCTGGCCAAATATCTCTCCCATGCAGGCAAACCGGAATGGTACATCAAGACCGGCATCGTGATCCTGGGAGCCAACATCGGGATCCAGGCCATCAGTGCCCTGGGTCTGGCCAGCACCGTAATCCTCCGGGGTTTGTGCGCCGTGGTGGAAGCCTACCTGATTTACTGGCCGGTGGTGTATTTTGTGGCCCGGAAATTCTTCAAGTTTACTCCGGAATGGGCCGCTCCCATGGCTTCCGGGATCTCCATCTGCGGGGTGGCCGCCGCCATTGCCACCGGCAGCGCCATCAAAGCCCGGCAGATCATCCCCACCATCCTGGCTTCCGTAATCATTGTGTTCGTGGCAGTGGAACTTTTGATCCTGCCCTTTGCCGCTGCCTATTTCCTGCCCGGGGATCCCATGGTGGCCGGCTCCTGGCTGGGTCTTGTGGTGAAAAGTGACGGAGGCGCCGTAGCTTCCGGGGCCATTGCGGACAGCCTGATCCGCAGCCGGGCCCTGGAACTGTTCGGGGTCCGGTACCAGGAAGGATGGATCCTCATGGCGGCCACCACTTCCAAAGTGTTCATCGACATTTTCATCGGAGTCTGGTCCTTTATCCTGGCGGTGGTCTGGTCCGTGTACCATCTGAATGATCCCAAGGCTGCTGCCGGCGGCGGAAAGGTATCCAAAAAGGAAATCTGGAACCGGTTCCCCAAATTCATCCTGGGCTTCGTCCTGGCTCTGGTGGGGATCTTCCTGGCGGGCTGGGCCCATCCCTCCATTGTGGCCGGGGCCAAAGCCGGTGCCGGTCAGGCCAACCTGCTCCGGGCGGTGTTCTTCGGCCTGTGCTTCTTCTCCATCGGCCTGGTGACCAATGTGCGGAAGCTGTGGAAAGCCGGCCTGGGCCGGGTGATCGGGGTCTATTCCGTAGCCCTGGCCGGGTTCATCATCTGGGTGGGCCTGGGCATCTCCTACATTTTCTATCACGGCATCCTGCCGCCTACCCTGTAAGATCTTTTTGTGAGAAAGAAGGGATATAATATGGAAAGCGAAATCCTTACCAACGTCCATTCCACCGCCGATCAGTATTATGAAAGACAGGTGGTCCGTCCCACCGGGGCCAAAGTCCATGCCGCCCAACTGGAGGCTGACGAAGAAGAATACTTCCCCCTCCAGCCCATAGAGAAAAAACTCTGCGCCTGGTCCCTGGGAGTGGGACTGACGTTGATGGCCGTGTTCATCGGGGTGTTTGAGAGAATATAAAAAAAGAGCTGTTGCATGCGCAACAGCTCCTTTTTCATTCCTTCCCAAACACCTGCTCTTTCAATCTCTTCCCTGTCTTGGTGACGGCCAGGCCGCCGCCGGCAGTTTCTCTCAGGGAGGCGGGGAGAGCGCTGCCCACAGCCCGCATGGCTTCCACACATTCATCCACCGGGATGCAGGAACGGATCCCGGCCAGGGCCATGTCCGCTGCAGAGAAGGCGATGACCACCCCGCTGGCGTTCCGCTTGATGCAGGGGATTTCCACCAGTCCGGCCACCGGGTCACAGACCAGGCCCAGCTGGTTGGCAATGGCCATGGCACAGGCGTCCGCCGCCATCTGGGGAGTGCCCCCGGCCAGTTCCACCAGGGCTGCCGCTGCCATGCCGGAAGCACTGCCGCATTCTGCCTGGCAGCCTCCCTGGGCCCCGGCGATGCAGGCGTTCTGGGCGATGACCATACCGAAAGCGCCGGCGGTGAAGATAGACATGATCACATTCTTCCGGTCCATGCCCTTTTCTTCCATCATGGTCAGGAGACAGCCAGGGAGGATGCCGCAGCTGCCGGCGGTGGGGGTGGCCACGATCCGGCCCATGGAGGCGTTGCAGCCTGCCACGGACAGGGCCCGGGCAATGGCGTGGTCGATGATGGTGCCGGAGAGGCCGCCGTTGGTCCGGGCGGTGTAGTCGTTCATTTTCCAGCCTTCCCCGCCGGTGAGTCCGGAAGTGGACTTCTGGTCTTTCTTTTCACCGAATTTCACCGCATCGATCATTACGTCCAGATCGGTGGACATCCGGTCGAATAGTTCTGCCTGGCTTTGTTCCATGGATTCCGCCTGGTCAGCCAGGACCAGTTCGCTGATTTTTTTGCCGCTTTTTTCTGCGGCTTCCACCAGTTCAGCAATGGATGTATAGGTAAACATGGTTTCCTCCTTAAATGGCACGGATCAGGATTACGTTGGTGACGTACTGGACGGAACGGATGGCGTCGATTACATCCGCCGGGGGCATCCCGTCCACTTCGATGGTCATCATGGCAATGCCGCCCTTGACGGGACGGGTGAGCCGGAAGCTGCCGATGTTGATGTCCTTGTGTTTCTGCCACATAATGTTGGTTACAGCCGCAATGACCCCCGGACGGTCGTAGTGGGGCACCAGGATGGTGTTCCGTTCCCCGGTGAAGTCCACCTTCATGCCGTCCACATAGTCCACCCGGATGTTGCCGCCGCCGATGCTGGCTCCCTGGACCGTGTGCTGGCTGCCGTCAGCACAGGTCACCTGGATCCGGGCGGTGTTGGGATGGGAATTGGGGATCTCCGTGGGGATGTAGGTGTAATGGATGCCTTTTTTGTCCGCAATGGAGAAGATGCTGCGGATCTCTTCAGAATAGCTGTGGTACCCCAGGATCCCGGCCAGCAGGGCCTTGTCCGTGCCGTGGCCTTTGTAGGTTTTGGCAAAGGAACCGGACAGTTCGATTTTAATGTCCTTGGGCTCGCTCTGGAGCAGCTTGTTGGCCACCCGTCCCAGACGGACGGCACCGGCAGTGTGGGAACTGGAAGGACCGATCATCACCGGTCCGATAATATCGAAAATGTTCATGATGAACCTCCTGAAATTGGAATAAAAAAACGTTCCATTCTCTCTGTCTGACCGGAACCGGACGCAGGGAGCAGGCGGTCAGGGAAATCCGGTAAAACAGGAAGGATTGTCGGATGTTTCCCTGACAGCATACCCATGGTGCCTGAATCTTGTCAAGCAGACAGCTGCAGAAGGGGATCAGATGGAGATGGAACGCTTTTGACGGAAATTATTTTTTGATCCAGGTTTTGTAGATCTTGTCCACCACTACGGCGATGGCGTTGTCCCCGGATACGTTGCAGGCAGTCCCGAAGGAATCCTGGGTAATGTACAGGGCAACCATCAGAGCGCAGATGGGGCCGTTGGGGTCTCCCTGTTCTTTCCCGAAGATCATCCACAGGAAGGGCAGGGCCGTCATGATGGAACCGCCGGGAGCACCCGGAGAAGCCACCATGGCAACCCCCAGGGTCATGATGAAGGGAATGACCGTGCCCAGGTGGATGGGGATCTGGTACATAAGGCTGACCGCCGTGGCACAAGCAGTAATGGTGATCATGGAACCGCACATATGGATGTTGGCGCACAGAGGAATCACGAAGTTGCGGATCTGTTCGCAGACGCCGTCAGCCTTGGAGCATTCCAGGTTGACCGGGATGGTGGCTGCGGAAGATTGGGTCCCCAGGGCGGTGGTATAGCCCGGGATCTGGTTCTTCATCAGGGTGAAGGGGTTTTTCCCGCTGAAGGAACCGGCAACCATGAACTGTACGAACAACAGGATCAGATGCATGGCGATGACCACCAGGAAAACTTTCCAGAGAACGCTCAGGATTACGAAGGTCTTGCCGGAACGGGTCATGTCCACAAAGGTACCGCAGATGTACAGCGGCAGGAAGGGAACGATGGCATGGGTCAGGACCTGGTCGATGATCTTGGAGAAATCTTTAAAGCAGTTGTACAGGGTATCCCCGATTTCCTTGCCCCGGAGGGAGGACAGGCACAGGCCCACAATGAAGGCCAGTACCACAGCGGAGATGGTGTCCAGGATGGGCGGAATGGAAATGGAGAAGAAGGGCGGCAGGCTCTTGCCGGCGGTCTTGGCCAGTTCTTCCAGCACCCCGGCGCTGATGAAGGACGGGAACAGGGTGTCTGCTACGGTAAAGGAGAAGGTCCCGCCGATCAGGGTGGAACCGTAGGCGATAATGGCGGTAATCAGGAGCAGCTTGCCTGCGCCTTGGCTCAGATCTGCGATGCCCATGGTCACATAGGCCAGAATCATCAAAGGAATGACGAATTTCAGGAAATTGCTGAAGATGCCGGAAAGAGTAACGACGGTACGGCAGACATCTTCCGGCAGATACTGTCCAATAAGGATACCAATGATAATGGCGATGATGATTTTTGGTACAAGACCGAGTTTCATGAAAACTAACCTCCCCTGAACTTGACAAACCGCTTCCCGCCGGCTGGGAAGCTCGCGTTTGACTTTTCTGTTTATTCAGTGTACTATGTTTATATTCATAAATCAAATTAATAAACTTGATACAATCGATGAAAATTTTTCATACTTACAAAGGGTGGTTGACAAAATGGAACTAAGAGAATTGAAAAGCTTTCTGAAAATTATGGAACTGGAAAGTTTTTCCCGGGCGGCGAAGGAACTGGGATACTCACAGTCCGCTCTCAGTGTACAAATCCATTCTCTGGAAAATGAACTGGGGGTCCGTCTCTTTGACCGGATGGGCAAGCAGGTGGCCCTGACACCCCCGGGACGGCAGCTGGCCCGACGGGTGCTGCCCATTCTCCAGGAGGTGGAGGAACTGGAGAATGTGATGCACAACCGGCCGCCGGCAGAAGCCCTGCGGATCGGTATGATTGAAAGCCTGTGCAAGGCCCACATGCCCCAGGTGATGGATTACGTATGCCGGAACCTGCCCCAGCTCCATATCACCATCACCATCGATTCGCCCAGTGTGCTGCTGGACGCCCTGAACCACAACAAGGTGGATCTGGTGTATGTACTGGACAAGCCTTTATATGATGGAAAATGGGAAAAGGTTTTCCAGAAACGGGAGAATATTGTGTTTGTGTGTTCTGTGGATTCTCCGCTGGCCCGGGAAAAGGACCTGGAACTGGACCAGGTGATCCGCCAGCCCTTTTTCCTGACGGAAAAGGCGGACAACTACCGGCTGAGCTTGGACCAGCAGCTGGCGGCCCGGCAGCTGGCCCTGAACCCTATATTGGAAGTCAGCGATACCGGATTCATCCTGGATATGGTCCAGCGGGGACTGGGCCTGTCCTTCCTGCCCCAGTACGTGGTGGAAAACAGCCCCTACCGGGACCGGCTGCAGATCCTCCAGGTGAAGGATTTCCACATGCACATGTACCGGCAGCTATTCTACCACAAGGACAAATGGCTGACCCAGGCCATGAAAGTGTTCCTCCGGCTGGCACTCCGGGAGAATCCTCCGGACAAAGGGGAGGAACCCCCGGATTTTTCCTGGAATAGGGAGAAGGACTCTTGCACGGACAAGGGGAGTATGATATAATTGTCAAGCGTTAATGTCGGGATATATTAATGCAATTTCAGAAAGAGGTGTTTCAGAATGAAAAAGGGTATCCATCCTAACTACGGTGAATGCACCGTGATTTGTGGCTGTGGGAATACATTCAAGACTGGCAGTGTGAAAAAGGAACTGCGGGTGGACGTTTGCTCCAAATGCCATCCTTTCTTCACTGGTAAACAGCGTGATATGTCTGCCAGAGGCCGGATCGAAAAATTCAACAAACGGTACGGCAAAGACGCAAAATAAAAAATGCGCTTGAACAGGGAGTGACTTGCAGACATTGCAGCACTCCTTTTCTTGTATCCAGGGAGTCATGGTATGACCAAAAAATTAAGTGTCGGTGGCCAGGCGGTCATCGAGGGAGTGATGATGCGGGGACCGGGGAAGATTGCCGTAGCGGTGCGCAAACCCAACGGAGAGATTACCGTGGACCTGAAGCCTGCAGGAAGCATCAGCGACCGGTATCCCATCCTGAAGAAGCCCTTCCTCCGGGGGGTGGTTTCCCTGGTGGAATCCCTGGGGTACGGCATGAAGGCTCTGTCTTTTTCCGCCCAGGTATCCGGGGACGAAGAGGACGGGGAAGACTCCATGAGCAGCCTGGAAATGGCAGGGACTATGGCGGTTTCCATCGGACTGGCGGTGCTGCTGTTCGTGGTGCTGCCCACCGGGGCCATGAAGCTGCTCCAGAACCAGGGAGTGGGGCCCATGGTCCTGAACCTGTGCGAAGGGCTTATGCGGCTGGCCATTTTCCTCCTGTACATCTGGGGGATTTCCCGGCAGAAAGACATCCAGCGGGTGTTCCAGTACCATGGGGCGGAACACAAGACCATCTATACCTATGAACACGGGCTGCCTCTGCGGGTGGAGAACGTACGGCCCTTTTCCACTCTCCATCCCCGGTGCGGCACCAATTTCCTGATGATTGTCATGCTCATCGGGATCTTCATCTTTGCCTTTCTGGGCTGGCCCAGCCTGTGGGAGCGGATCCTGTCCCGGATCCTGCTGATGCCGGTGGTGGCCGGGATCAGCTACGAAATCATCCGGTTTGCAGGAAAGCATATGGACAAGGCCTGGGTACGGGCCGCCATCCTGCCGGGGCTGGCCCTCCAGAAACTGACCACCCGGCAGCCGGACGACGACCAGATCGAAGTGGCCATCGCTTCCCTGAAAGCGGTGCTGCCGCCGGAAGAAATCATTGAATGACGGGGAACGCCTATGTTTGAGAATTTGGACAAACTCCAGGACCTGGAAGACCGGTACCTGGACCTGGAAGCCAAGATCAGCGATCCGGAAGTGATCGCCCGGCAGGAGGAGTGGCTGAAATACACCAAGGCCCATTCCAAACTGACGGAAATCGTCACGGTGTACCGGGACTACAAAAAGCTGGTGGACACCTGGAAGGACGATGAAGCCATTGTCAAAGCCAGAGAAGACCAGGAACTCACCGCCATGGCGGAAGAGGAAATGAAGGAACTCCAGCCTCAGCTGGAAGCCTATGAGGAAAAACTGACCCTGCTGCTTTTGCCCAAGGATCCCAACGATGAAAAGAACATCATCATGGAGATCCGGGCGGGAGCCGGGGGAGACGAAGCGGCCCTGTTTGCCGGGGACCTGTTCCGGATGTACACCCGGTATGCGGAACAGAAAGGCTGGAAGGTGGAACTGATGGATTCCAGTCCCACTGGCCTGGGGGGCTTCAAGGAAGTGGTGTTCATGGTATCCGGCACCGATGTGTACAGCCACATGAAGTTTGAAAGCGGAGTCCATCGGGTCCAACGGGTGCCGGATACGGAATCCCAGGGACGGGTCCACACGTCTACGGTGACCGTGGCGGTGATGCCGGAAGCCCAGGAAGTGGATATCGAACTGAACCCGGCGGATATCCGGGTGGATACCTATCGGGCCGGAGGGGCCGGGGGCCAGTACGTGAACAAAACCGAATCCGCCGTCCGGATGACCCACATCCCCACCGGGATCGTGGCCCAGTGCCAGGACGAAAAATCCCAGGCCAAGAACCGGGAAAAGTGCCTGCGGGTGCTCCGGTCCCGGATCCTGGAAGCGGAACAGGAAAAACAGCGGGCGGCCACCGCGGCAGAACGGAAAAGTCAGGTGGGCACCGGAGACCGGAGTGAACGGATCCGGACCTACAACTATCCCCAGGGCCGGGTCACCGACCACCGGATCGGGCTCACCCTCCACAAGCTGCCGGACATCATCAACGGGGACCTGGATGAACTCCTGGATGCCCTGATGATGGCGGAACAGGCCAAGAAACTCCAGCAGGTGAAATAAGATGCAGGCACAAAGAACCGTTTGGACCATATTGAAAATCCTTCAGTGGACTCAGCAGTACTTCAGCTCCAAAGGCGTGGAAAATCCGCGCCTGGATGCGGAAGTGCTGCTTTGTGCTGTGCTGGACAAAAGCCGGATCCAGCTGTACACCAATTTCGATGAGCCCCTGGAAGAACAGGAACTGAAACAGTACCGGGGCTATGTGGCCCGGCGGGCGGCCCGGGAGCCGGTGGCCTATATCCTGGGACACAAAGGGTTCCTCCAGTATGATTTCAAGGTGACCCAGGACACCCTGATTCCCCGTCCGGAAACGGAGCTTCTGGTGGAACAGCTGGTGAGCCTGACCAAAGACCGGGGTCCGTTACGGATCCTGGATCTGGGCTGCGGCAGCGGGGCCATTGTCGATTCCCTGCTGGCGGAACTGCCGGAGGCTCACGGCACCGGGGTGGACATCAGCTCGGGAGCCGTGGAAATGACCCGGGAAAACGCCCGGAGCCTGGGGGTGGAGGACCGGCTGGATACGGTAGTGTCCAACCTGTATGAAAAGGTTCCGAAGGAACCGAAGTTCCAGGTACTGGTCTCCAACCCGCCCTACATCCCGGAAGGGGATCTGGCCGGGCTCCAGGCGGAAGTCCACCGGGAACCCCGGCGGGCCCTGGATGGGGGCCGGGATGGCCTGGACTTTTACCGGCGGATCCTGAAGGATATCTGGGAGTATCTGGATCCCCAGGGCCTGGCGGCCTTCGAGATCGGCCAGGACCAGGGAGAGGACGTGGCCCGGCTGTGCCGGGAAGCGGGCCTGGATTGTGTGAAAGTACGGAAAGATTACGGGGACAAGGACCGGATGGTCTTTGCCGCCAAAGGGGGTTCTGTCTATGGAAACGCAGTGCTGGAAATTAAAGAACGATGAACCGCTGGATTCCCAGCTGGAACCGGCGGCTGCCCTGCTCCGGCAGGGAGAAGTGGTGGCCTTTCCCACGGAAACCGTGTACGGCCTGGGGGCGGACGGGCTGAACGGAGAGGCCTGCCGGAAAATCTTTGCCGCCAAGGGACGTCCGGCGGACAATCCCCTGATCCTCCACATCAGCGAAATGGAAGAGATCCGGCCCCTTACGTCCGGGCTTTCCCTCATGGCGGAAAAACTCATGGCTGCCTTCTGGCCCGGACCCATGACCCTCATTGTGCCCAAGTCGGAGATCATCCCGGATGTGGTCACTGCCGGTCAGGAGACGGTGGCGGTCCGGTTCCCCAGCAATCCGGTGGCCCGGGCCCTGATTCGGCTTACCGGACGGCCTCTGGCGGCTCCTTCCGCCAACAAATCCGGGAAGCCCAGCCCCACCAACGCCCAGGATGTGCTCCAGGACATGGAGGGCATCATCGGAGGAGTGGTGGATGGAGGCCCCTGTGACATCGGGGTGGAAAGCACCATCATCGACACTACCGGGAAAGAACCAGTGATCCTCCGTCCCGGGGGCATCACCGAAGAGATGATCCAGCAGGTGATGGGGGCCGTGGAACTGGACCCGGGACTGGTGAGCCCGGACCAGAAGCCCAAGGCTCCGGGAATGAAGTACCGCCATTATGCGCCCAAGGCCCCGATGGTGCTCATCGAAGGACCGGATGCGGGAGCCGGGGTGATCCGGGCGGCCATTATGGGGGAAGCCTGGGGACTGAAAGTGGGAGTACTGGCCCTGGACGAAACGGTCCAACACCTGCCCCATACGCCCCATCTGGTGATCTGTGATGCCGGAAAGGATCTGAAGGATCTGGCAGAGAACCTGTACACGGAACTTCGGGAATTCGACCGGCAGCAGGTGGACATCATCCTGGGAGAAGGGGTCTCCACCCAGGGACTGGGCCTTGCCATCATGAACCGGATGCGGAAAAGCGCCGGTCACAACATCCTGGTCTACGACCGGGGGCTGTACAAAAAACAGAGCGGCCAGGTGCCGGAGTTTTTGCAGGGAATGGTAATAGAATAACAGGTGTGTTACAATAAATATGATGTGCGGCGAACGCATTTTACTTTGGATTAGGGAGGCAAAACTTATGAAAATCATGATCGGCTGTGACCACGGCGGTTTTGAATTGAAGGAAGTTTTGAAGAAATATCTGGCGGACAAGGGCTATGAAGTGGAAGATGCAGGGGCTTACACCCCGGACCGGGTGGACTATCCGGACTACGCCAAAAAGGTGGGCGAAGGGGTGGCTGCCGGCAAGGCGGACCAGGGCATCCTGATCTGCGGCACCGGCCTGGGCATGTCCATTGCCGCCAACAAGATCCACGGCATCCGGGCCGCGGTGTGCGGAGACTGCTACAGCGCGGAAAAGGCCCGGGAACACAACAATGCCAATATCCTCTGCCTGGGGGCCCGGGTGCTGGGCACCGGCCTGGCGGAACAGATCGTGGATGCCTATCTGGGGGCTTCCTTCCTGGGCAGCTATCATACCCAGCGGGTACAGAAGATCATGGACCTGGAGAAATAAGGTGAGACCATGAATCTGGAGGCACTTGCACAGGAAATCGAGGAAGATGCGGAAGAACTGATCGGTGTGGCCAAGGGCAGAGCCGGTCAGGTACTGGTGGTGGGCTGCAGCAGCAGCGAGGTGCTGGGAAACAAAATCGGCACCGGCGGTTCCATGAAAGTGGCCAAGGTGCTCTACACCACCCTCCGGAAAGTGTGCCGGAAACACAAGATGATCCTGGCCGCCCAGTGCTGCGAACATCTGAACCGGGCCCTGGTGGTGGACCAGAAGGCCATGGAGAAATTCGGCTGGCAGCAGGTGACGGTCCGTCCCATCGAACATGCCGGCGGGGCTTTTGCAGCCACGGCCTACAATGAACTGAAGAACCCGGTGGTGGTGGAAGAAATCCAGGCGGACATGGGGCTGGATATCGGCCAGACCCTGATCGGCATGCACCTGAAACGGGTGGCGGTGCCGGTGCGTCTGTCCCGGAAAAAACTGGGGAATGCGGTACTGACGGCAGCACGGACCCGGCCGCCTCTCATCGGTGGGGAACGGGCTGTGTACAAATAAGCGGAAGACCCTGAAAAGAGCCGATCCGTATCAATCCAGCGAGGAGAAAACGAGATGAACAACCAGAAACTTGGCCTGGCAGATCCTCAGGTGGCGGCGGCCATCGGGGAGGAACTGGGCCGGCAGCGTCACAAAATCGAACTGATTGCTTCGGAAAACTTTGTGTCCCCGGCGGTAATGGAAGCCATGGGGACCGTCCTCACCAACAAGTACGCGGAAGGGTATCCCGGCCACCGGTATTACGGGGGCTGTGAATACGTGGACAAGGTGGAAGAACTGGCCCGTCAGAGAGCCTGTGAGCTGTTCGGGGCGGAACACGCCAATGTGCAGCCTCACTGCGGGGCCAATGCCAACCTGGCCGCCTTCTTTGCCTTTGTCCAGCCGGGAGACACGGTGATGGGCATGAATCTGTCCGAAGGGGGCCATCTGTCCCACGGATCCCCGGTGAACATCTCCGGGAAGTATTTTCACATCGTCCCTTACGGAGTGGATCCTGAAACAGA
Source organism: Acidaminococcus sp. (assembly GCF_057597765.1). NCBI lineage: Bacteria > Bacillati > Bacillota > Negativicutes > Acidaminococcales > Acidaminococcaceae > Acidaminococcus > Acidaminococcus sp. The sequence goes on along the minus strand of NZ_DBMBXK010000006.1, from coordinate 69,236 downwards.
ACGGATCGACTATGACAAGTTGGAAAAAATCGCGGAAGAATGCCGACCCAAAATGATCATTGGCGGGGCCAGTGCCTATCCCCGGATCATCGATTTCGAACGGATGGCGGCCATCGCCCACAAGGTGGGGGCCTTCCTGATGATCGACATGGCACACATTGCCGGTCTGGTGGCGGCAGGACTCCATCCCAGCCCGGTGCCCTATGCGGATGTGGTGACCACTACCACCCACAAGACGCTTCGGGGACCCCGGGGCGGCATGATCCTGTGCCCGGAAAAATACGCCAAACAGATCGACAAGGCGGTGTTCCCCGGCACCCAGGGCGGCCCTCTCATGCACATCATCGCCGCCAAGGCAGTGGCTCTGGGCGAAGCCCTGAAACCGGAATTCAAGGATTACCAGAAACAGATCATCAAAAACGCCGCTGCCCTGGCGGAAGAACTGACCAAACAGGGTCTGCGGCTGGTTTCCGGCGGTACGGACAACCATCTGGTACTGGTGGATACCCGGTCCAAAGGCCTTACCGGCAAGGACGCGGAACACATGCTGGATGCCATCGGCATCACCTGCAACAAGAACACCATCCCCAACGACCCGGCCAGCCCCTTTGTGACCAGCGGCATCCGTCTGGGTGCGCCGGCTGCCACCACCCGGGGATTCCTGGAAGAAGACTTCCGGGAAGTGGCCCGGATCATCGGCCTGGTGCTCAGCAATCCCGGGAAAGAAGAAGCTCAGAAAGAAGCCGCTGCCCGGGTGGCTGCCCTGTGTGAAAAATACCCTCTCTATCCGAATCTGTAATTGGGAAAGGAACCTGAAACCATGCAAATCCATGTTGTGAACCATCCTCTGATCAAAGAAAAAATGACCCACTTGCGTGACAAAAAGACGGCTCCCCGGAATTTCCGCCGGCTGCTGGATGAAATCGCCCAGCTGTTGCTGTTCGAAGTGACCCGGGACCTGCCTATCCGGGAAGTGCCGGTGACCACTCCCATTGCGGAAACCACCGGGTATGCCCTGGACATCACCGGTATCACCGTGGTGCCCATCCTCCGGGCGGGGCTGGGATTCCTGGATGCAGTGCTGGACCTGATCCCGGAAGCGCGGGTGGGGCATATCGGCCTGACCCGGGATGAAAAGACTCTGGAACCCATTAAATATTACTGCAAGATCCCCAAGGACAAGGATGCGGAAATCATCCTCATCGACCCCATGCTGGCTACCGGCGGCAGTGCCGCTGCAGCCCTGTCCATGCTGAAGGCCGATGGCTACAAGCACTTCCGGTTCATGTGCCTGGTGGCCGCTCCGGAAGGGGTGGAACTGGTGAACAAACTGCACCCGGATGTGCCCATCTATACAGCGGCCCTGGATGATCATCTCAATGAGCACGGGTACATTGTGCCCGGGCTGGGGGATGCCGGGGACCGGGTGTTCGGGACGGTGGAATAAGGTATGGACAGACCTGACTGGGACAGTTATTTCATGGAAATCGCGGAAGTGGTTTCCAAACGGTCCACCTGCCTGCGGAGAAAGGTGGGGGCCGTGCTGGTGAAGGACCGGCAGATCCTGGCCACCGGGTACAACGGGACTCCAAAGGGGCTGCCCCACTGTGAAGTGGTGGGATGCCTCCGGGAAAAGCTCCATGTGCCCAGCGGTCAGAACCATGAGCTGTGCCGGGGCATCCATGCAGAGCAGAACGCGGTGATCCAGGCGGCGGTGAACGGGGTATCCACCCTGGGCGCCACCTTGTACTGCACCCATCAGCCCTGTGTGGTGTGTTCCAAGATCCTGATCAACGCCGGGATCAAGCGGATCGTCTACGCCAATCCCTACCCGGACAAACTGGCACAGGAAATGCTCCACGCGGATACTTCCCTGGAGCTGGAAGAGTTTCATAAGAAGTGATGCAAAAAAGGGGCTGGTGCATGCGCAACAGTCCCTTTTGTTGTCAGATCTGCTGGGACAGCAGCAGATCGACATTTTCCGTATCATACTCGATTTGCTCGGACCAGCGGCGGGGGGCTTCCAGCAGGTCTCCGGTGCGGGCGGCCTGGAGCATGATAAACTGGGTGCTCTTTTGGGCGTAACGGGCCAGGATCTCCATGCCGTAAGAGGCTTCCTTGTCCAGCTGCCGATAGAAAATGTACTGGTACAGACGGTCGAAGAAGAGCAGAGGAGCATTCTCCGCAAAAGTATGGTACCGGTCCAGGGCTCCCTCCAGGTTCCTTTCAATTTTCTGGAGGTCCCGGGTCCAGGCTTGGTCGAAGGGCTCTGTGGCGGAAAGTTCCCGGATCATTACTTCCAGCTCTTTCCGGGTCAGATCCGGAGAAAAATGGAGCTTTGCTTCCGGCAGGTCCTCCAGCCCCATTTCTTCCAGCAGTTCCGGAAAGGTGAAAACATCTCCGGTTTCTTCCTGGGTAAAGTGGAGGGGCCCCGGCAGCGCCGCCATGACCTCGCAGGTCTTCTCACAGCACAGGCCGGTGCCGCAGAGAATGTATTCATACACATAGGTGAAGAACCGGGGATGGACGGTGCAGATATCGCAAAGGGCGTCTTCCCCCAGTTCCTTGATCACCCGGCACAGTCCGTCCGGATCCAGCAGATGGCAGTATCCCTGGGGATTCAGCCGGAAATGCCAGGTGCCGTCTTCCCGGACCATGGACCGGCGCAGGTCGTCCCCCAGCTTTCCGGGCAGTTGCCGGTAGTATTCCGCCGTGTCTTCATCGATGTCGATTTCCCACACCTGGCAGCAGGTATGGCGGCAGGACCCTCCTTTGCAGGCAAAATCGTTGAACCCTTCCGGGATGATGAAAATCATGGAAACCCCTCCTTTTGACATGACATCATTATAACACGGAAGTTTTGCTGAAAAAATTGGAACACTTTCACAGTTTATGGTAAAATATAAGCTAGATTCGTGTGTGATTTTAGTGTGCGGCTCCTGGGAGAGCCGCAAAAGAAGTTCGAGGGGATTGACCATGATCAAGAGAGAAAAAACCGCAGTGGAAGCAGCCAGACACCCGTACAAGACCCGCAACGGCGGGGCCACGGTCACTGTTTTTGTGCCTTATGACTGCCGGAACCACTGCCCGTTCTGTGTGAATAAAGAAGAGTATGCCGATATGACGGGATTTTCCCTGGAGGCCATCTGTGAAAGCATCCGGAAAATGGATGCCCTGACTCCTTACTGCGACTTTGTCTTTACCGGAGGGGAGCCTCTGGCCAACCTGAAAAGTCTCCAGGTGATGCTGGACCAGGTGTCCGATACCCATAAAGTGTACATCAACACCACCCTGCCGGTGAGCCGGGAACAGAGCGAAGAGGAAGTGCTGGCTTTCCTGGAGAAGAATGCCGGGAAGATCACCTGCCTCAATATCAGCCGGCACATGCAGCACTATGTGGAGGAATCCAATGACGGACTCCTGGCCCGGCTGCCGGTCCGGTTCCGGATCAACTGCGTCCTGTACAAGAAGTATCCCAAGGATCAGCTGATTCCCTTTATGGAACGGTTCCGGAAGGTCCACGCCCCTTCCATCCAGTTCCGGTTCGACTATACGGAGACCACCCCGGAAAACCTGTATGACGAACCTCATGACCAGATTCTCCGGGACCTGAAGCAGGTGGCCTGTTACACCGGTCTGGACGGCTGCCGGATGCGCTGCGGGTTCCATTTCAAATACAAGGATCTGGAGCTGGTGTACCACAAGACCCTGCCCTACAGCACCATTGTGGAAAAGGATCCGGCAGACGGGGAAACCTATGCCATCCTGTACGATATCCTGATCAAGCAGAATGGACGGATCGATTCGGACTGGGATGGCACGGTAATGGATTTGGACGCCTACGCCCGGTGCAAGTTCGAGCCCTACGATCTGAAATGGCTGGAACGGGTGCCCGCCCGTCAGGTGGAAGAAGAGAAAGAAGAACTGTTGGGGGCCCAGCCCTGTACGGCAGTGTGAAAGAGGGGTGTTGCGCAGGCAACACCCCTTTGCTATAATGGGGAAAAATCCAAGAAGCATGGTAGGAAAGGAAGATTGTTATGAAACTTGACCAAGTGCGTGCCAAAATCGATGCCATCGATCCTCAGATCCGGGCTCTTCTCATGGAGCGGCTGGACTGTTCCAAACTGGTGGCGGAAGCCAAACAGGAAGCAGGGGAGACCAACATTTACCGGGCGGACCGGGAACAGGCCATTCTGGAAAAACTCTCCCAGGGCGTGCCGGAAGACCGGCTGCCGGAATACCTGGCGGTGGTCCGGAAGATCATGGAAACCAGCCGGATGTACCAGTACGGCATGCTCTTTGACTGGAATCCCCAGCTGTTTGCCCAGCTGGCCAAAGACATTGACATCCACTCCGGAGGCACCCGGGTGGTGGTCCGGCTCACCCGTCCGGATCAGCCCAATGCCATGAGCAGCATCCTGAACATGGTGGGGGATTACGGCTACAACATGCAGTACATGGAACTGCTCCATTTCAATAAACCGGAACAAACCGTCACTTTCGACCTGACCATCCTGGGGGATCTCAGCGAAACCAACATGCAGAAGCTTATGTTCCAGCTGTCCAAGGAAAGCCAGGATTTCCGGATCCTGAAAAACGAATAAGAGGGAATCATGACTAAATCCCAAAAAGATCTGTTCTGGCTGGCGGCTTCCCTGGCCGCCGGCTTTGCCGTAAGACTGTTGCCGGCACCGGCTCCCCTGACCCAGGAGGGGCTGGCGGTGCTGGGCATCTTCCTCACCTCCCTCATGATGTGGATCACCATTTCCATTGACTGGCCCAGTCTGATCACCGTGTTCCTTCTGGGCTTTTTGCCCCATTTCGGGTTCGGGAACACCCTGAAGGGAACCTTCGGGAACACCACCGTGGCCTTCCTGCTGTTCACCTTCATGCTGGTGTATCCCCTGTCCCAGACCCATTTCGTCCGGCGCTGCACGGTGACCTTCATCACCAACGCCATTGCCCGGCGGGGCCCCTGGTCTTTTGTCACCTTCCTGTTCTTTGCGGTGACTTTCATGGGGCTGTTCATTTCTCCTTCCGTGCTGTTTGTGGCCTTCATGCCTTTTCTGGAAGACATTTTCCAGGTGCTGGAGCTGAAGAAAGGGAGCCCTTCTGCCAATATGATCATGCTGGGGACGGCCTTCTGCATCAGCCTGTCCTCCGGGATGACCGCCATCGGCCATGTGTGGCCCACCATGGCCATGGGGTACTATACGGCAGCCACCGGACGGGATGTGAACCAGTTCCAGTACATGGCCATGGGGATCCCCACCGGGGTGCTGCTGGTGATTTTGCTGCTGCTGGTGTTCAAGTTCCTGTACCGGCCGGCGGATATCCAGTCCATCGACCCTCAGAAGGCCATGGGACTCCGGGGCACTGTACCCCGGGCGGACAGCCGGGAAAAGATCATCCTGGCCACCATGGCCCTGACGGTGCTCCTGTGGGTGGGGCCCAGCCTGGTAAAAGGCTGGAATCCGGGCCTGTATAAAATAATCAGCAGCTGGACCACTGCCATGCCGCCGCTTCTGGGGTGCATCATCCTGTTCATTGCCCGCCATGAGGGGAAACCCATCATGAACTTCAAAGAAGTGATGACCAAAGGGGTGCTGTGGGCTTCCATCGTCATGACCGGGGCCGCCACCATGCTGGGGTCCGCCCTGACCCACAACGAAATGGGCATCAAGGCCTGGCTCAGCGGCATGCTGGCGCCGGTAGCCAGCGGACTGCCGGTCCTGGGGCTGATTTTGTTCTTCTTTGCATGGTGCGTACTGGAGACCAACTTTTCCTCCAATATCGTTACTACCACTGTAGTCAGCGCCGTGGCCCTTTCTGTGTGCCAGGCTCTGCCGGCGGGAGTGATTTCCGTAGGGGCGGTAGTGTGTCTCATCGGTTTCGGGGCCGGGATCTGCAACATGACCCCGGCAGGCCAGTCCACCATTAATACCGTGGCCATCGGGTCCGGCTGGACCACCGCCCGGGATATGTTCATCTGGGGAGGCATCTTCGCCCTCCTGGCCATTCTGGTGATGACCTTTGTGGGATATCCCATCGGGAGTGTGGTTCTGGGGTAAGAGGGGGTGTGAAGAAATTCACACCCCCGGTCACTCGGCCAGTGACCAGCGACCGCTGACCAGTGACAGAAAGGGGCTGTGAAAAAATGATTTCTCATTTTTTCACAGCCCCTTCTTTTTGCTATAATAAACAGTATGGATAAGACAGGAGGTTGGAAAAGATGATCAGATTTTGTCCTCAATGCGGGAAGGAACTGGAGCCCGGGGTACGGTTCTGCCCTTCCTGCGGGAAAGCGGTTCCGGAAATACAGAGCCAGGGAGCAGAGGGCACCCGGCCGTCTGCACCGGCGGGAGGGAACCCTGCCTCTGCCAACAGGAACAGGATCCTGGCAGGAGGGCTTGTCGTCCTGCTGCTCCTGGGCGGAGGAGCCTTTTACTTCCAGCATCAGAAATCCCAGGAAGCGTCCCAGGCAGCAACTATGGCGGCTCAGGAAGCCAAAACGGAAAAGACGGCGGAGCCACAGGGAACCAAAGACCCTGTCGGGACCGTCCAGAAAATCCTGGATCAGGAAGGCCTTTCCGGAAAGGTGATGGCCACCTCCTATGGTCATGATCCCAACGGCAGTCTGAGCCTGATCGGGGGCAAGGGACGCCGGCTGCTGGTCATTGATGAAAAAAATCATCAGAAGGCTTTTGTGGATGCCACGTCCAGGCTGTACCAGTTCATCAATCATCGTACCGGGAACCTGCCTCCTGTCACCTTTCAGATGCGGGTCCTCAGCGAGCAGCCAGGCGACGATGAAAAAGCCGGGTATTGGGATGGAACCAGCCATGTAATTCCCGTTTATGCCCAATATTCCTTCGATGGGGAGGGAAAAGTGGTCCCGGGGATGCTGAATACGGGAGCTGGTGCCAGACCGTCCCATTACCATGACTATCTCAAAGAACAGCGCCATGTGGATCTGGCCAATCTGGTCCTTACAGAAATGCAGGCCCTCCACGAAAACGCCGATGCCAATCATGTGCAGCTGTAATCCCTGCAAATTTTCAAGAAAGAGGTTTTGACCCTATGGAATTTTTTCTTTTTGTACTGCTTCTGACCCTGGTTTCTTTTTCCATGGCTGTGCTCTGCTATGGACTGACCATGCGGTTTTTCAACGGATCCAAACTGGCCCGGTACATTCTGACTCCTTTGGCAGTGGTGGGGTGGGACTTCCTGGTGGTAATCCAGGACCAGACCATGCGGTGGGTTTTGGGGCTTCTGCCCATTGCTGCCCTGGCGGCCCTTTTCCTCTACGCCCGGAAAAAGTATGCGGAGGATCCGGAACCGCTGGAACTGGCCCGGAGACAGAACGGCTTTACCCCGGACCGGAAAATGCGCCGGTACCAGAAAAGAAATCAGAAAAAAAGCAAAAAATAAAAGGGATTTTTCGCAAAAAGGCGAATAATATCCATAAAGAGCAAGGAAGGGGATGAATGTATATGTTCCAAAAAATCTTGGTGCCGGTAGATGGATCGGATACGGCGTGGAAGGCCCTGAAAACAGCGGCAGCGCTGGCGTCCAGATTTCAGGGAGAAATCCGGGTATTCACTGTTATGGAACCGTACAACAGCCTCAGCCTGTTCCAGATTACCCTGGATCAAAACCTCATGGACCGCAGCAACCGGGAAATGAAAAAAGCCAGTCTGGCGGTCCTGGATACGGCCAAAGAAAAACTCACGGAATATGGCTTCCATGGCAAGGTTTCCTATGAAGACGGTGAAGGAAATCCGGCTGAACTGATCCTGGAGAAGTCCCGGGAAGACGGCTGTGACTCGGTGGTCATCGGCAGCCGGGGCCTCAGCGGGATCACGGAATTCCTGTTGGGCAGTGTCAGCTCCAAAGTGTCCCAGTATGCGGAAGTACCTGTATTCGTAGTGAAATAAAGGGGGAGATTCTATGTTCAAAAAAATCCTGGTGCCGGTGGATGGTTCCCAGACTTCCTGGAAGGCTCTGGAAACGGGGAAATCCCTGGCGGAAAAATATGACGGCGTCCTGGTGGTCATTACGGTGATGCTGCCCTACGGGGCCGGCGGCCTGCTCCAGATGTCCCTGGACCAGACCCTGATCGATCAGAACAATGCAGCTATGAAAAAAGCCGGTTTTGCCACCCTGGAACTGGCCAAGGAAAAACTCAGCGGCTATAAGGGTGAAGTGGAATATGTGGAAGAAACCGGGAACCCGGCGGAACTGATCCTGGACGCCTGCAAGAGCAAGGGCTGCGATACCATCGTCATCGGCAGCCGGGGCCTCAGCGGGGTGGAGGAATTCCTGCTGGGCAGTGTCAGCAGCAAGGTGTCCCAGTATGCCAAAGTCCCTGTTATGGTAGTGAAATAACCTGACAAAAAAATTGCTGCTTCGGCAGCAATTTTTTTTCGGAAAAAGCAGGAATTTACAATCTTTCGGTGAATATACTCTATAAGAAAGAAAAAATTGTAACGAAAAATGCGTTGGAGGTGGTTGTATGTTTGAAAAAATCTTGGTTCCGGTGGATGGGTCTGAAACGTCCTGGAGAGCCCTGGCGGAAGCCCGGGAACTGGCGGAAGCCTTCAAGGGAGAACTGCTGGTGGTGAACGTAATCCAGCCCTACAACAATTCGGCCATGCTGGTGGTGCCTCTGGATCAGGCAACCATCAGTCAGGGAAATGAAGAACTGACGAAAATCGGCAACAGTGTCCTGGATACAGCCAAAGAAAAGCTGAAGGACTTCAAGGGCAAGGCAGAATTCGACCTGGAAGTGGGCCATCCGTCTGAACGGGTGCTGGCCGTATGCAAGGACAAGAAATGTTCCGCCATCGTCATCGGCAGCCGAGGCCTCAGCGGCATTGCGGAATTCTTCCTGGGCAGCGTCAGCAGCAAGGTGTCTCAGTATGCCGATGTGCCGGTGCTCATTGTGAAATAACCCAAGATTGTTCCGGAAAAGGGGGAATATCTTATGATCAACAAAATCCTGGTTCCTGTAGACGGTTCGAAAATTGCCCTCCGGGCTCTGGATTTTGCCATGGAACTTGGCAGCAAATTCGGATCCCAGATCATTGTGATCAATATTGACGTGCCTTATGACCTGAGCCGGATCAAACCTCCCCGGAAGGACAAAAACGGCAATATCATCCCGCTGGAAGCGGCTGCTCCCACTCCGCTGGAAGAAGCAGAACGGGAAGCCAAGAAAGTTTCCTACAGCACCATCACCTTCAAGAAAGTGGTGGACATCGATCCGGCAGAACGGATTTGTGGGGAAGCCGAGAAGGATGATGTGGACATGATCATCATGGGCAACCGGGGTATGGGTGTACTGGCAGGGTTCTTCCTGGGCAGTGTCAGTACCAAGGTATCCCAGAGCGCTCATTGCCCGGTGACCATCGTAAAGTAAGAAGGAACCGGCCACAACTCCAAACGCGGGAATAAAAAGGGGGTGTTGCACATAAGGTGCAACACCCCCTTTGGTTACCGGTGTGAATTTTTTCACACCCCTTTTTTCTTCAATCTCATTCTGGCCCGTCTGTGGAGCAGGAACAGGGCCAGCAGCAGAAGACCGATGCCGGTGATGAGGGTCAGGACCACGCTGCCCCCGGAGAAACCGGCGGCCAGGTAGGCCATGAAACAGCAGGCGGCCACCAGGCAGGCGTAGGGGATCTGGGTCCCCACATGCTGGATGTGGCTGCATCCGGCCCCGGAAGAGGAGAGGATGGTGGTGTCAGAAATGGGGGAGCAGTGGTCCCCGAACACGGAGCCGGCCAGGGTGGCGGACAGGGTCACGGTCATGATGGTGGGAGTGGCGGACTGGCAGATGAACACCACAATGGGGATGAACAGCCCGAAGGTGCCCCAGGCAGTACCGATGGAGAAGGAAAGCCCGGCTGCCACCAGGAATACAATGGCCGGCAGCAGTTCCATGGGCAGATGGCTGGTCTGGACCAGCATGCCGATGTATTTCCCGGTGCCCAGGTAGTTATGGCACAGGGTGCCGATGGTCCAGGCCAGGGTCAGGATGATGTAGGCAGGGACCATGGTGTTGATCCCGGCACCGATGCTGTCCATAAACTGCCGGAAGCTCAGGAGCCTGCGGGGAACGAACTGGACAAAGGCCACCACCAGGGCCCAGAACCCGCCCAGCACCAGCGCGGCGGAAGAATTGCTGTTGCCGATGGCGGCCTGGAAGGAGAGCCCTTTGGACCAGTAGCCTCCGTTGTACAGCATGGCCAGGATGGTAAAGACGATGAGAGCGGCAATGGGGATCAGCAGGTCATACACGGTGCCTTTGGCAGTCACCGGCTGCTGCTGTTCCCGGGCTTTCTGATCAATGGCGCCCAGTTCTCCTTTGGTTTCCGCCAGGTCTTCCACTGTGGCCATGGGCCCGAATTCCAGGTCCGTAACGGACAGGACGGTGACCATCAGGATGGACAGGATGGCGTACATGTTGTAGGGGATGGTGGCGAAGAAAGCGGACATTTCATTGGGGAAGGCGCCGGTTTCGTACAGGGTGGACCCTACGGCAGCAGCCCAGCTGGAAATGGGGGCGATGATGCACACGGGGGCGGCGGTGGTATCGATGATGTAGGCCAGCTTGGCCCGGGAAATCCGGTACTTGTCCGTTACCGGCTTCATGACCGTACCTACGGTGAGGCAGTTGAAATAGTCATCGATGAAAATCAGGATCCCCAGGATGCTGGTGGCCAGTTCTGCAGCCCGGCGGCTGGTGATCTTTTTGGTGGCCCACTGGCCGTAGGCCTGGGAACCGCCGGCCTTGTTCACCACAGCCACCAGGGAGCCCAGCAGGGCCAGGAACAGGATGATGTTGAACTTGTCCGGGGTACCGACGGTTTTGGACATGATCTCAAAGGCGGCGGAGCTCATGTCCACCAGGCCTCCGCCGGAAGCGGCCGCATAAATCAGACCGCCGGACAGGATCCCCAGCATCAGGGAGGAAATCACTTCTTTGGTGATGAGCGCAAGAGAAATGGCAATAATCGGGGGCAGCAGGGACAGGATCCCCACATCTACAGGTTCCATAATTGACTCCTTTTCTTACAGGGTATAGATTGATTTTGGAAAAAATATGTTTTATTTTATCATATTTCTACCGTCATTTCACAAAGACGACGAAATTTGTTGAAAAACTTTCAGACTATGTTATAGTAAAAGAATAAAAATATGAATGAGGGAGATGCTTATGGAGAATTTGTTTGCATGGATCAACTCTGTCCTGAAGTTCGTCGGCCCCCTGTCCGACTTCTTCTGGGACATTCCTACCCAGTTTGCCTGGTACAAAAACCTGCCCCTGTTGGGAAGCTTTTCGTTCGCCATTATTGTGCTGGTAGGGTCCGGCATCTATTTCACCTGCCGGCTCCACTGTATCCAGCTGACCCATATGGGAACGGCCATCCGGCTGCTGGTCCACCGGCGCAGTGCCGCCACCGGGATCTCGCCGCTGGCGGCCTTTATGCTCAGTTCCGCCATGCGGGTGGGCCCCGGGAACATCCTGGGGGTCACCGGGGCCATTTCCGTAGGGGGACCGGGAGCCCTGTTCTGGATGTGGGTATCTGCGTTCTTCGGCATGGCTACAGCCTTTGTGGAAGGGACTATGGCCCAGCTGTTCAAGGAAAAACGTCAGGGACAGTTTGTAGGGGGACTGCCCTTTTACGGACGGGCTCTTTTCGGAGGCAGCCAGGGTGTGGGCATCTTCCTTTCTCTCCTGTACATCTTCTATGCCCTGGGATGTCTGCCGGCCCAGGGATACAATGTGGTTTCTTCTGTAGGGGCCATCGGGTCCATGGTCAGCGGCACGGAGATTCCCACCAACTCCCTCTTCTATTACGGCACAGCAGCTGTGGTGCTGGTCTTTACTGCCCTGCTGGCCTTCGGGGGCATCAAAAAGGTGACAAAGGCCACCAATGCCATGGTTCCGGTGATGGCGGTGGTATACGTGGCCACTACGGTGCTGCTGATTGTGGGCAATGTACGGTCCGTTCCTTACTTTTTTGAAGCGGTGTTTGCGGGAGCCTTCCGGCCGGAAGCCTTTTTCGGCGGAGTGTTCGGTACCGTCCTGGTCCAGGGAGTGAAACGGGGGCTGATGAGCAACGAAGCGGGCCAGGGGACCATTACCATGTCCGCCGCATCCGCCGATGACGAACATCCCTGCGAACAGGGGCTTCTGTCCGCTGCCGGGGTGTTCCTGGACACTCACATCATCTGCACCATGACCGGGTTCATTGTGATCATGGCCCATGCCTGGACCCAGGATCCTGCCGCCTGGAAAGCTGCCGGGAAGCTGCCCAAATATCTCCTTTCCGTGACCCAGCTGACGCCCACTGCCGGGATCAACACGGCGGTGAACCTGGCCCTAACCCTGTGCTTCTGCCTGTTTGCCTACACCTGTCTCATCGGAATGGTGTCCTTTTCGGAAATCGCCGCTGCCCGTCTGAGCAAAAATCCCCAGGTGATCGTCACTGTCCGGTGCCTGTGCCTGCTGGTGGCCGCCTTCGGCATCCTGGTGAACATTGCCGGCTATGACCTGAGCAACCTGTGGGCCTTCTCCGACCTGGCCAACATCATCATGGTCTACTGCAACGTGCCCCTTTTGTACAAAGGATTCCAGTACGTGCTGAAAGCCCAGCGCCACTTTGTCAGCGAAAGCCCTGAACCCTTCGACGGGAAAAAGATCCTGGGCATCGATACCCCCTGCTGGCTGAGAAAATAAGGGGGGTGAAAGGTTCGCGACCTGCGACCCAAAAATGGGGCTGTTGCTTATGCAACAGCCCCATTTTTTACTTCCCTTCTTTGATCTCCTTCAATGCTTCAGCCATCCGTTTTACCCCTTCCACAATCCGGTCATCAGGCATGTTGGAGTAGTTGATCCGCATGTGCCGGTCGTTCTTGTTGTTGGGGTAGAAGAATTCGCCCAGTACACCGGCCACGTTCTTTTCGATGCACTTGTCGAACACCTTCCGGGCACTGACCCCTTCCGGGAAGGTCAGCCACAGGAACAGGCCCCCTTCCGGATGGGTCCAGGTGGTGCCGTCGGTGAAGGTTTCTTCCATGGTCTTCAGCAGCAGGTCACGGCGGTGCTTGTACAGCTTGTTGATTTCCGCCACATGGTCATCCAGGCTGTATTCATCCATGTACCGGTCGATGATGGCCTGGTCGAAGGCTGAGGTGTGCAGGTCGGCACTCTGTTTTACCTTGACGAATTCCTTCATCAGGGTGGTGGGAGCGGCCAGCCAGCCAATCCGCAGCCCCGGGCAGAAGGTCTTGGAGAAGGTCCCCATGGCCATCACCAGGTCTTTGGTGTCCATGCTCTGGAGGGAGGGGAGGGTTTCTCCTTCATACCGCAGTTCCCCGTAGGGATTGTCTTCCAGCACCGGGATATTGTATTTGTTGACGATTTCCATGAATTTCTGCCGCCGTTCCAGGCTCCAGCAGATGCCGGTGGGGTTCTGGAAATCCGGGATCACATAGATCAGTTTGGCCCGGGGCGTTTCCGCCAGGATCTTGTCCAGTTCTTCCGGGATCATGCCCTTTTCGTCAGTGGGGACTTCCTTGAACACCGGCTGGTAGGCCTTGAAGGCATTGATGGCAGCTAGGTAGGTGGGGCTTTCCATCAGCACCACATCCCCTTCGTCAAAGAAAATCTTCCCGGCCATGTCCAGGTTCTGCTGGGAGCCGGTGGTGATCAGGATGTTTTCCGCTTTCAGATGGGATTTGTATTTCCGGTTCATCCGGTCGGCAATCTTGGCCCGGAGGGTGGGACGGCCTTCTGTGGTGGCGTACTGGAGTACCTTGCGGCCTTCAGCGGCGCAGACTTCCTGACACACCTTGCCGATTTCCTCCACCGGGAACAGTTCCGGTGCCGGCAGTCCCCCGGCAAAAGAAATCACTTCCGGACGCTGGGTCACTTTCAGGATTTCCCGGACCGCAGAAGCCTGCATCCCGGCCATCCGTTTGGCAAATTTGTATTCCATAATAAAAACCTCCCCTAAAATCAGCTGTCTTTTCAGGACAGTACCAATTTCATTGTATCCTAGAAAATGCTATCACTATTGATTTTTACCGTCAAGAAAATGCATTTAATATATTGTATACAAAAGTCTTAAAGAGTTATTTCTGTACAGTTCTATACAAAAACAGAAGAATAGAAAAAATACAGTAATATAGTATGGATTTATCAGCCGTCAACGGCCGCTGACCGTTGACGGGAACTGCTGCCCCCGCAACAGCTCCCCCTGTCCCTTTCAAATATGGTATAATGATACGATTAGAATAACACTGAGGATGGTGCGCAATGGACGAAAAATTCCTTCTTATCGACGGCAGCAGTCTGATCCACCGGGCTTTCTTTGCTCTGCCGCCGTTGACCAATAAAAAAGGGGTCAACACCGGGGCGGTGTACGGCCTGTGCAATATGATCCTGAAGCTGCTCCAGGAGATCAAACCCAGCTACATGCTGGTGGCTTTCGACAAATCCCGGAAAACCTTCCGAACGGAAAAATTCCCGGACTATAAGGGCCAGCGGAAGGCTACGCCCCCGGAACTGAAGGAACAGTTCCCTCTGTCCATCCGGCTGCTCCAGGCCATGGGGATCCCCACCCTGGAAGTGGACAACTACGAAGCGGATGATATTATCGGCACCCTGTCCAGCGGGGCTCCGGACAGTGTCCAGGTCCGGATCGTCACCGGGGATCGGGATGAATTCCAGCTGATTAAAAACAATGTCCAGGTGCTGTTCACTAAAAAAGGGATTTCCAATATTGCCGTCTATGACGAAAAGGCCTTCGGGGAAGAATACCAGGGACTGGAACCCCGGCAGATCATCGACCTGAAAGGGCTCATGGGGGATACCAGCGACAACATCCCCGGGGTACCGGGAGTGGGCCCCAAAACGGCCCTGAAGCTGATTACCCAGTACGGCACCGTGGAAAACACCCTGGACCATGCGGAAGAAGTGAAGGGAAAAGCCCTTCAGGAGAAGCTCCGGAACAACCGGGATCAGGCCCTTTTGTCCAAAGACCTGGCCACCATCTGTCTCCAGGTACCCATTGAAAAGGATCCGGCGGCCTATCCTCTCACAGGTCTGACGGAAGAAAGCCGGAAACTGATGCAGGAACTCCAGTTCAAGAACCTGTGGGACCGGTTCGTACCAGTACTGGGCTGCGCAGCAGGCACGGAAGGGGCCAGCGATGATCCTCTGTCCCTGTTCGGCCAGCCGGTGGCTGCAGATACCCTGGAAAGGATGGAAATCAGTGACGATGCCCAGGGAGACAGGCTGGTGGAAGAAATCCGGGCCAAAGGGGACCAGGTGGCCCTGGCCTATGTTCTCCAGGGCAATCTGCCCAGCCAGCGGCTGGAACAGCTGGACCTGGTCTTTGCCGGAAAGCATTATGTCTTCCACCCGGAACAGGCGGGGAAACAGGCGGTGCTGGCACTTCTTGAGAACCCGGATCTGCCCAAGGCGGTAGCAGATCCCAAGGAGCTGTACAAATATATGATGGGACAAGGGAAAGCCCTTCAGGGAGTCACCGACGATCCCTCCCTGGCCGGCTATCTTTATGAACCGGGAGCCAGCAGCTACGGGATCCAGGGTTTGGGAGAAGAATTCCTTCCGGCGGCCAGCGGAGAAGCCGCCCAGGATACAGCGGCCCTGGTGCCGGTGCTCCGGGACAGGCTCCAGGAACGGGGACTTACCCGGCTCTATGAAACCATCGAACTGCCCCTTACGGAAAACCTGGCGGAAATGGAATGGAACGGGATCACCATCGACCAGGCCATGCTGGACGAAGTCACCGAAGAAATGACCAAAAAGGTCCAGGCTCTGGAACAGCAGGCTTTTGACCAGGCAGGGGAACAGTTCAACCTGAATTCTCCCAAACAGCTGGGGGCCCTGCTCTTTGAAAAACTGGGGCTGCCCGTTATCAAAAAGACCAAGACCGGCTATTCTACCGATGTGTCGGTACTGGAAGCCCTCCAGGGGGAACATCCCATCATCGAGACTCTGATCAGATATCGGCAGCTGTCCAAACTCCTGTCTACTTATCTCCTGGGTCTCCATCCCCTGATCAACCCGGCCACCGGCCGGATCCACACCCATTTCAACCAGATGGCCACAGTGACCGGCCGGCTGTCCAGCACGGAACCCAACCTTCAGAACATCCCTACCCGGACAGAAGTGGGGAAACGGATGCGGGAAATGTTCGTGCCTGGAAAAGGGTACGATCTGCTCATGAGCTGCGATTATTCCCAGGTGGAACTCCGGGTGATGGCCAGCATTGCCCAGGATGAACTGCTGCTGGATTCCTTCCGTCACGGCCAGGATGTCCATGCCCGGACCGCTTCGGAAATCTTCGGGGTGCCTCTGGACCAGGTGACACCCTACATGCGGAGCAAGGCCAAGACTGTGAATTTCGGGATCATCTACGGGATCAGCGATTTCGGCCTGGCCCGGCAGCTGGGGGTGCCCCGGGGAGAGGCGGCCCAGTATATTGAAAGCTATTTTGCCCGGTACACCGGGGTGAAGGATTATATGGAACGGGAAAAACAGAAGGCTCGGGAAATGGGCTATGTGGAGACCCTGTTCGGACGCCGCCGGTACCTGCCGGACATCAACGCCAAGAATTTCAACCGCCGGAGCTTTGCGGAACGGACTGCCATCAACACTCCCATCCAGGGAACGGCGGCGGACATCATCAAGGTGGCCATGCTGAAAGTAGCGGAAAACCTGAAGAAAGCCCAGGTGAAAAGCCGGGTGCTGCTCCAGGTCCACGACGAACTGGTGTTGGAAGTCACGGAAGAAGAAAAGGACCAGGTGGCCCAAATCGTCAAGGACACCATGGAACACGCGGTGGAACTGGCGGTACCCCTGGTGGCGGATGTGGACACCGGGAAAAACTGGGCTCAGGCCAAGTAAGGAGGAATCATGCCGGAACTGCCGGAAGTGGAACAGGTACGGATCAGCCTGCTTCCTCATATAACAGGAAAAACCATCGAAAAGGTCCGGGTGGATCTGCCCAAAATGATCCTCCATCCGGATCCGGGAACTTTTGTCCAAAAGCTCCAGGGAGCCCGGTTCACCGGAGTGGAGCGCCGGGGAAAATACCTGCGGCTGGACCTGGAAAAAGGGGACTGGCTGCTGATCCATCTCCGGATGACCGGAGCTTTGCTGGCCCTGCCCAAAACCGCTCCGGAACCGCCCCATACCCGGATGGTTTTTTATCTGTCCGGAGACGAAAACCTGTACTTCAGTGACATCCGTACCTTCGGAGTGGCAGCCCTGGTGGGGGAAGATGAATGGAAGGACAAAGGGTACGAAAGCCTGGGACCGGAGCCTCTGGATCCGGTTCTGACTCCGGAGTATCTCCGGGAAAAGGCACGGGGAAAGACCGCCGTAGTGAAAGCCTTCATCCTGGACCAGACCATTATTGCCGGCCTGGGAAACATCTATGCCGATGAGGCCCTGTTTGCTGCCGGGATCCGCCCTACCCGCCGGGTGAACCGGATGACCCGGAAGGACTGGGAAGCTCTGGCTCTGGCCATCAAAGGGGTGATCCGCCAGGGGCTGGAACACCATGGCACCACCTTCCGGAACTACCAGGATGCGGACGGGCATATGGGGGACAACAGCCTGTATCTCCAGGTGTACCATCGGAAGGGCCTGCCCTGCAAACACTGCGGCACCCTGCTGAAGCAGATCAAAGTGGCCGGCCGGGGCAGTGTTTACTGTCCCCGGTGCCAGAAATAAGGAGGAACCATGAAGGTAATCGGACTCACCGGAGGCATTGCCTCCGGGAAGAGCACGGTCAGTGCCTATCTGAAAGAAAAGGGAATCCCGGTGTTCGACGCGGATGCGGCCGCTTGGGAAGTGGAAAAGGCCGGATCCCCCTGTCTCCGGCAACTGGTGGAGGTTTTCGGGCCGGCCATCCTGACGGAGAAGGGGGAACTGGACCGGAAGGAAATGGCCCGGCTGGCCTTCCATGACCCGGCGGTGCTCCGGCAGCTGAATGCCATTGTCCATCGGGCCGTGGAGGAAAAACGGGATGCTTTTCTGGCTGCCCACCGGCAGGACCCTGTGGTGATTTTGGATGCCCCTCTCCTCCTGGAATGCGGCTGGGAAAAGGTGACGGATACCGTATGGCTGGTGTATATTCCGGAAGAGGAGCAGATCCGCCGGGCCATGGCTCGGTCCGGCATGACCCGGGAAGAGGTAAAAGACCGGATCCGGAAGCAGCTGTCCCTGGAAGAAAAACGGAAACAGGCCCAGGTGGTGCTGGACAACCAGGGTACCCTGGAAGATTTGTACCGGCAGGTGGACCGGGAACTGGACCGGCTCTCTCTCTGAGTTTGCCGTAATGTTGCAAAGAACAGTTGAAACACCGCCGGCAGATTTGATATGATAGTAGGAAAAAAGAAATGGACGCCTTCCGGAAGAACAGGGACTTTTCTGGAAGAGCGCGGAAGATAGATTTATTGTGAGGGATTGTTTTGGAACGGAAGAGAAAGACAAAGCGGCCCGGGTGTCTGCCGGTGGTGCTGGTGTTCCTGCTGCTGATGGTGGCCGGGTATTTTGGCTGGAAGACGGATACTGCCCAGCGGAAGTTCGTCTACAACTGGCCTTATGCCCGGGAAATCCATCTGTACAGCGCCCAGTACCGGGTGGATCCCTTCCTGGCGGTGGCTGTGATCAAAAACGAAAGCAACTTCAAACCGGAGGCCCAGTCCAAAGCCGGAGCCATGGGACTTATGCAGATCACCCCGGAAACCGGGGCCTGGATCGCCAAATGCACGGATTTTCCCAATTTCCGGGATTCCATGCTGCTGAAGCCGGAGCTGAACATCAAATTCGGCTGCTGGTACCTGGCGGAACTGGAAAGCGAATTCCACGGCAATGAGGTGCTGATGCTGGCCGCCTACAACGCCGGCCGGGGCACGGTGAAGGAATGGATGAAGGATTATGGATGGGATTATGATTTCAACAATCCTGCCCAGATCCCCTTCAGTGATACCAGGGCCTATGTGCAGAAGGTTTTGAACGACAGGGACAACTACCAAAATTTATATAAAAAAACATTAAAAAACTATTGACGAAGATTCCTGATTGTGGTATTATTTCTTTGTTGCCGATTGAGAAATAAACAAGCGGGCATGGCGGAACTGGCAGACGCGCTAGCTTCAGGAGCTAGTGGGGGCAACCCCGTGGAGGTTCAATTCCTCTTGCCCGCACCAAACTTTTCACCTCAGCAATCACACAACTTTGCGGTTGTGGCGGAAAGGCAGACGCGTCAGCTTGAGGGGCTGGTGAGGGAAACCTCATGCGGGTTCAAGTCCCGCCAACCGCACCAACTTTCCAATACCGGGGGAAAAGCGAGAGGGCTCGACAACAAATTTCATATGCGGGCATGGCGGAACTGGCAGACGCGCTAGCTTCAGGAGCTAGTGGGGGCAACCCCGTGGAGGTTCAATTCCTCTTGCCCGCACCATTCAAAGAATGAGCACACTGTGGAAACAGTGTGCTTTTTTGTTGTTGCATACCGGGACGGGCGTGCCCCGGCCCGCTCTTTCTGTTCAAAGGCAAATGGAGCGTATTTGCCTTCCTTCGGCCGCTGACCATTGACAAAGAGGGGCGCCTGGCGCCCCTCCTCTACTTATACACTCCCAAAATTCGCTCCGCTTCCTGGGCCATCTTTTCCCTGACCCATTCTGGCCGAGTGATTTCCACCCCCGGGCCCAGGGCCATGATCCACCCCAGGAACTGGGCACTTACGTCCACTTTTACCGTGAGCCGTACCTGATCCGGTCCATCCGGGACCAGCATGATGTTCTGACCGAACCGGTCGATGAAGATCCCCACTTTCTCATTGTGGATCTTCAGCTCCACTTCCGTCTGTTCTCCGTTGAACATGCCGAAATGCACATCGGTGTATTTGGGGATATCCAGCTGGTCATAGGCTTCCTGTCCTTCCCGGGGCTGGCCTTCCAGCAGTTCCAGGTCCGTGATCTTGTCCACCCGGTAGTGGCGGATTTCCCCGGTTTCCGCATAGTAGGCGGCCAGGTAGTAGTTTTCTTCCGACAGAATCAGCAGCCAGGGGCTGACCTGGAACCAGTTCCCGTTGTTCCGGGGCACCAGCTGCTTTTTGGCATTCCACCGGTTGTAGTGGAACCGGACCTGGACATTGGCATTGATGGCCTGGTTGAGCCGGTCCACGGTCAGGTAAACAGTCTCGTTGGGGGTCTTGACCCGTCCGGCGATCACCACTTGGCACTGGAGACTTTTCCCCTGTTCCCGGCTGGCCAGCCCTTCCAGCTTGCCGATGAGCTTGTGGGACTTTTCGTCGGACAGGAACCGGGCCGCCTGGACGGAATCCACCAGCAGCTTCAGCTCGGGGATCTGGAACCGCCGGTTCCCCAGATGATAGGCGCAGTTCCGTCCGTCGTTGGAACAGATGATGTCCATCCCGAAATTCCGCAGTTCTTCAAAATCCGTATACAGGGTTTTCCGGTCTGCGTTGACGCCTTTTTCATGGAGCTTTTCCGTGATTTCCTGGAGGGTGAGACTGTGGTCGTCGTCAGTTTCCTTTTCGAAGATTTCCTCCAGATAGAGCATTTTCAGTTTCTGGTTGATCCCTTTGGTCATGGCACATCCTCCCTGGGCTTTTTCTTTTATCATACCCTTTCTGGGCAGAAAAGGGAACAGATAAAAGAAGAAAAGAGAGTGGCCATTAGAAAAAATACCGTTTACATTTTTAGCGAACAGCGTATACTATAAGGCGAGAGGCCGAAATATTCAAAATACTTTGAGGGGATGTGAGGAAATTGACAGGCTTACCGTTAATTTTTGCTTTTGTGATTGCCATCATCGTTATGATTGTAGCCATTTCCAAGTTCCGCATCCATCCTTTCCTGGCTATCCTGGGAGTTTCCGTGATCTTCGGCCTGATCGGCGGGATTCCTCTGGTGAAGCATGGGAAAGTGCTGGGGATTGCTGATGTGGTCAGTGCCGGGTTTGCCGGTACCTTTACCAGCATCGGCATCGTAATCATTATGGGGGCTCTGATCGGCACCCTGCTGGAAAAGACCGGGGCGGCCCTGAAAATGGCCGACTGCGTGGTCCGTCTGGTAGGGAAGAACAACACCAGCCTGGCGGTGCTGATCATGGGATGGATCGTGTCCATTCCCGTGTTCTGTGACAGCGGGTTCGTCATCCTGAACCCCATCCGGAAGGCGCTGGTCCGCCGGACCCACTGCTCTGCCGTAGCCACCGCCGTGGCCATGTCCATGGGGCTGTATATTTCCCACTGCTTCATTCCGCCCACACCGGGGCCCATTGCAGCCGCCAACACCATTTATGAAGGGATGGGCCTGGAACCCAACCTGATCCTGATTATCGGGCTGGGCACCGCGTCCTCCATCCTGCCCATGATCGCCGCGTACTTCTATGCCAACTACATCGGCACCAAAGTGAAATCCAAGGAAGAACGGGCGGAAAGTGCCGACCCGGCTGAGACCCAGCAAACCTACGAAGAACTGATCAAAAGCTACGGCAAGCTGCCCAGTGCGTTCATGAGCTTTGCTCCCATCATCGTTCCTATCATCCTCATGGGGCTGTCCAGTGCCATGGCCATGGCTGGCACCAAGACGGACATCATCACCTTCCTGGGGACTCCCATTATCGCCATCAGCGTAGGGGTGATCCTGGGGATCCTGGTGCTGATGCAGAGTGCCCTACCGGACAAGATGAAAGCCTTCTATGAAATCACCGACGATACCCTGAAAGTGGTAGGGCCCATCCTGTTCATCACCGCCGCCGGCGGGGTCCTGGGCAAGGTCATTGCCTCCACCAGCATGGTGGCCTTCATCAAAGCCAATTCCAGCACCCTGGCCAACCTGGGGATTTTCTTCCCCTTCCTGCTGTCCGCCATCCTGAAGACGGCTCAGGGATCCTCCACTGTGGCCATTACCACCACGGCCGGGATCATGGCGCCCTTGATGGGGACCCTGGGACTGGGGACTCCCATGCTGGCTGCCATTACGGTTATCGCCATCGGCGCCGGTGCCATGACCGTGTCCCATGCCAATGACTCCTATTTCTGGGTGGTCACCAACTTCGGGGACATGGAAGTCCAGGACGGCTACCGGGCCCAGACCATGGGAACCCTGGTAACCGGCATTGCCGCCATGATCAATGTGTATATTCTGTATCTGATTCTGGGGTAAGCAAAAGGATCCGTCCAGCCAGACGGATCCTATCCTGAGGCTTCCGACTTCAGACTCCTGACTTCCGACTAAAAGGCTGTTGCGCATGCGACAGTCTTTTTTTCTGTTTCACCCGTAACAAAAACCTTTTCAAAAATCACAAAAAAATTCCCCTGTTTGCACTATGATATATTGTGGAACTGGAGAAAATCATTTATAATAGGGAAAGGATTTCAGGTGAATATTTTTTGATTACAGTAGAACCGGAAATCCGATCCCTATTCTTATTTCCCCCGGACCCGTTCCCATGCGCAGGGCAGGGATCCGGAGCGGTAAGATACAGCAAGATACAAATTCAGTACACAGGCGTTGAAGGGCCTGTGGGTAGGAGAGGTTAGTATGAGTGAATTATTACGCGTGGAAGGATTGAAAGTTGCCGTTGAAGGTAAGGAAATCCTGAAAGGCCTGGATCTGGTCATCAACAAAGGCGAAACTCATGTGATCATGGGCTCCAACGGTGCCGGCAAATCCACCCTGTTCAACACCATTATGGGCAACCCCAAATACGTTGTGACCGAAGGCCACATTTATTTTGAAGGCAAGGAAATCACCCACGAACCGGTGAATGAAAGAGCCAAGGCCGGGATCTTCATGGCCTTCCAGGCTCCCATCTCCGTCCAGGGGATCACTGTGGAAAACTTCATCCGCAATGCCAAGGGTACCATTTCCGGGGAAAAACAGCGGATCATGCCCTTCCGGAAAAAACTCCATCAGGAAATGGACGCTCTGTCCATGGACCGGAGCTATGCGGACCGGTATGTGAATGACGGCTTTTCCGGCGGGGAACGGAAGAAAAATGAAATTCTCCAGATGTGCATGCTGGAACCGAAACTGACTCTGCTGGATGAAATCGACTCCGGTCTGGACGTGGATGCGGTACGAATCGTTTCCCAGGCTGTAAACAAGTATCATGACGAAAACAACTCCCTGTTGATCATCACCCACCACAGCGAAATCCTCCAGAAGCTCCATCCGGATGTGGTCCATGTGCTGATCAACGGCCGGATCGTCAAGACCGGTGATGCTTCCCTGATCGGGGAAATCGAAGCCAACGGCTACGACGCTTACAAGAAATAACGGGCGGGTGAGCAGAATGACGGAAGAGAAAAAAGATACGCTGGCCCGGGAAACCGCGGCTGACGAACAGAAACTACAGAAGGAACGGAAGACCATTGACGCCCTGACGGATTTCAGCAATATGTATGATTTCAAGAAGGACTCCAACCACGAATACAAGACGGAAGCCGGCCTGACTCCTGATGTGGTCCGGGAGATTTCTTCCAAGAAGAATGAACCCAAGTGGATGCTGGATGCCCGTTTGAAATCCCTGGATCTGTACTATCAGATCCCCTACCCGGAATGGGGTCCGGATATCAGCGGCCTGGATATGGCCAACATCGTCACTTACGTGCGCCCCAATGCCCGGATGAGCGCCAACTGGAACGATCTGCCGGAAGACATCAAGGACACCTTTGACCGTCTGGGAATCCCGGAAGCGGAAAAGACCTCTCTGGCCGGGGTGGGAGCCCAGTATGACTCCGAAGTGGTGTACCACAGCATCCAGGACGAACTGGTAAAGCAGGGTGTCATCTACACCGACTTCGATACGGCTGTGAAAAAATATGAAGACATTGTCCGGAAGCATTTTATGAAGCTGATCCCTCCCACGGACCACAAGTTCGCCGCCCTCCACGGGGCAGTATGGTCCGGCGGATCCTTTGTGTACGTGCCGGAAGGGGTGGACGTGTCCATTCCCCTCCAGAGCTATTTCCGGCTGAACGCACCGGGAGCCGGTCAGTTCGAACATACCATGATCATTGTGGAAAAGGGCGCCAAAGTCCATTTCATCGAAGGCTGCTCCGCCCCCAAGTACAACGTGGCCAACCTCCACGCCGGGGCGGTGGAACTGTTCATCGGGGATGACGCCACCCTGACCTATTCCACCATTGAAAACTGGTCCAAGAACATGTACAACATGAACACCAAACGGGCCATTGTAGGGAAAAACGGTACCATCAACTGGGTCACCGGGTCCTTCGGGTCCCACACCTCCTGCCTGTACCCCATGAGCATCCTCAACGGGGAAGGGGCCCACTGTGAATTCACCGGGGTCACCTTTGCCGGCAAGGGTCAGTACCTGGACACCGGGTCCAAGGTGGTCCACAATGCTCCCCACACCACCAGCAACATTAACTCCAAGTCCATTTCCAAGGACGGCGGGGTGTGCATCTACCGGGGCAGCGTGGTGATCAACGAATGTGCCGAAGGGTCCAAATCCAACGTAAGCTGCGAATCCCTGATGCTGGATGAACAGTCCCAGTCCGATACCATTCCGGCCATTGTGATCAAGAACGACAATGTGGACCTGGGCCATGAAGCCAAGATCGGCCGGATCTCTGACGAAGCCATCTTCTACCTGATGAGCCGGGGCCTCAGTGAGGACGAAGCCCGGGCCATGCTGGTACGGGGCTTTGTGGACCCTGTTTCCAAGGCCCTGCCTCTGGAATATGCTGTAGAAATGAACAATCTGATCAATCTGGAACTGAAAGGTTCCATGTAAAAGGGAGGCGGAGATTATGACCAAAGAACAATTCAATGAACTTCCGCGTCCCACCTTCCGGTGGATGAAAGTGAACCATCTGGAACTGGATCCCCTGGCGGCCCAGGACCTGAAACCGGTGGAACTGGCGGTGCGCCAGGAAGGGAACGTCCAGGTGGAAACCTATGAGGGGAACCGGCTGCCGGATCTGGGAGATTTCCAGGGAGCCAGCCGGGAAGCCCTGGCAGAAGCCCAAAAAGGCGGCAATGTGAACTGCAGCGTTACGGTGGCCGATGGGGAAGAAGCCTCTGTATGGGTCACCTACACAGTCACCGAGGATGTACCCCGCCTGGTGGGCCAGCTGAAGATCCAGGCCGGGAAGAACAGCCGTCTCCATGTGTATGAACTGTTTGACGGTGACGGAGAAAACGGGCTGGTGAACCTGCTCCAGTTTGTGGAAGCCGGAGACGGCGCCCAAGTTACCATCAGCAAGGTCCAGATCCATGGGGAGAAGGTCCGGCACATCGACCAGCGGCTGACCCGGGAAGGGAAAGAATCCCAGGTGAAGTTCGTCAGCGCCGAAGTGGGGGGCCATCAGAACCTGGTGTATGTCCGCACGGACCTGGATCATGACAAGGCCCAGTTTAAGAGCGCTTCCATGTATCTGGGCAGCGATGCTCAGCTGTTCGACTACTCCTACTGGGTGCCCAACAAGGGCTGCAAGACCGATACGGATATCCTGACCACCGGGGCCCTTATGGGCACCAGCAGGAAATACTTCCGGGGGACCATCGACTTCCTCCGGGGCGGCAAGAAGGCAGTGGGCAATGAATCCGACGTGTGCCTGCTGCTGAACAAAGGCGTCCACTCCATTTCCGTGCCTCTGCTGTTGTGCAAGGAAGACGATGTGGTGGGAAACCATGCTTCCAGTTCCGGCCAGATCGACCAGGACATGCTGTTCTATCTTATGAGCCGGGGCTTCAATGAAGCCGGGGCTCAGCTGATCATCGTGGAAAGCAACATCCGTCCTGTCATCGACCAGCTGGGAGATGAAACTCTGGAAAACAAGGCGCTCCAGGCTGTACGGACGAAGATGCAGTTCTGCCACCAGAAAGGAAATTGCCATGATAAATGTACGCAGAGATTTCCCCATCTTGACTAAAGTCCACAATGGACATCCTCTGGTGTACCTGGACAATGCAGCCACCACCCAGAAGCCCTATCAGGTGATCCACGCCATGGTGGATCTGCTGGAACATCACAACGGGAACCCTCACCGGGGGGCCCATGTGCTGTCCATCGAAGCCGGAGAACTGTATGATCAGGCCCGGGAAGCAGTCCGGAAGTTCATCAACGCCAAGCACTTCGAAGAAGTGATCTTTGTGCGGAACTCCACCGAAGGGCTGAACCTGATTGCCCGGAGCTACGGGGAAACCCATCTGAAACCGGGGGATAAAGTGGTGATCCCCATTTCCGAACACCATTCCAACCTGGTGCCCTGGCAGAGAGCCTGCCGGAAGACCGGAGCGGAACTGGTTTACATGTACCTGGATGAAACCGGGCACTTTACGGAAGAGGATCTGGCCAAGATCGATGAACGGACCAAGATTGTTTCCTTTGCTGCGGTGAGCAACGTGCTGGGCATGGTGCGGCCGGTGAAGGAAGTGGTGGAACGGGCCCACAAAGTGGGGGCCATTGCCATTGTGGACGGGGCTCAGTCCACTCCTCACATGAAGACCGATGTCCAGGATCTGGACTGCGACTTTTATGTATTCTCCGGCCACAAGATGCTGGGCTCCACCGGCACCGGTGTGGTGTACGGGAAAAAGGCTCTGCTGGAAGAAATGGAACCTTTCCTGCTGGGTGGGGACATGATCGAATACGTCCAGGAACAGACCACCAGCTTCAATGAACTGCCCTACAAGTTCGAAGCCGGGTCCCAGAACGTGGAAGGAGCCGTGGCCCTCCATGCGGCCATCGACTACCTGGATGACATCGGTATGGATAAGGTGGAAGAACACGAACGGGAGCTGACCGACCGGTGCCTGGCAGGGATGCTGAAAATGCCCCACATCCACATTATCGGCAGCACCGATCCCAAGGAAAAGACAGGGGTGATCTCCTTTACCATCGACGGGGTCCATCCCCACGATGCGGCTACCATCCTGGACAGCTTCGGCATTGCCATCCGCAGCGGCCACCACTGTGCCCAGCCTCTGGGAGCTCATCTTCATGTGGAAGCTTCCAACCGGGTCAGCTTCTATATCTACAATACCCTGGAAGAAGTGGATTACTTCCTGTCCAAACTGCCGGAAGTCCGGAAAGTCATGGGCTTCAAAGATTGATGGAAACAGGTGAATGATAATGGAAGACATGAACCAACTGTACTCTGACATTATTCTGGAGCACAACCAGGACCAGGCCAACAAACATGAGCTGGATCCCCACAATCTCCAGGAACACGGCCACAACCCCAGCTGCGGGGATGACATTACTCT
Organism: Acidaminococcus sp.; assembly: GCF_057597765.1. Taxonomy (NCBI): domain Bacteria; kingdom Bacillati; phylum Bacillota; class Negativicutes; order Acidaminococcales; family Acidaminococcaceae; genus Acidaminococcus; species Acidaminococcus sp. The sequence goes on along the minus strand of NZ_DBMBXK010000006.1, from coordinate 41,912 downwards.
CCAGGCGGATATCCAGGACGGGATCATCAAAGATGCCGCCTACACCGGCCACGGCTGCGCCATCAGCCAGGCCTCCACGGATATCATGATCGACCTGATCCGGGGGAAATCCGTCAAGGAAGCCCTCCGTCTGGTGGATCTGTTCCTGGCCATGATCAAGCGGGAAGAAACCGATGACGGGAAACTGGAAGAACTGGACGACGCCATCGCCCTGAAAAATATCTCCAACATGCCCGCCCGGGTAAAATGCGCCGTCCTGGCCTGGCATACCCTGAAGGATGCTTTGGAGAAGGAAGAGAATAAATAAGGTGCTGTTTCGCAGCACAATGGCCCTGTCAATGGTCAATTGCCAGAGAAAAGAACCCGCCTTGTTGGACGGGTTCTTTTTTATTTGGCAATCCATAGGATATTTGATGAGGAAACAAGTATTCTTTGAAAAGGTTGGTATACCATATTCAAAAATTTGCTTTGGCAAATTTTATCATTTAGCCATTGACTGTTGACAATTGACAAAAGAGGGCAAAGCCCTCTTTTTTATAGCTTTTTCCCCGCTGGTGTAGTATAATCTACCCATAATGTCAAGAGTGAAACATAAGGAGGATGCAGAGGATGCATAGTTTTAGCACGGATTTTGGAGGTCGGACCCTTACCATTGAAACGGGGAAGATTGCCAAACAGGCCAATGGCGCTGTTCTGGTCCGCTACGGCGAAACGGCTGTAGTGGTGGCTGTGACGGGTACCGATACCCCCAGGGAAGGGGTGGATTTCTTCCCGCTGACAGTGGATTTCGAAGAAAAGATGTACGCAGTGGGCAAGATCCCCGGCGGGTTCCTGCGGAGAGAAGGGCGGCCGGCAGAAACGGCCATCCTCACGTCCCGGCTCATCGACCGGCCCATTCGGCCTATGTTCCCGGACGGCTACCACAACGATGTACAGATCGTGTGCACGGCAGTTTCCGTGGATCCGGACAATGCCCCGGACATTCCGGCCATGATCGGTGCTTCCTGTGCCCTGTCCATTTCTGATATCCCCTTTGAAGGCCCCATCGCCGGGGTCCGGGTAGGCCTCATCGATGGCCAGTTCATTGTGGAACCCACTGTGGAACAGGCCAAGGTCAGCGAACTGAACCTGGCAGTGGCCGGTACCAAAGACGCCATCCTGATGGTGGAAGCCGGCGCCAAGGAAGTTTCTGAAGAAGTGATGCTGGATGCCATCTGGTTTGCGCACGGCGAAATCAAGAAACTGGTGGAATTCCAGGAAAAGATCCAGGCCGAAGTGGGCAAGCCCAAAATGGACTTCGAAGTCTACACTCCCCCCGCAGAACTGGCCCAGGAAATCGAAGCCTATGGGGAACCCAAGATCCACGATGCCCTGATGGATCCGGACAAGCTGCACCGGGACAAAATGGTCAGCGAAGCCAAGGAGGAAATCCTGGCCCACTTTACGGAACTGTATCCGGACAATGAAATCGATATTGCCCATGTGGTGGCCAAACTGGTGAAACGGGTGTTCCGGCACATCATCACCGTGGACAAGATCCGTCCGGACGGCCGTGCCCTGGATGAAGTCCGTCCCATCAGCTGTGAAGTGGGGCTCCTGGCCCGTCCTCACGGCTGCAGCCTGTTCACCCGGGGACAGACCCAGGTGCTCAACTGCCTGGCCCTGGCTCCGCTCCGGGAAGCCCAGAACCTGGAAACCCTGGCCGGGGACATCCAGAAACGGTACATCCACCATTACAACTTCCCGCCTTACAGTGTGGGCGAAACCAAACCTCTGCGCAGCCCGGGCCGTCGGGAAATCGGTCACGGGGCGCTGGCGGAACGGGCTCTCCTGCCGGTGATTCCTTCGGAAGAGGAATTCCCCTATACCATCCGGCTGGTTTCTGAAGTGCTGGAATCCAACGGTTCTTCCTCCATGGCCAGCACCTGTGCCAGCACCCTGTCCCTGATGGATGCCGGCGTGCCCATTAAAGCTCCGGTATCCGGGGTGGCCATGGGCCTGGTGAAGGAAGGAGAAAACTTCACCATCCTTACCGATATCCAGGGCCTGGAAGACGCCAACGGGGATATGGACTTCAAGGTAGCTGGTACCTCCAAGGGTATCACCGCCATCCAGATGGACATCAAGGTGGACGGCCTGACCAAAGACATCCTCCAGGCGGCCCTGGCCCAGGCCAAGAAAGGCCGTGCCTTCATCCTGGGCAAGATGCTGGAATGCATCTCCGAACCCCGGAAGCAGCTGAAGAAATACGCACCCAAGATCACCACCATTAAGGTGAACCCGGAGAAGATCAAAGACATCATCGGACCTGGGGGCAAGGTGATCAAGAAGATCGTGGAAGATACCGGTGCCCAGATCGACATCAACGATGACGGTACCGTGTACATTGCCGCCGCCGACAGCGCATCCGCCGATGCGGCCATCAAGACCATCCAGGACATCACGGCAGAACCGGAAGTGGGCAAGGTGTACACCGGCAAAGTCACCCGGATCATGAACTTCGGGGCCTTTGTGGAATTCATGCCCGGCCGGGAAGGGCTGGTGCACATTTCCCAGCTGGCCAAGGAACGGGTGGAAAAAGTGGAAGATGTAGTCAGCGTAGGCGACGAAATCGTCGTGAAGCTGGTGGAAATCGACTCCAAAGGACGGCTGAACCTGTCCCGGAAAGCCTGCTTGAAATAAGAAAAAAGGGTGCTGCTGTGCAGCACCCCTTTTTTCATGTTACAATAATATGGTACACACAGGAAACAAGGAGATCATACTATGGGATTGTTTTTCAGAAAGACGAAAGTGACCTTGCTGGCTCCTTTGACCGGGGAACTGGTGTCCCTGGATCAGGTGCCGGACAAGGCTTTTGCCCAGAAAATGCTGGGAGACGGGGTGGCGGTACGGCCGGAAGAAGGACGGCTGGCAGCCCCCTGTGACGGAACCATTTCCTATGTGCCGGATACGGCCCATGCCATTGCCCTCACGGAAGGCCACGGACTGGAAATCCTGCTCCATGTGGGACTCAATACGGTGGCCCAGAATGGGGCGGGCTTCAAGGCCCTGGTTAAAACCGGGGACAAGGTAAAGGCCGGCCAGCCTCTGATCGAATTCGACCGGGAGAAACTGGGAAGCTGCGGCTGCAATCTGACTACCCCCATGGTGATCACCAATGGGGATAAGGTGGGGAAGATGGAAAAGGCACAGTCAGGACCGGTGGCGGCCGGTAAGGACATTGTCCTGACCATTACCCTGAACTGAGGGGGAAGGAACCATGAAAGTAAACGGCAGCGGCGGAAGTTTTGTGGAACAGGTCTACAACCTGGCACCGGCAGTGGCCTGGGAACTGGGGCTTCAGGTATGCCGGGAAATGGAAGTGGAAATCGAAAAACAGGATGATGCCGGGATGCTGCTGAACGGCTCCCTGGTGTCGGAAGAAAAATCCTTCCTGTTCGGGAAACCCAAACGGAAGGAAATCGTTTTTGCCGTACAGCCTTTGGAACAGGGCTGCAATGTAATCGTGGACATCTACAAAAAACGCATGGAAGTGTACAGCCTGAAGCCCCAGAACCGGGAAACGGATAAATTTGTGGCCCTGTTCGAGGAAAAGGCCCAGGCTTACCTGGATCAGCGGATTTGTCCCCAGTGTCATGCAGCGCTGCCCAAAAACGTGGCCTTTTGCCCCTTCTGCGGGGCGAAGCTGTAGAGAGAAACAAAAAAGCTGGCTGCCGAAGCAGTCAGCTTTTTTATGTTGTAACCTATAGCTTAGATGGCGCGGGTTACCTTGCCGGAACGTAAGCAGCGAGTGCACACGTTGATGCTCTTCACTTCACCGTCTACCACCGCTTTAACCTTTTGAACGTTAGGTTTCCAAGAACGTTTTACATGTCTATTGGAATGGCTGACGTTGTTGCCGGACAGCTCACCTTTGTTGCAGATTTCACAGATGCATGCCATGGTCCCACCTCCTTCAAGTTATAAGGCAATGCTTTATTTTTAAAACTCAATGTAGCTATTTTAACACAAATTGGATTATAATTGCAAGTAGAAAACCATGAGAAAAGGAGAAAATGACCATGTGGTGGCAGGAACCTGTAAGCAAACTCAAAGGCATCGGGCCCAAAAAGGCCCTGGAATTCGCAAATATCAACGTAGAGACCATCGGCGACCTGCTGAATCATTTTCCCCGGCAGGGCTGCTATCTGGATTATTCCCACATCCGGACCATCGGAGAACTGACCACCGGTGGGGAAATGCAGCTGTTCCGGGGGACCATCGTCCGGCTGAACAACCGGCGGAGTGCCCGGAACATGAAATACGCCACCATTACCCTGGGGGACGGCACGGGCTTTGCGGAAATCGTCCTGTTCGGGGCACAGACCTACATGACCCGGGTGTACCATACTGGAGATGAGGTGCTGGTCATCGGCAAGGTGAACCTGGGCCGCACCGCCAAAAGTGTCACCAGCGCCAGTCTGTCCCATGTAAAGGATGAAAAGGCGGAGGCCCCCGGCATCCTGCCCACTTATGCCCTGACCGGCAGCCTGACCCAGAACCAGGTCCGGGGGGCGGTGCGCCAGGCTCTGGCCCTGGCCCGGAAGGAACTGCCGGAGTGCCTGCCGGAAAAGATCCTCCAGGCCAAGCATTTCCTGCCCCGGCTGGAAGCCCTGGAGAACATCCACTTTCCCAAAAGTCCGGAACTGCTGGAAAAGGCCCGGCAGCGGCTGATTTTTGAAGAGCTGTTCTTTCTCCAGTGCGGGCTGCTCCATCACCGGGTGGAAATCAAGAAGGACAGCCGGGGCATCAAGATGGCCCGGTCCGGAGAGCTGGTGCAGAAGGTACGGGAAGGTCTGGGCTTTGCGCTTACCGACAGCCAGAAAAAAGCCTGGCAGGAAATCGACGACGACATGCAGAGCCCGGAACCCATGAACCGGCTGGTCCAGGGGGATGTAGGCTCCGGGAAGACGGCCCTGGCCCTTCTGGCCCTGGCCAAAGCAGTGGAAAACGGCTACCAGGGCTGTCTCATGGCTCCTACAGAGATCCTGGCGGAACAGCATTACCAGGAAATGCAGAAGGTGCTGGAACCGGCCGGAATCCGGACGGCCCTTTTGACCGGAGGCCTGACTGCCAAAAAACGCCGTCAGGTGCTGGAAGGCCTGGCAGACGGCTCCATCCAGGCAGTGGTGGGGACCTACGCCCTGATCCAGGACAAGGTGGTGTTCCATTCCCTGGCCCTGGCCATTACGGACGAACAGCACCGGTTCGGGGTGGCCCAGCGGGCCAAACTCCAGGCCAAGAGCCAGTATGCGCCCCATGTGCTGGTGATGACCGCCACCCCCATTCCCCGGACCCTGGCTCTCACCGTGTACGGGGACCTGGACGTGTCCCTGATGAAAGGAATGCCCCCGGGACGGAAACCGGTCCGGACCCTGTGCTACACCGAGGACAAACGGCCGGCAGTGTACCAGGGGATGGTCCATCAGATCCAGGAAGGCCACCAGGCCTATGTGGTGTGCCCCCTGATCGAGGAAAGCGAAGGGGTGGACGCCAAGGCGGCGGAAGAACTCTACGAGGAACTGACCTCCACCTATCTGAAGGGGATTCCCTGCGGGCTCCTCCACGGCCGTCTGAAGCCGGAAGAAAAGGATGCAGTGATGGAAAGTTTCGCCCGGAACGAAACCAAGGTGCTGATCACCACCACGGTGGTGGAAGTGGGGGTGAACGTGCCCAATGCCACGCTGATGGTCATCGAGGGGGCGGACCGGTTCGGTCTGGCCCAGATGCACCAGCTCCGGGGCCGGGTAGGCCGGGGCAGCGCCCAGTCTTACTGCGTGCTGCTTACCGCTTCCACCAATCCGGTGACCCTGGAACGGCTCCAGATCATGCGCAGCTGCAGCGACGGGTTCCTGCTGGCGGAAAAGGATCTGGAACTCCGGGGGGCCGGCCAGTTCTTCGGCCTGCGCCAGCACGGCCTCAGCGACCTGTACATAGCGGACATCCTCCGGGATACGGATACCCTGGTGGAAGCCCGGAAAGCGGCCCAGTGGACCATGGGAGACCCGGACACGGCCCAGGAAGTGATCCGCGCCGCTGCCACCACCCAGTTCGACGGACGGTTCGAGAGGATATTCAATGCATAAGGTGGGGCTGCACGCTGCGTGCAGCTCCCCTCGCTGTCAGCGGCCCCCTTCTTTCACCTTTCTTTACATGCAGTTTTCATTTCTGTAACAAGTTCCGGCTATAATAAAGAAAATCCACTATTGATCTTTCATTGATTTTGTCATAAGGAGCCGTATCATGGAAGCACCTGTACAATCACAACCGCAATATCCTGCCCAAGACCGCTGTTCGGAACGGACTTTCAAACTTCTGGCTTTTGCCGGGCTGTTGGGGGTCCTGGTCCTGATCCATTTTCTGGACCCCGGATTCTATCACCAGATCGTCCACCTGGCCCGGGGTGGGAACATCCAGGAAACCGTGGACTTTCTCCGCTCCTTCGGCCCCTGGGCCGTAGTCATCAGTTTCCTGCTGGATGTGTTCATCAACGCCGCCGGCTGTCTTCCCTCCATTTTCCTGTCTACGGCCAATGGGGTGGTGTTCGGGCTGCCGGTGGGGATCCTGGTATCCTGGTCCGCGGAAAGCGTGGGGGTGATTCTCAGTTTCCTCATTATGCGGTATTTCCTCCGGTCCACAGCGGAAACCGTCATTGCCAAAAGCAACAATCTCCAGAAACTGGACGAGATGAGCAGTGAAAACGGCCTGGTGGCCATGGCCCTGGCACGGACCCTGCCCTATTTCCCTTCCGGGATCCTCACCTGCCTGGGAGCCATCAGCCGGATGAAGTTCCGGGACTATGTGATTGCCACCTTTATCGGGAAACTGCCCTCCACGGCCCTGGAAGTGGTGGTGGGCCACGACATCGTCCATTTCCGCCAGCATATGGACCGGCTGGCCATCCTGGTGACTCTGGTGCTCCTGGTCTACGGAACGCTGCTGTACAGCCGGTACCGGAAACGTCGGGCCTGAGAAAGAGCTGCAGAAGGAATGTGTATCTATCGTTACACATTCCTTTTTCTTTTGGGAGAATTTCAAAAGTTTTCTGTAAAAAGCAGGAAAAAGGCTGTCTTTCCCCGAAAAAGAGTACCATCAAACTTGTTGAGGACCCTGTTTCGGCAGCGGTACCTCCTGCACCATACGGAACAAAGGGGGCTGTACAGTGAAAGAGTATACAGGTGATAAAATCAGAAACGTGGCAATCGTAGGTCATGGAGGCGCAGGCACCACTTCCCTGACGGAAGCTCTGCTCTACCGCAGCGGGGCCATCAGCCGGATGTGCAAGGTGGAAGACGGCCAGACCACTACGGACTTTGAACCGGAAGAAATCAAAAGAGGGGTTTCTGTCAGCGCCACCCTGGCACCGGTGGAATGGCGGGATGTGAAGATCAACTTCATCGATACCCCGGGGTTTGCGGATTTCGTGGCGGAAGTGAAAGGGGCCTTCCGGGCGGTGGACAGCGTGCTGATCGTGGTCAGCGCCACCAGCGGGGTCCAGATCGGGACGGAACAGTGCTGGAAGCTGGCGGAAGAAGCAGGTCTGCCCCGGCTGATCTTCGTGAACAAAATGGATCGGGAAAACGCTGATTACGACAATATCCTGGACAATCTCCGGGCCAAGATCGGGAAACGGATCCTGCCTCTGGAACTGCCTTTGGGCAAGGAAGCGGATTTCTGCGGGGTCATCGACGTGTTCAACCAGAAGGCCTACCGGGGCAACGGCAACGGGGCCGACGAAATCGAGGTCCCTGCTGATCTGAAGGAATGGGTCCAGGATGCCCATGACAAAATGGTGGAAGCGGCGGTCGAAGCCGATGACGAAATCATGGAACGGTATCTGGAAGGGGAAACCATTTCCGATGAAGAAGTGATGAGCTGTCTGGTGAAGGGCATCCGGCAGGGAATCATCTTCCCGGTGCTCTGCGGATCCGCCTTCAAGAACATCGGCCTGGGCCGGACCCTGTCCGCCATTGTGGACTATACCTTCCCGGCCATCCTGAACGAATACCATGTAACCAACCTGAAAACCGGAGAGGTGGAACGGCGGGATTCCAATGCACCGCTGGCCGCTCTGGTGTTCAAGACCACCTCCGATCCCTTTGTGGGACGGATGAGCTTCATCCGGGTGTTCTCCGGGGTTATCAACGCCGACAGCACTGTGTACAACGCCAGCCGGGATGAAATGGAAAAGGTGGGGGCCATCTGCACCCTCCGGGGCAAGAACCAGATCCCCATGAAGGCCATTACCGCCGGGGATATCGGGGTGATTTCCCGTCTCCAGTTCACCATGACCGGGGATACCCTGAGTGCCAAGGAGGCACCGGTGCAGTTTGCACCCATTGAATACCCTCTGCCCATGTACAGCCGGGCCATCGCTCCCAAAAAGAAGGGGGACGAGGACAAAATTGCGGCGGCTCTGAACAAGCTCATGGACGAAGATCCCACCTTTATCGTCAGCCGGAACCCGGTGACCAAGGAAACTCTGATCAGCGGCATGGGAGACCAGCATCTGGACATCCTGATGGAACGGATGAAACGGAAATTCGGGGTGGAAGCCGTTTTGAAACCGCCCATGGTGGAATACAGGGAAACCATCCGGGGTTCTGCAGAAGTGGAAGGCAAATACAAGAAACAGACCGGGGGCCACGGCCAGTACGGCCATGTGGTCATCAAAATGGAACCTCTGCCTCCGGGAAGCGGTTTTGAGTTCGTGGACAAGATTTTCGGAGGTGCCGTGCCCCGGCAGTACATCCCGGCGGTGGAAAAGGGCATGAAGGAATCCATGGAACACGGGATCCTGGCCGGATATCCGGTGGTGGATCTGAAGATCACCCTGCTGGATGGGTCCTATCATACGGTGGACTCTTCGGAAATGGCCTTCAAAGTGGCTTCCCACATGGCCTTCCAGAAAGCGGCGGAACAGTCCAAGCCTGTGCTGATGGAACCCTATTACAACCTGGATGTGTATTGTGACGAACGGATGACCGGGGACATTATTTCCGACCTGAACAGCAAACGGGGACGGATCCTGGGGATGCAGTCTGCAGAAGACGGCCGGGCTGTGGTAAAGGCCCAGGTGCCCTATGCGGAAATCCTGGATTACGCTGTGGATCTCCGGGCCCTGACCCAGGGGACCGGGACCTTCGAAATGAAGTTTGACCATTACGAAGACGTGCCTCCCAAGATGGCGGACAAGATCATTGCTGAAGCCAGAGCCAAGGCAGAAGCCGCCAAAAAGTAAAAATATGCGTTTACCGGACCTGCCGGCCATTGCCGGAGGTCCGGTTTTTGTGTAAACTGAAAGGGATCGATTGTACAAGGAGGAATGGATGTGACACTGACTACTGAAAAAAAGGGCATCCTGGCTTCCATCCTGGCGGCGGTGTTCTTTACCACCATGGATGTGGGAGCCAAGAAACTGCTCCACCTGGGCACCGGGGAAATCACCTTCTTCCGGGGACTGGTGGGGATGCTGTTCCTGCCCTTTATGGCCCGGATGGAAACCCTGCCGGTGTTTTCCGGGAAGGACCGGGGGCTGCTCCATCTCCGGGGCCTGTTCGGATGTGCCTGCCTGCTGTTCTTTTTTTACTGCCTCAATGGATTGAAACTGGGGGACGCGGAAATCCTCACTCAGCTCTCTGCCTTTTTCATGTGTCTCCTGTCCCCGATTTTCCTCCGGGGCAGTCTCCAGAAGCGGTCGGTGCCCTGGCTGGGGGTGATCGCCCTGGGAGCGGCCATCGTCCTTCAGGTGTGGAATTTCCACTCGTTCAACCTTTATGCCCTGTTTGGGATCCTGTCCGCCTTCTTTGCAGCCAGCGCTTACGTGTGCATCGGGAAGATGACGGAGCGGGGAGGCCACACCCAGACGGAACTGGTGCTGTATTTCCAACTGTACAGCACTCTGGGAGGACTGGTGCTCATGGGTATGGACCGGTGGACCCTGCCGACAGGGGCCGAATGGGGATGGATCCTGGAAATGGCCCTGTCCGCCCTGCTGGGCCAGGTGTGCCTGACCTGGGGGTGCACCCACATCCATCCTACTATGGTGAACTTTCTCATGTATACCGGCATCCTGTTCCATATTCTGGCGGGAGCTCTGCTCTGGGGCGAAGTCCTGACCGGGTATTCCTGGGTGGGCGGCAGCCTGATTGTGCTGGGGAGCGTGCTGCTGCTGAGACAGTGAGAAGAAGGGCTGTTGACAGATGACCGTTGACAGTGCTGCTGTCCTTGCAGCAGCACCCCTTGCGTTACCCCCTCAAATGGCCTATAATCAGAATGAATGACTGTGTATACCACTTTTTTACATCCGCTATGGAGGGATTTTTTTCATGCAAAATATTGATACTGAAAGCATCAACACCCTGCGTTTTTTGTCCATCGATGAGGTGCAGGCGGCCAATTCCGGTCACCCGGGCCTTCCTCTGGGAACCGCGCCCCTGATGTACACCATTTGGGACCGGTTCATGAAATACAATCCTGAAAACCCCAACTGGTTCGACCGGGACCGTTTCGTCCTGTCCCCGGGCCACGGCAGCGCCCTGCTCTATGCCATGCTCCATGTGGCCGGCTATGATCTGTCCCTGGAAGATCTGAAGAACTTCCGTCAGTGGGGCAGCAAGACTCCGGGCCATCCGGAATACGGTGTGACCCCCGGGGTGGATGTGTCCACCGGTCCTCTGGGCCACGGCTTTGCCATGGCAGTGGGACTGGCCATGGCGGAAGAAATGATGGCCGCCCGGTACAACAAGGAAGGCTACAAGGTGGTGGACCATTACACCTACGGCATCACCTCCGACGGAGACCAGATGGAAGGGGTGGCTTCTGAGGCCGCTTCTCTGGCCGGTACCCTGGGTCTGGGAAAACTGATCTTCCTCTATGATGACAACAAGATCACCATCGAAGGCAGCACGGACATTGCCTTCCGGGAAGATGTGGGAGCCCGGTTCAAAGCCTATGGCTGGCAGGTGCTGCGGGTGGCTTCTTCTGAAGATGTGGAAGCTTTGGCCAAAGCCATTGAAGCCGCCAAGAAGGAAACCCGGAAACCGTCCCTGATCATCGTGAAGACCCATATCGGCTTCGGCAGCCCCCGGCAGGATATGGCCAGTGCCCACGGGGAACCCCTGGGGGCGGAAAACGTGGCCAAGACCAAGGAAGCCGCCGGCTGGGACGGCAGCCAGTCCTTTGTGGTGCCGGAAGTCGTGAAGAAACATTTTGCGGACAAACTGCCCCAGTGCCGGAAAAACGAAGAAGACTGGAACAAACTGCTGGAAGACTACGGCCGGGCTTATCCGGAACTGGCACAGGAACTGGCTGACCGGCTGGACGGGAAAATGGATCTGGATGTGAAAGACCTGATGGCTGCCTTCAAGGATACGGACAGTGTGGCCACCCGGGCCGCCTCCGGTTCCGTACTCCAGCTGCTGGCTGACAAGATTCCTGCTCTTACCGGGGGCAGCGCTGACCTGGGGCCCTCCAACAAAACGGAAATGAAGGGCAAAGGCTTCTTCTCCGCCGAAGACCGGACCGGTCGGAACATCCACTTCGGCATCCGGGAACATGCCATGGGCTGCATCGTCAACGGTCTGTGCCTCCATGGCGGTATCCTGCCTTTCGGGGCCACCTTCCTGGTGTTCGCCGACTTCATGCGGCCGGCTGTGCGGATGGCGGCTCTCATGGGCATCGGCAGCGTGTTCGTCTACACCCATGACAGCGTGTTCGTAGGGGAAGACGGGCCCACCCATGAACCCATCGAACAGACCATGAGCCTGCGGCTGATCCCCAACGTATCCGTGTTCCGCCCGGCGGACGCCCTGGAAACGGCTGTGGCCTGGAAAGCCGCCTGCGAAAACCGGAAGCAGCCCACCTGCCTGCTGCTCACCCGTCAGGGTCTGCCGGTGCTCCATGGGTATGAAAAGACCATTGCCAAGGGTGCGGCCAAAGGGGCCTATGTGCTGAGCCCCTCCGCCAAAGACAAGGTGAAGGCTGTGATCATTGCCACCGGCAGTGAAGTCCATCTGGCTCTGGATGCCCAGAAAGCCCTGGAAGAAAAAGGCATCGGGGTCAATGTGGTGTCCATGCCCAGCTGGGATGTGTTCGAACAGCAGAGCAGTGCCTACAAGAAGAAAGTCCTGCCCAAGGATGTGCCTGCCATCGCACTGGAAGCCGGAGTACGCACCGGCTGGGCCCGGTACACCGGCAGCGAGGACAGAGTCCTGGGCATCGACCGGTTCGGCGCTTCCGCCCCCGGCAAGACCGTCTACAAAGAATTCGGCTTCACCGTGGACCATGTGGTGGAAATGGTGAAGAAACTGAAGTGATTGGATGAAAAAGGCTGTCGCTCAGGCGGCAGCCTTTTTCAGAAAGAAGGAGAAAACATGTTCCATCTGTTGACCATTGCCGGGTCGGATTCTTCCGGCGGAGCCGGCATCCAGGCTGACCTGAAGACTTTTGCCGCTCATGGCTGCTACGGCATGAGCGTGATCACTGCCGTGACTGCCCAGAACACCACCGGGGTCACCGCCATCCAGAACATCGACCCGGAAGTGGTGGAAGCCCAGATCGATGCCGTATTCCAGGATATCCGGGTGGACGGGGTCAAGGTAGGGATGGTGTCCAATTCCGCTTTGATCCGGGCCATTGCCCGGAAAATGGAGGAGTACGCTCCCAAAGTGCTGGTGGTGGATCCGGTGATGGTGGCCACTTCCGGCAGCTATCTCTTGGAAAAAGAGGCCCGGAAGGACCTTCAGGAAAAACTGCTGCCTCTGGCCACCCTGATCACTCCCAACATGCAGGAAGGAGAAGTATTGTCCGGCCTTTCCATCCGCAGCCAGGATGACATGGAAAAGGCTGCGGCGGTGATCTGCCAGAAAGGGGCCAGGGCCGTGCTGCTGAAAGGCGGCCATCTGGCGGATACGGCCGATGACTACCTTCTGTATCCCGGGGAAGGGGACTGGCTGAAGGGAAAATGGTTCCCGGGCCAGCGGTTCGACAACCCCAATACCCATGGCACCGGCTGCAGCCTGTCTTCTGCCCTGGCCGCGGAACTGGCCGCCGGTCAGCCACTTCCGGAAGCCGTGGAAAAGGCCAAGGCCTATGTGGCCCTGGGCATCCAGAACGGTCTGGCGGTGGGCAAGGGCCACGGGCCCATCCACCATTTCGTGGATCTGTACCGGCATGCCGGCTGGGAGTGATGCATCATGAAAAAATTTGATCTGAGCCTGTACCTGGTCACTGACCGGAACTGTCTCCAGGGCAGGGATTTTTATGAAGCGGTGGAGGAAGCCCTCCGGGCCGGGGTGACCCTGCTCCAGCTCCGGGAAAAGCATTTGGGCCTGGAAGACCTGGTGACGGAAGGGAAAAAGGTAAAGGCCCTGTGCCGGAAGTACCAGGTGCCCTTCCTGGTGGACGACAATGTGGAAGCGGCCAAAATCCTGGAAGCAGACGGTGTCCATCTGGGCCAGGAAGACGAGGCCATCCAGAAGGCCCGGGCGGCTCTGGGGCCGGACGCCATCATCGGCATTTCCGCCCACAATCTGGAGGAAGCCCTGGAAGCCCAGGCCCAGGGGGCCGATTACCTGGGAGTGGGGGCCCTGTATCCCACCGGGAGCAAAAAAGATGCCTCTCTGCTGCCTGCCGGAATGCTGGAAAAAATCGTCCAGGCGGTCCGGATCCCGGTTGCAGGCATCGGAGGCATCCAGGAAGACCGGATGGAGGAAGTACTGGACCAGGGTGCCGCCGGCTGTGCCATGATCAGCGCCATCCTGGGAGCTCCTGACATCACCGCTGCTGTCAGCCGGATGAAGGCCCTAATCCAGGCCCGGCAGCAGTGACGGGAGGCAGCCATGGCAAGCGACCTGAAAACGGAAAAACTGGGGAAGAAGCTCCTGTCCCGGTTCACCCGGCAGCTGACGGACCAGGTGTTCCTGTTCCTCCAGCAGGACCCGGAGCTTTATGAGGAATACCAGGCCCTGGTCCGGGACAGCAGTCCCAATGGTGTGAATTCCGTCCTGGGCCGGATGATCACCGAAGCCTATGATCTGGTGAATCTGAACAAGGAAACCCATCCCCAGTCCCCTCTTTTGAAAAAATACACCCGCCATGCAGTCCGGTGGGAAAAGGAGGACCTGGAAGTCCAGAAAAAAGTCCTTTACGGGGACCGGGACCTGTTTACGCCCCAGCCGGCCAAATCCGGTGAGGAACGGAAAGCCCCCAAAAAGAAGGGACCGGACCAGGAAAGTCTCTTCTGAGAAAAAAACTTTGCCTGTCAAGGAAAAATCCTTGACAGGTTTTTCTCTTTATAGTACAATAGCACCCGGTGATATTCATGCAGGATGAAGGCTTTGAAAAAAGGATCCGGTTCGGTCAGCTCTATGCCATCTATGGCGGGCTGCTCACGGAGAAACAGCAGAAAATCATGGAAGAGTATTTCTACGATGACCTGTCATTGGGAGAAATCGCGGAAAATACCCAGACCAGCCGTCAGGCGGTCTATGATCTGCTGCGGCGTGTGGAACAGACCCTGGAAAAGTACGAAAACAGACTTCACCTGCTGCACCAGGATCAGGAACGGCAGTTCAAGCTCCGGGGAGCGGTAAAACTCCTGGAAGCCTGCCGGATCAGTGACAGCACCGATCCCCGTTTGGGGAAGGTGGAAGATATCCTGAAAAGCATCATTGACGAAAGCAGGTAACTATGGCTTTTGAAATCCTAACCGACAAACTGACGGCAGCCATCCAGAAGCTCCGGGGACAGAAGACGGTTTCCGAACAGGATCTGAAAGAGACCCTCCGGGAAGTCCGGCTGGCCCTGCTGGAAGCGGATGTGAACTTCAAGGTCGTCAAAGAATTTACCGCCAAGATCAAGGAGCGGGCCATGGGGCAGCAGGTTGACCCCAATCTCACTCCAGGCCAATATATTGTGAAAATCGTCCATGAGGAGCTCATCGAGCTCCTGGGGGGCACCCAGAGCAAGCTGAACCAGGCGGCCAATCCGCCTACGGTAATCATGCTGGTGGGGCTCCAGGGCGCCGGCAAGACCACCACTCTGGGCAAGCTGGCCAACTACCTGCGGAAAAACGGGAAGAAGCCGCTGATGGTGGCCGGGGACGTGTACCGTCCTGCCGCCATTACCCAGCTGGAAGTCATCGGCAAACAGCTGGATATGCCGGTGTTCTCTCTGGGAGACCAGGTTTCTCCGGTGGAAATCGCCAAAGAATCCCTGAAGCGGGCCAATGCCCTCCTGTGCGATACCGTGCTCATCGATACCGCCGGCCGTCTCCATGTGGACGAGACCCTGATGAATGAGCTGAAAGACATGAAAGCCGCGGTCCATCCGGACGAAATCCTGCTGGTGGTGGATGCCATGACCGGCCAGGACGCCGTTACGGTGGCCGATTCCTTCAACAAAGCCCTGGGCATTACGGGGCTGATTGTGACCAAGCTGGACGGTGACGCCCGTGGGGGCGCCGTACTCAGCGTCAAGGCAGTGACCAACTGCCCGGTGAAGTTTGTAGGGATGGGAGAAAAACTGGATGCCCTCCAGCCCTTCTATCCTGACCGTATGGCTTCCCGGATCCTGGGCATGGGGGACGTGCTCTCCCTGATCGAAAAGGCTCAGGAAGCCATCGATGTGGATTCGGCCAAAAAAATGGCGGAATCCCTGAAGAAGAATGAATTCACCCTGGACATGTTCCTGGACCAGATGAAACAGGTCAAGAAACTGGGGTCCCTGGAATCCATTCTCAGCATGATCCCCGGCATGGGTAAATTTGCCAAGCAGCTGGAAGGGGTGGATCTGGACGGCAAGGAAGTCCGCCGGCTGGAAGCCATTATCTATTCCATGACGCCCCAGGAGCGGCAGAATCCCCGGATCATCAACGGGTCCCGGCGCAAGCGCATTGCAGCCGGCTGCGGCCAGCGGGTCCAGGATGTGAACCGGCTGCTGAAGCAGTTCGAAGAGAGCAAAAAGCTCATGAAGACCATGCAGGGTATGAACAAGTATGCACGGAAAGGCAGATTCAAACTGCCTTTCATGCAATAAAACCAATCTGGTAAGGAGGTGAATGTTGTGGCAGTTAAAATCCGTCTGAAACGTATGGGTGCCAAAAAGAGCCCCTTCTATCGTATCGTCGTTGCTGACGAACGGGCTCCCCGTGACGGCCGTTTCATCGAAACCGTAGGTACCTACGATTCCACTGTTGATCCCGCCGTGGTTACCATCGACGAAGAAAAAGCTCTGTCCTGGATGAAAAAGGGCGCACAGCCGACTGATACGGTTCGTTCCATGTTCAGCAAACAGGGTCTGATGGCGAAACTGGCTGGCGAAAAGGCAGCCAAATAAGGAGGATGACTATGAAAGAGATAGTTGAAGTGATTGCTAAGGCTATCGTGAATAATCCCTCCGAGGTCCAGGTGGAGGAAGAAAGGACCGGATCTTCCGTGATCCTGAAACTCCACGTGGCGCCTGAAGATATGGGTAAAGTGATCGGCAAACAAGGCCGCATTGCCAAGGCCATCCGTCTGGTGATGAAAGCAGCTGCTACCCGCGAAAACGTGAAAGTCATCGTTGATATCGACTAAAGGTGGTTACCATGGATAAAATGATCGTTCGGGTGCCTGTAGTCATCAAGGCCAAGGTCACTGAAGACCTGAAAGCCAAGATCATTGCAGATATGAAGCGTCAGGTCCAGGCGGTAGAACTGGATTTCGAACAGTTCCAGTTCAATGCCAAGCGGGCGCTGAATGAACAGTCCGCTGCCGGTCCGGAGGCTGTCCGGGGGCTCCAGGAGCAGATCCAGTATGAAAAGGCCCAGCGGGGCCATGCTCTCCAGGAACTGAAAGACAAGCTGGAACGGGCTGAAAACCTGGAAATCGGCAGTGAAGTCGGTCATGGTACACTGGAACGTTCTGTAGAAATCACTGTAGGCAGCGACCTGGAAGCCCTTATGGGGGCGGAAATCGTCGTGGAAGACGGCAAAGTCGTCGGCTTCAGAGAATAAGCCTATGGAACAGCATATCGTGATTGGCAAAATTGTCGCCCCGCATGGCGTGCGGGGCGAATTTCGCATTATGCCGCAGACGGATCATCCGGAGCGGTACGCCAAAATGAAGAAGATCACCCTGGACAACGGCCGGGACTACACGGTCCAAAGCCTCCGTCAGCACAAGAATGTGTACCTGATGAAGGTGGAGGGCATTGAGACCATGAACGATGCGGAGACCCTCCGGGGCCGTACCATCGTCCTGCGGCCGGAAGAACTGCCTCCTCTGCCGGAAGGCCAGTTCTATGTCCGGGACATCATCGGCTTTGCCGCCGTGACTCCGGAAGGGGAAACAGTGGGGATGCTGAAGGATGTGATCAGCCCCGGTTCCACCGATGTGTTCGTCATTGCTCCGCCCCAGGGGGAAGATATCCTGGTGGCGGCCATTGCGGACAATATCCGGAACATCGACTGGGAAAAGAAGCAGATCACTGTGGTGCTGCCGGAGTGGATCTGAGATGAAATTCGTATTTGTCACTCTTTTCCCGGAGATGATCCGGAGCGCCTGCAGCTGGAGCATCCTGGGCCGGGCGGCTCAGGAAGGGCTCCTGTCCGTGGACTGTGTGGATCCCCGGGACTATGCCACCGACCGGCACCGGAGCGTGGACGATACCACCTGCGGCGGCGGAGCAGGGATGGTGCTGAAGCCCCAGACTTATCTGGCGGCCCTGGAACGGGCCCGGGAGCTGGCACCGGGAGCCCTGGTGGCGGCCCTGACCCCGGTGGGAGAATCCCTCCGGCAGGAACGGGTGTGTGAACTGGCCCGGAGCGGGCAGGATCTGATCCTGCTCTGCGGCCATTATGAAGGCTTTGACGAACGGATCCTGGAGGAAGCTGATCTCCGGCTTTCCATCGGGGATTTTGTGCTGACCGGAGGAGAACTGCCGGCCCTGTGCATCATGGATGCAGTGGCCCGGTTCATTCCCGGGGTGCTGGGCAAGCAGGTAAGCGCCGAGGAAGATTCCTTCCATGACAGCCTGCTGGAATACCCCCAGTACACCCGTCCGGTGGAGTACAGGGGCAAAGCCGTGCCGGAAGTCCTGCTTTCCGGCGACCACGGTAAAATCGGCCAGTGGCGGAGGAAGGAGAGCCTGCGGGCCACCTTCCTCCACCGCCCGGAACTGCTGCGGACCATGCAGTGGCAGAAGGGGGACGGGAGACTGTTCCTGGCCATGGAAGAAGAAGAAAAAGAGAAGTCCCGGACGGCCGGGAAAAGCAGGGAATCCTGACTTTTTCGGTTGCACCGGGAGCCGGCTGTATGGTATAATACAGCGTATGCATTAACGGGCGGTCCGCTGTTAGCACGTGGCTAGACATGAACGTCTTGGATTCTGAGGAGGAAATTAATAATGAACGTTATTGAAGCAATTGAAAAGGAACAGCTGCGTTCCGACATTCCCGAATTCCGTCCTGGCGATACCCTGAAGGTATATGTGAAGGTTGTGGAAGGCACCCGTGAACGGGTTCAGCTGTTTGAAGGCGTATGCATTGCCCGGAGCGGTTCCGGTGCCCGGGAAATGTTCACTGTTCGCCGCGTTGCTTCCGGCGTTGGTGTGGAAAGAATGTTCCCTGTCCATTCCCCGCGTCTGGAAAAAATCGTTGTATCCCACAGAGGTGTGGTACGCAGAGCAAAACTGTACTATCTGCGTAAACTGACCGGTAAAGCCGCTCGTATCAGAGAACGTCGGTAATCGGATCAATGAGGCAGTTGCTCCGGCAACTGCCTTTTTTATTGCAAAGGAGAAGGCATGAGCGAAGAAAAGAAATCCGGCTCCTGGCAGGATACGGTCAGTGACTGGCTGATTTCCATCATTGTGGCCGTGGTGCTGGCTTTTGGGATCCGTACCTTCCTGGTGGAACCCTATATGGTATCCGGACCTTCCATGATGAACACCCTCCAGGACCAGGAACGGCTGCTGGTGAACAAGCTGGTTTATTACACCCGCCAGCCCAAACGGGGAGAAATCATCGTGTTCAAGTATCCCAGTGACACCCGGCGGGACTTCATCAAACGGGTCATCGCCGTGGGCGGGGACACCATCGAGATCCGGGACGGGAAGACCTATGTGAACGGGGAAGCCCTGGATGAAAGATATATCCGGGAACCCTTCCACACCAACCTGCCCAAGACCACCGTCCCTGCCGGCCATATCTTTGTTATGGGGGACAACCGGAACAACTCCGAAGACAGCCGGTTCCGGGATGTGGGCTTCGTGGATCTGAGCCTGGTGAAAGGCAAAGCCAGCCTGATCTTCTGGCCCCTGGGACAGATACGGGCGCTGCCGTGAAAAAAAGGGGCTGTGAAAAAATGAAAGATCATTTTTTCACAGCCCCTTTACTGCACCAAATTCCCGTTAATGCCCCGCTTTTTCCACAATTCGCTTCTGAATGGGAAGCATGGTATAATGGGGCCTATGCATATTGACAGGCGTTGCCTGTTTGGATAAGAAAGGATGTACCCATGGAAAATACAATCGGCGGAAAGAAATTCCATATCCAGTGGTTCCCCGGCCATATGACCAAGGCCAAACGGATGATGGAAGCCAACCTGAAACTGGTGGATGTGGTGGTGGAACTGCTGGACGCCAGGATTCCCCGGTCCAGTGCCAACCCCATGCTCCAGCAGCTGATCGGCAGCAAGCAGAAAATCGTGGTGCTGAACAAGACGGACATGGCAGATCCGGACCGGACCCGGGACTGGCTGGCCTATTTCAAGAAGCACAGCTTTACGGCCCTGGAGGTGGACTGTCAGAAAGGCAAGGGAGTCAAGGCCCTGGTGAATGCCATCCAGAAAGCCGGGGAACCCACCCTGGAAAAATGGCGGAAAAAGGGCGTACGGAACCGGTCCATCCGGGTGATGATCGTAGGGATCCCCAATGTGGGGAAATCCACCCTGATCAACCGGCTGCTGGGGAAGAACAAAGCCGCAGCCCAGAACAAGCCGGGGGTGACCCGGGGACCTCAGTGGGTGATCCTGGGGAAGGGGCTGGAACTGCTGGATACCCCCGGTGTCCTGTGGCCCAAATTCGACAATCCGGAAACCGGATTCTGTCTGGCAGTGACCGGTGCCATCCGGGAAGAGGTCTTTGATCAGGAAACCGCCGTACACATCCTGGTCCAGCGGCTGATGAAGCTGTATCCCCAGGAATTGTCCGCCAGTTACCGGATCGAACTGACACCGGAGGACACGGTAGAAACGGCAGAGGAAAAAATCGCCCGGGCCCGGGGCTGTCTGAAGGCCGGCGGGGTCCTGGATATGAACAAAACCATCCAGATGATTCTCCGTGACTTCAAGACCGGGAAACTGGGATCCTTCTCCCTGGAAGCCGCTCCCCGGGACGAGGCCTGACATGGAAAAAAAAGAGAGCATCCAGGTAATCCGGGAACAGCTGAAACTGGGGCCGGAAGAAGCAGAACTGGAACGCTGGCGGAAGGATGGGCGGACCGGTGTCCGGAAACTGCTGGAAGCCTATGACCGGAAACAGGCAGCCCGGAAACTGGAACGGGAACGGCTGGAACGGCTCCAGGATCTGGAACGGGAATTCTGGGAATGGGGTATGGATCAGGTGGCCGGCTGCGACGAAGCGGGCCGGGGACCACTGGCCGGACCTTTGGTGACGGCGGCAGTGATCCTGCCTCACGGAATCTGGCTGCCCGGCCTTACCGATTCCAAAAAGGTCACTCCTGCCCGGCGGGAAACCCTGTATGGAGAGATCCTGGAACAGGCGGTTAGCGTTACCGTCAGCATCCTGGGACCCAGGGAAATCGACCGGCTGAACATCTACCAGGCGGCTAAAACCGCCATGACCCTGTGCCTGACCCATCTGAAGGTGCACCCTCAGGGGGCCATTACCGATGCCATGCCTTTGGAGATCCCAGGGATCTTTGTGGAGGATATGGTCCGGGGGGACAGCAAAAGTGCAGCGGTGGCGGCCGCTTCCATCATCGCCAAGGTAACAAGGGACCATATCATGGAAGATCTGGACCGGGACTATCCCCAGTACGGATTTGCCAAACACAAGGGATACGGTACCGCCCGGCACATCCAGGCCATCCTGGACTGCGGCCCAAGCCCCTGGCACCGGAGAAGCTTCGAACCCCTGAAGTCCATGGATCTGAAAGAACCCGCCGTCAGTGAAAACAAACTGCTGAAACTGAAGTAGGGGGCTGTTGCCAGGGCAACAGCCCGGTCAGATGTCAACAGTCAACGGCCTAAGGAAGTCAGCAAAGCTGACATGGAACAAAAAAGGAGGGAATCAGTATGGTCCACCAACGCCGCCGGTTCGGGAACTGGGGGGAGGAGGCGGCCGTCCGCTATCTGGAAAAACAGGGATATGAGATCCTGGACCGGAACTACCGGAGCAGTTGGGGAGAAATCGACATCATCGCCCGGCACTGGGGAGTGCTGGCCTTTGTGGAAGTAAAGACCCGGCACAGCCTGAAATTCGGCCGGCCTGCCGCCGCCGTGACCCGGGACAAACAGATCCGCCTCCGGAAAACCGCCTGGTGCTACCTGCGGGAGAATCCGGTGCTCCGGTACCGGAGCCGGTTCGATATTATCGAGATCCTGGATCTGTATGGGAAAATTTCTCTGAATCATTTGAAGAATTGCTTTTAAATATAAAATCTGTCAATGGTCAACTGCCGATGGATGCCAGCGTGGCTGGCTTTGGATGAAGAAATCGGTGGTTTCTCCAATCACGGCAAACGACACACGATGAACGACTCACGATACACGACAAAGGAGCTGATTCCATGTACGCACGGACCTGGGGGGAGACCACCCGCGGGATCAACGGAGAAATGGTTACAGTGGAGGTGGATGTGACCAACGGCATGCCTGCCTTTGAAATGGTGGGGCTGCCGGATACGGCAGTGAAGGAGGCACGGGAGCGGGTGAAGGCTGCGGTGAAGAATTCCGGCTTCCGGTTCCCGGACACCCACATAACTGTGAACCTGGCTCCGGCGGACTTGAAAAAGGATGGGGCCGGACTGGATCTGCCCATTGCCCTGGGGGTGCTGGCTGCCAAGAAGTATGTGAAACTGCCGGACCCCATGCCTGTGTTCGCCGGAGAGCTGGCCTTGGACGGATCCCTGCGCCCGGTGAACGGGATCCTGCCCATGATCCTACGGGCCCGGGACGAAGGGCTGCCGGCCATTTTCATCCCTTCCGGCAACGCTACCGAAGGGGAACTGGTGGACGGGATCCAGGTGTATACCGCGGACAACCTGGGGCAGATCGTGGACCATTTCCAGGGAAAGCAGCCTCTGGAGCCTCTGGCCAAAAAGGTGTTGGAACTGGAGAAACCCCTGGAGGATACCGTGGACTTTGCAGATGTCCAGGGCCAGAAAGTGGCCAAGCGGGCCCTGGAGATCGCTGCGGCGGGAGGCCACAATGTGCTGATGGTGGGGGCTCCCGGAGCCGGGAAGACCATGCTGGCCCGGCGGCTGCCTTCCATCCTGCCGCCCATGACCGAGGAAGAAGCCCTGGAAGTGACCAAGATCTACAGCATCTCCGGCCTTTTGAAAGGCCACCACGGCATTATGGTGGAACGGCCTTTCCGGAGCCCCCACCACACGGTTTCCCAGTCGGCACTCATCGGAGGGGGCAGCATCCCCCATCCCGGAGAGGTGACCCTCAGCCATCACGGAGTCCTGTTTCTGGACGAGCTGCCGGAATTTTCCCGGAGCGCCCTGGAAGTGCTCCGGCAGCCCCTGGAAGACGGGATGGTCACCATCAGCCGAGTCCAGGCCTCTCTCACCTATCCCGCCCGGTTCATCCTGGTGGCGGCCCAGAATCCCTGTCCCTGCGGGTTCTGGGGAGAAGAGGACAACCTTCACCAGTGCACCTGCCGGCCCGGGGACATCGCCCGGTATCAGAAGAAGATTTCCGGGCCCCTCCTGGACCGGATCGACATCCAGATCCACGTGCCCCGGCTCCAGTACCAGGAAATGAAAAGCAGAAAGAAGGGGGAAAGCTCCGCGGCCATCCGGGAACGGGTGGTGGCAGCCCGTCAGGTCCAGCGGGAACGGCTGAAAGGGACCCACCTGTTCTGCAACGCCAGTATGGGCCGGCGGGAGGTCAAGGCCTTCTGTCCTCTGACACCTCAGGCGGAAGCCCTGCTGGAAAAATATTTCGTCAGCCTGGGCCTCAGTGCCCGGAGCCATGACCGGATCATCAAAGTGGCCCGGACCATTGCGGATCTGGCCGGCAGTGAGGACATCACGGCGCTCCATCTGGGCGAAGCCATCCAGCTGCGGACCAGCATCCAGGGATAGGAGGGCGGAACCATGATTTCTCTTCCATGGCTGTCTTTGCTCATTTCCTTTTTCTGGTTCGCCCTGGGCTCCTGTCTGGGCAGCTTCCTGAATCTGTGTGCCAACCGGCTCCGGCGGGAAGAATCCATTATCTGGGGCCGGTCCCATTGTGACAGCTGCGGCCATATCCTGGGGCCGGGAGAACTGATCCCTCTGGTCAGCTATCTGCGCCAGAAGGGAAAATGCCGGCACTGCGGCAAAGAACTGACCGTATCCCTGTTCTGGCGGGAAGCGGAAGCCGGAGCCCTGTTCCTGCTCCTTTCCCGGATGCCCGGGCCTCCGGCGGTACTGGCTCTGAGGCTGGCTTGTGTGAGCCTGCTGCTCCTTATGGCCTGGACGGACAGGGACGAAATGCAGCTGTACGAAGTTTTTTTCCTTCCCCTGGGACTGTTGTTCCTGCTTCTCCACGGACTGACGGACGGAGATTTTTTGTCTCCTCTGACAGGGGCCGGACTGCTGGGGGGACTGCTCCAGCTGATCCACTGGCGGTATCCCCAGGGCATGGGAGCCGGGGATCCCAAACTGGCAGCGGTGATGGGTCTGTGGCTGGGACCCTGGACAGGGCTCCAGGGCCTTTTCCTGGCTGCCGGCCTGGCTTTTGTTTCCGTCTGTCTGTTTGCCTTTAATCCGGAAAACAACGGATGGGACAAGGCACCAGTACAGGTGCCCCTGGCTCCCTATTTCGTCCTGGCCGGACTGCTGCTCCGGTTCCGTTCTGTCTTTGGGCTGATGGAACCGGACAGGATGCTGCTGTGTGTCCTTGGGCTTGCAGGACCGGGGCTGGAAGAAGGAAAAGCCCGGCTGGGCCAGGCTGCAGGGTGGCTCCGGCGCCGGCTGTCTCCCTGGCCCCGGCAGCTGCTGGGTGTTCAGATCAGCGGAGACCGGGTGACTCTGGTTCAGGTCCGGAAAAAGAAGAAAGCCTGGGAAGTGGAACGGTACCAGGAACTGGCCTGGCCGGAACGGATCCGGCTGGCCCTGTACCGGCAGCAGGGGGAGGAACCGGCCCTGTGGCTCCAGGAAGTCTGTGCCAAACGGGGGGTTACAGCCCAATCTATCCTGTGGCTCCTGGGGCCGGATCTGTTGGAATTCCGGAATCTGTCCCTGCCCGGTCTGTCCCGGAAGGAACAGATCCAGGCGGCATCCTGGGAGATCCTACAGCAGATCCCCTATCCCCCGGGTTCTTTTGCCCTGGGGACGGAACCCTGTCCGGACCGGAAGGAAGAAATCCTGGCGGGAGCCGTGCCCCTGGCCCTGCTGGATACCGTAGGGGTCATCAGCCGGCAGCTGGATTGGGAAATCCTGCAGGTGGAAGGGGCTCCGGCGGCCTGGGGATGGTGGCTGGAAAAAGAGGAGGCGGGATTTCTCCTGATCCTGAGAGAAGAAGGCCTCCAGGGGGCCTGGTATGCCCGGGGCCGTCTCCTGGCCTGTCGGAACCTGCCGGGATCCGGTCGGGGAGAACCTTTCCGGGACCAGCGGGACGAGGCGGTGGAAACCCTGTGGGAACATCTGTCTCCCGGGGTCCGGGAACGGTTCCAGGACGGGCCGTCCGGTCTGTATCTGGCCGGCGGTACGGAACAGGAACAGGCTGCCTGGCTGGAATTCTTCCGGCAGCAGTGGGAATGCCCTGCTCAGGTCCTGGAACTGGAACCCCGCTTCCAATGGGCTCCCTATTATGAAGAGAAAAAACAGGCGGTTCTTACAGCTGGCCTGTGGGGTGTTTTGGGAGGGATCCTGGGGGCAGGACGGGAGAGTGGTTTCTGCTTTTCCCTGTTCCGGCAGGGAACGGGAAGGCTGTCCCGGATCTCCTGGTCGGCCCTGGGAAAGAAAATGGCGGCGGGTTCCCTGATCCTTTGCCTATGGCTGGCCGGATGCCTTTTCCTGGCCCGGAAGGAACAGGAACGGTGCATCTTGCAGCTGCAGCAGGCCTCCGGCTGGGAAACCCTCTGGCAGGCACAGCAGCAGCGGCGGAAACAGCTGGCCCGGCAGCAGAAAGAAAAAAAGCAGCGGATCCGGCAGCAGGTGAACTGGGGGGATTTCCTGACTCTCCTGGGGAACCAGGTGCCGTCAGACTGCTGGCTTACCCGGGTGGAACAGCAGAAGAAAGGAAAGGTCCTGCATCTGGAAGGCCGGAGCCTGAAAAGGAATGGGGCTCTCCAGCTGGTAAAACGCCTCCAGCAGCGGCCGGAAGTGATCCAGGTGAAACTGGACCGGCTGGAACAGGAAGAAAGGGAATC
Source organism: Acidaminococcus sp. (assembly GCF_057597765.1). Classification (NCBI taxonomy): domain Bacteria; kingdom Bacillati; phylum Bacillota; class Negativicutes; order Acidaminococcales; family Acidaminococcaceae; genus Acidaminococcus; species Acidaminococcus sp. Next base: position 16,283 of record NZ_DBMBXK010000006.1, on the reverse strand, counting down.
AGATCTGACCGGTTTTACCCTCCAGATCCGTCTGAAAGAGGAGGAAACTCATGGATGAAAAGAAACCGCTGGTTTCCCGGCTCCGGGAGGATCCGTTCCAGGGAATCCTGCTGGGCTTGGGCGTACTGTGCCTGTGGACCTGGCTGGTGTTCCCTCTGGGCCGGGAACTGCTGACTGTGAAAAGGCAGAATGAGGTCCGGAAGCAGAAACTGGAGCAGCTGGCCCTGTTTGCAGCCCGGTGGGATCCGGAACAGGAGGCCCGGGAAAAAAGTCTGCTGGAACAGGGGAAACGGGAGAATCCCTCCCTGCCTCCGGAAGCCTGGCTGGGGGCCCTGGAAGCTGCCGCTGCCCGGAACGGGCTCCAGGTGATCCGACTGGCTCCCCTGACTCCGGAAGGAAAAAAGGATCCGGCTGGCCTGGAAGCGGAACTGGAAGGCTCCTATCCCCGGCTGGTGACTTTTTTCCGCTGGTGGGAAGCCCGGTATCCCGGGGTGTGGACCCGGGAGGGGAGGCTGGAGGCCCGGGAAAAAGGGGAAAAAGTGCTGTTTCACGGAAAATTCATAACAGGCCCTGTGAAAAGTTCCAAATCGGGAGAAATACACACTTCTTATTGACCGATTTCGTTAATAATGAGATAATAGAATGTACAACGATTATTCTCGTTTTAAAAACGTTCGCTTTTTACTGAGGGGAGGACCTATTATTATGATGAACAGCTGTGTTGCACCACATGCCCAGAAGAAGACCAAGCCGTCCAAGGACCGTATTTTTGGAGCCAGCGAAGCGGCCCAGAAACGGATCAGCGAAATCGGTGCAGATGCAGTGATCAATGCCACCATCGGCTGCATCCTGGACAATGATGAAAACTTTGTGGTGCTGCCCACAGTCAGCAAAGTATACCGGAGCCTGAAAGACGCGGAATATTTTAAATATGCCCCCATCATGGGCCTGCCGGAATATCTGGAACTGGTTCAGAACGCCTGCTTCAGCCAGTCCCGTCCGGAAGGGTTTACGGCAGCCATTGCCACCGCCGGAGGCACCGGGGCCATCCATCATGCTGTCTGGAATTATGCGGAAGCCGGAGATACCGTTCTGACCTCTGCCTGGTACTGGGGAGCCTACAACCAGATCTGCGAGGATATGGACCGTCACCTGGCCACTTATCCCATGACCACCCCGGAACACAAGTTCAACCTGGCCGGCTGTGAAGCCAAAGTCCGGGAAATCCTGGCCCAACAGGACCGGATCCTGCTGATCATCAATACTCCGGCCCACAATCCCACCGGGTTCAGCCTGACTCCGGAAGACATTGAAAACGTGGTGAAGATGCTGGAAGATGCCATTGCCGGTACCGACAAAACCGCCGCTCTGTGCCTGGATGTGGCTTACATCGACTATGCCGGGGAACGGGAAGAAGTCCGGAAAATCTTCCGGAAGCTGTCCAACCTGCCCAAAAACATCTTTGGCCTGATCGCCTACAGCCTGTCCAAGAGTTTCACCATGTACGGCCAGCGCTGCGGAGCTCTTATCGGGGTCACCAGTGATGAAAAACAGATCCTGGAATTCATCAACGCCAACAAATACACCAGCCGGGCCTGTTGGTCCAACTGCAACCGGGGCGCCATGGATACCCTGGACACCATCTACAGTGATCCGGAACTGCTGGAAACCATCCAGAAGGAACGGGCCCATTACTACAGCATGATCCAGGAACGGGGAGACATCTTTACGGAGGAAGCCAAAAAGTGCGGCCTGAAGATGCTGCCCTACATTTCCGGTTTCTTCCTGTCCATTCCCGCCAAGGATCCGGAAGCGGTCTGCAACCGGCTCCATGAAGACAATATTTTCTGCGTGCCTCTGGCAGCCGGGGTCCGGGTAGCCGTATGCGGAGTGCCCAAGCATAAAGTCTACGGCATGGCAGCCAAAATCAAAGCAGCCATGGACGAAGTGGGAGAAGACTAAAAAACAAAAGGAGCCGGAAAGCAGCACAGGCAGCCTGCGGGCTGACAGAGCCAGAAAACAGAAAAGGGGAGCGGAACAGATGCAGATTACAGGACCAGACGGAAAACCAAAAGCATTTCAGGACGGGACGCCTCTCGGAGTCATCGCCCAATCCTACAAACAGCTCTACAGCAGTCCCGTGGCGCTGGGGGTGGTGAACGGCCAGCCCCAGCCGCTGCAGCTGTGTCCCCAGGACGGGGATCATGTGACCTTCTATCCCCTGGACAGTGAGCAGGGATACCGGTCCTACATTGCCACCTTCCAGTTTGCCCTGATTGCCGCCATGAACCGGAGACGGCCGGAAATCCAGCTGGAAGTGGAAAACACCTTTGGTCATGGCCTTTTCTGTTCGGTCAAGAACAAGATCTTCCTGAGCAAATATGATCTGGAAGATGTGACCCACTGCATGGAAGAGATGATCCGGGATCAGGAACCGGTCCAGATCCGGCAGCTGAGCCGGGATGAAGCCCGGTCCTATGTGAAGCCCCAGTTCTTCCAGGATGAGGCTCCTTTGCTGGATGCCCTGCCGGAGGATTACCGGATCAACCTTTACGGGGTGGGGGACCGGTTTGCCTATTCGGTGATGCCCCTGCTGCCCAATCTGGGCTGCCTGAAGGCCTTTGAACTGGTGTGGATGGGGTCCGGGATCCTGCTCCGGTACGGCCGCCAGGACCAGCTGGACCGTCTGGAACCCTATGTGGAACGGAAAAAGCTGGCGGCAGTCTATGCCCAGTCGGAAAAAATGGGCCAGGTGATGCACTGTCCTACGGTGGCAGCCCTGAACCAGTACATCCGGGAAGGGAACAGCCGGGGCATCATCCAGATGTGCGAAGCCTACCATGAAAAATCCATTGCCCGGATCGCTGATGAAATCGACGCGGATGGACGGAATGTACGGCTGGTGCTGATCGCCGGCCCCTCTTCCTCCGGGAAGACCACCTTTTCCCAGCGGCTGGCAGTGCAGATGCGGGTGAACGGCCTGCGGCCCATTCCCATTTCCCTGGACAATTATTTCAAGGAGCGGGAGCAGACCCCTCGTCTGCCGGATGGCAGCTACGATTTTGAATCCATTGAAGCCCTGGATACAGAATTGTTCAATGAGCATATGGAACGGCTGCTCCGGGACGAAACCGTGGAAATCCCTTACTTCAATTTCAAGACCGGCCACCGGGAATATCGGGGCCAGAAGGTGTATCTGGGGGATGACGGAGTCCTGGTAGTGGAAGGCATCCATGGGATGAACGAGAAGCTTTCCGCCCGGGTCCGGCGCAGGAACAAGCTGAAGATCTACATCAGCGCCCTGACGCCTCTTTCTTTTGATGATTACAACCGGATTCCCACCACCGATATGCGGCTGCTCCGCCGGATGGTCCGGGATTCCCAGTTCCGCTCCCATGATGCCCGCCAGACCATCCAGAACTGGCACAAGGTGCGTCAGGGAGAAGAACGGAACATTTTTCCCTTCAGCGAAGAAGCGGACATTATGTTCAATACCACCCTCATTTATGAGCTGGCCGTATTCAAAAAATATGCCTGCCCCCTGCTGGAACAGATTCCCCGGGATGCAGCAGAATATCCGGTTGCCCGCAATTTCCTGGATATGCTGCAGATCGTAGAATCCATAGACGACAAGGCCATTCCCAACAACTCCATTATCCGGGAATTCATTGGCCATTCGATTTTTGGAGATTTACTGTAAGGAGGAACAAGAACCATGCACATTTCCCAACGGACGCTGCACATTCCCACATCCCCCATCCGGAAACTGGCGCCTATTGCCAACCGGGTGGAAAAGACCAAAAAGATCTATCATCTGAATATCGGACAGCCGGATATCCCCACCCCGGAAAGTTTCTTTGAAGGGGTGGCCTCCTACCATCCCAAAGTGGTGGCCTATGGAAAATCCCAGGGGGATGCCAAACTGCTGAAAGCCATCCAGGGATATTATGAATCCTGGGATATGGACTATGCCCTGGACGATATTTTTGTCACCAACGGGGGCAGTGAAGCCATTTCCTTTGCCATTATGACCACCTGTGACCCGGGGGACAATGTGCTCATGTTCGAGCCCTTCTACGCCAACTACAAGAGCTTTACCGGGGCCTACAATGTGGAAATCAACGGGGTTCCCACCTCTCCGGACACCGGCTACCATCTGCCGGATCAGGAAACTGTGGAAAAATACATCAATGACAAGACCCGGGCCATCCTGATTTCCAACCCGGGGAATCCCACCGGGGTAATCTACACCCGGGAAGAAATGGACATGCTGTCCCGGATCGTCCGGAAATATGATCTGGCCCTCATTGCCGATGAAGTGTACCGGGAATTCGTCTATGATGGACAATACACCAGCTTCGGACGGCTCCGGGAACTGGATGACAACCTGGTGCTCATCGATTCCGTCTCCAAACGGTACAGCGCCTGCGGCGCCCGGAGCGGCTGCGTGATCACCCGGAACAAGGCTCTCCAGCAGGAACTGCTGAAATGCTGCCAGGCCCGGCTTTCCTGTCCGGAGATTGTGCAGCTGGGAGCTGCGGCTCTGTACACCACCCCCAAATCTTACTGGGAAGATGTGAAGAAAGAATATACCAAACGCAGGGATACCATCAAAGGATTCCTGGCCCAGATGCCCGGGGTGATTGCCTCTGATCCCAAAGGGGCCTTCTATGTCATGGTGAAAATGCCCATCGACGATACGGAAAAATTTGCCAAGTGGCTGTTGGAAGACTTTGACATCGACGGGGAAACTGTGATGATCACCCCCGGCAACGGGTTCTATGCTTCTGATGTAACCAGAGGACAGGACGAAGCCCGTCTGGCCTACGTACTGAACGTAAAAGACCTGGAAAAAGCCATGCACATCCTGGCAGAAGGATTGAAGCAGTATCCGGGGAGGAAATAAAAAAAGACCGCTGCTCAGGCAGCGGTTCTTTTTTTTATTTGCAAATGGAATCGATCCAGGCAAACAATTCTTCCAGATCGTAGTCTCCCGCATGGCCTTTGCCCCAGGCGGTTGACGGATTTTCCCTCCAGATAGGCGGAAGGAATGAAAATGTTCATCTTTTCATAGTCTGCATTTTTGGGATGGGATACATACACCAGATCCCGCCAGGCATAGTAGGAAACCTGCCGGGCTTTGAGATGTCAGCGTTGTTCGATACAGCAGCAGGCCAGATTTGCTTATTGCGGGCCAAGCTGATAGCTGACTTCTGATAGACCCACAAGATACGGTCTGATTTCTTCTTACTCGCCGCCCCATCCCCCTTTTTCCTTCCCTTCCTCCGGTTTTTACGCTATAATAAAGGGTACGATTGAAAAATGAGAGGAGATGATTCCATGGCGGCAGGTTTTGCCCAGCTGAAAGTGGACGAGGCGATGGTGGAGAAGCTCCATCGGACGGGGAAGGACATCCCCACCCCTGTACAGGAGCGTGCCATCCCGGCCCTTCTGAACGGCCGGGACGTAATCGCCCGTGCCCAGACCGGGGTAGGGAAGACACTGTCCTTTGTGATCCCCCTGTTTGATAAAGTGGACCCGAAGAAGGAATTTGTCCAGGCCCTGATCCTTTCCCCCACCCGGGAGCTGGCCCAGCAGACGGCCGGGGAAATCCGGAAACTGGACGGGGATACGGGAATCCATACCCTGACAGTCAGCGGCGGACGGGATTTTGAAGAGGAAAAACGGAAAATCGGCCACAGGGCCCAGGTGCTGGTGGGAACTCCCGGCCGGCTGCTGGATCACCTGCGGAAGGGGAATACCAGCCTGGGCGGGGTGAAATACCTGGTGCTGGACGAAGTGGATGAAATGCTCCGCCAGGGCTTCGGGGAGGATATCGAAACCCTCCTGAGCCTGATGCCCCAGCCCCACCAGACCATGATGTGTTCTGCCACATTGGATGAGGAAGTCCGGAAACTGGGCCGGCAGCTGACCACCAATCCCCTGGTCATCGACATTGCCCCCAGGGAAGCCACTGCTTCCACTATCCATCAGATCTGCATCAAGGTCAGCGAAGACCACAAGGCAGAGGCCCTGGCTTCCCTGATCCGCCGGTACAACCCCTTCCTGATGCTGGTGTTCTGCTGCAGCAAGGAACGGGCCATCGAACTCAGCGACTGGCTCTATGGGGAAGGTTTCAATGTGGATGTGCTCCACGGGGACATGTCCCAGACCAAGCGGCGCCAGGTGATGGAAAACTTCCGGAAGGCCAAGCTCCAGATCCTGGTGGCCAGCGACATTGCCGCCCGGGGCCTGGATGTGGAAGGTATCACCCAGGTGGTGAACTACGACATTCCCCACGATCCGGACTGGTATGTCCACCGGATCGGACGGACGGGCCGGGCCGGCAGCGAAGGCACGGCCATCACCTTCTATACGGCGGATGAGACCCGCTGGCTCCAGAACCTGGAGAAGAAACTGAACATCACCCTGGAACGGCAGAATCTGGCCGGGGAGAAGGTCCGCCGGACGGTGAAGCCGGTGCGTCCCAAGAAGAAACGGGTGCCCAAACGGGGCAAAAGCGCTGTAGGTCCCAACAAACGGGGAACCAAATATGCGGAAGCGTCCCGGAAACAGAAACCCAAAGAAAAATAATCAATCATTGAAATGGAGAGGTGCTAACCATGAGTGAAGTACGTGTACGTTTTGCTCCCAGTCCCACTGGGTATCTGCACATCGGCGGGGCCCGGACGGCTCTGTTCAACTGGCTGTTTGCCCGGAGCCAGGGGGGGAAGATGGTCCTGCGGATCGAAGATACCGACCGGGACCGGCTGAAGGAAGATTCCGTCTCCCAGATCATTACCAGCCTGAAATGGCTGGGCCTGGACTGGGATGAAGGACCGGAAGTGGGCGGGGACCATGGCCCCTACTACCAGTCTGAACGGCTGGACCTGTACCGGAAATACTGCCAGCAGCTGGTGGATGAGGGCAAGGCCTACTACTGCTTCTGCTCCGCCGCCGATCTGGAAGCCCAGCGGGAAGAACAGCGGAAGAAAAAGCAGCCTTTCCATTATGCAGGCACCTGCCGGGACCTGGATCCGGCGGAAGCCAAGAAACGGGTGGAAGCGGGAGAAGCCCATTCCATCCGGATCAAACTGCCCAAAGAAGGCACCATCACCGTCCATGACATGATCCACGGGGACGTGACCTTCAACTGGAACCAGTTCGATGATTTCGTCATTATGAAGACCAACGGGATCCCCACCTACAACTTTGCCGTAGTGGTGGACGACCATCTCATGGGCATGACCCATGTGCTCCGGGCGGAAGAACACCTGACCAATACCCCGAAACAGCTGGTGATCTACGATGCCCTGGGCTGGAAAGCACCGGAATTCGGCCATATGCCCATGATCCTGGCACCGGACCGGAGCAAACTGAGCAAACGGCATGGAGCCACCTCTGTGGAAGAATTCCGGGACAAAGGGTACCTGCCGGAAGCCATTATCAACTACTTGACCCTGCTGGGCTGGGCACCCGGCAATGACCAGGAAATCTTCACCTTGGAAGACACGGTGAAAGCTTTTGACTTCAGCAAAATGTCCAAAAAGGCTGCCGTATACGATGTGAAAAAGCTCACCTGGCTCAACGGACAGTATCTGTCCGACCTGCCTCTGCGGAAAATCGCCGATGCCGCCGTGCCTTTCTTCAAGAAAGCCGGACTCATCGATGACAGCTATCTGCCGGCTCATCAGGAATACTTCGACCACCTGGTGGATGTGGTCCGGGTGCGGGTAAAGACCCTGGAAGAACTGGCGGATGGTGCCAGCTATTTCTTCAAGGATTTTGACAGCTACGATCCCAAAGGCGTGGCCAAGTCCTTCAAGCCGGAAGCCGCTGACCTGCTCCAGAAAGCCCATGATGCCCTGGCAGCCCTGCCGGTGTTCGATCTGAAGACTACGGAGGAATGCTACAACAAGCTGGCGGAAGAACTGGGCCTGTCCCTGGGCAAAGTGATCCATCCCACCCGGCTGGCCCTGACCGGCCGGACCTTCAGCCCGGGCATGTTCGACGTGATGGTGCTCCTGGGCCGGGAAAAGACCCTGGAACGGCTGGAAAAAGCCATTGCCTTCATCAAGACACAGGGCTGAACCCATGGATAAATACATCTGCCTGGATATTGGGGGCACCGCCATCAAATACGGCCTGGCAGACAGCAGAGGGAGACTGTTCAACAAGGACAGTCTCCCCAATGTTATTGCCAAAGACGGAGTGGACGCCTTCCTGGACCAGGTGCTGGGGCTGATCGGCTCCTACCAGAAATACTTCAAGATCCAGGGGGCCGCCATTTCCATGGCTGGCATGATCAATCCCCAGACCGGGGAAGTGCTCCATGCGGCTCCGCATTTTCCCGGGCTCACCGGCACCAATCTGGTCCAGCTGGTATCCCGGAAGCTCCAGCTGCCCTGCCGGGTGGAAAATGACGTGAACTCTGCAGCCCTGGGGGAATACTGGCTGGGGAACGGCCGGGGAGCCAAAAGCCTGTTCTGCATCACCATCGGCACCGGCATCGGGGGCGCCTTTGTACTGGACGGCAAACTCTGGCTCGGGAATTCCTTCACTGCCGGGGAAGTGGGACAGGCCAAACTGGGTGGCCGGAACCACTGGGAGGACGCCGCTTCCGTCACTGCTCTGGTCCAGAAAGCCGCCCGGCTGAAAGGAGTGGATCCGGAAACCCTCAACGGGAAGATCCTCTGTGAAATGGTCCGCCACGGGGACAAACCTCTCCACCGGCTGCTCCGGGAAACCGTCCACCAGTGGGCCACAGGAATTGCGGCCATCTGCTACATGATGAATCCCCAGCGGGTGATCCTGGGGGGCGGCATCATGGCCCAGCAGGACCTGCTGGAACCCATGCTCCAGGACAGCCTGAAAAAGGAACTGCTGCCGGTGGTACTGGACAAGACCACCGTGGCCTTTGCGGGCCTGGGCAATGATGCAGGGCTGATCGGCGCCCTGTACAACTTCCTGGCCAGAGAAAAGAAAAGAAGTTGACATTAGCTGTAATATACTGTACAATATTACGGTATCACTTTGAGCATGCGCCGTTAGCCCCGGCCCGTACCCAAAGACTCATCACTGGATACAGTTCAAGATTGAGTTTTTATTAGGAGGAATAAGGATGAAAACATACATGGCCACCCCGGCTACCATTGAACGCAAATGGTATGTAGTGGATGCCGCTGACAAGACTCTGGGCCGTCTGGCTGCAGAAGTTGCCAAAGTGCTCCGCGGTAAAAATAAACCGACTTTTACCCCGCATATGGATACCGGTGATCACGTGATCATCATCAACGCTGCTCAGGTGAAACTGACCGGCAAAAAACTGGTGCAGAAGGTTTACTTCCGTCATTCCGGGTATCTGGGCGGCGACAAATACACCAAAGCAGGGGATATGCTGAAGAACAACCCTGTAAGAATGGTGGAACTGGCTGTTCGGGGTATGGTTCCCCACAACCGTCTGGGCAATCAGATCATCAAGAAACTGCATGTATACGCTGGTTCTGAACATCCTCATGCTGCACAAAAGCCTGAAGTTCTGACCATCGATATTCGCTAAGAGGAGAGGAGAACTAGAAAATGGCAAAAGTTACGTATGATGCAACTGGCAGCCGCAAAAGCTCCGTTGCCCGTGTTCGCCTTGTTCCGGGCGAAGGCAAAATCGTTGTAAACGGCCGTGAACTGAGTGAATACTTCGGCCTGAAGACCCTGGAACTGGTTGTTCGGCAGCCGCTGGACACCACCGAAACCCTGGGCAAATATGATGTACTGGCCAACGTTGTTGGCGGCGGCATCTCCGGCCAGGCTGGCGCAATCCGTCATGGTATTGCCCGCGCCCTGCTGAAAGTTGACGCTGATTTCCGTCCTCTGCTGAAGAAAGCCGGTCTCCTGACCCGCGATCCTCGGGAAAAGGAACGCCGCAAGTACGGTCTGAAAAAAGCAAGAAAGGCTTCCCAGTTCTCCAAACGGTAATTTTCCGTTCCGGTTCATGGAAACCTCAAACGAGGGTATTGCACATTCTGTGCAATACCCTCGTTTTTTGCATATCCAACGAATCCTTTTCTTCAGCCATTGACCATTGACAATTGACCATTGACATAAAAAACAGGGGCCTGGATGGCCCCTGTTTTTTATTTGCTCTTCTTCGCCTTGACTTCGTCCATGTATTCGTTCATGATCTTCACGGCGCAGTAGTCTCCGCACATGGAGCAGTATTCTTCGCTGCTCTTGTTCTTGGCAGACCGGATGGCTCTGGCTTTTTCCGGATCGATGGCCAGGCTCAGCTGTTTGTCCCAATCCAGGACTTTCCGGGCTTTGGCCATGGCCAGATCCTGGGCTACCGCAGAGGGCAGGCCTTTGGCCACGTCGGCGGCATGGCCGGCGATCCGGGCGGCTACCACCCCTTCCCGGACGTCATTGATGTCCGGCAGGCCCAGGTGTTCGGCCGGAGTCACATAGCACAGGAAGTTGGCGCCGGTAAAGGCGGCCAGGGTACCGCCGATGGCGGAAGTGATGTGGTCGTAGCCGGGAGCGATATCGGTGACCAGGGGCCCCAGCACATAGAAGGGAGCACCGTGGCAGATCCGTTTCTGGAGCTGCATGTTGGTGGCAATCTGGTTGTAGGGAACATGTCCCGGGCCTTCCACCATCACCTGTACCCCTTTGGCCCAGGCACGCTGGGTCAGTTCGCCCAGGTTCAGCAGTTCCTGGATCTGGGTCCGGTCGGTGGCGTCTGCCAGGCAGCCGGGCCGGCAGCCGTCGCCCAGGCTGATGGTTACATCATATTTGGCACAGATGTCCAGGATTTCGTCGTAGAATTCGTAGAAGGGATTTTCCTTCCCGTTGTGGAGCATCCAGCCGGACAGGAAAGAACCGCCCCGGCTGACAATGTCCATTTCCCGGCCTTCGTTGATCAGGTTGTGGAGGCACTGGCGGGTGAGGCCACAGTGCATGGTCATGAAGTCAGCCCCGTCCTTGGCCTGCTGTTCCACTACGGTGAAAATGTCGTTCTTGTCCATTTCCGTCACTTTGCCATGGGCCTTGATGGCCTGGACCGTGGCCTGATAAATGGGTACGGTGCCCACCATGGCGGTGGAATGTTCAATGATGGCCTTCCGGGAGGCGTCGATGTTGTTGCCGGTGGACAGATCCATCACCGCATCAGCTCCGGCGTCGATGGCTGCTTTCAGTTTGTCCAGTTCCGGAGCGGGATCCGGAAAAGCGGAAGAAGTCCCGATGTTGGCGTTCACCTTGGTGGAAAGGCCTTCGCCCACACCCCGGGGGACCAGGTTCTTGTGGTTGATGTTGGCGGGGATGCAGATGGTGCCTTTGGCCACTCCGTCCCGGATGAATTCCGGGGTGACTCCTTCCTGGCGGGCCACTTCCGCCATCTGGTCAGTGATTTTACCCTGCAGTGCAGCTTGTCTTTGGGTCAGCATAAAACAAATCCTCCTTCATGGATACAAAAAGGGCCGCTTTCCTGACATAAAGGAAAGCGGCCCGACAAAACAGCCTCACCACTTTCCTTCGGCGGTATTAACCGCATCAGGTTCAAAGGGTCGACCGTCAGGTCTCTCAGCGATAGCGCCCCTAGTGATGCTTCAACTTTAACAAAAAATAGAAAAGAATGCAACAGGAAAAATTCAAATTGCTAACTTCTGAGTAGTTAGACAATTCACAATAAATCTAGGCGGCCTAATTGCGTTTATGTTCGCAACAGACCGTAAACGTAGAACCCATGCGGGTTTTCGGCTTTTTCGTCACCTTCTTTATGTTCGATGAAATCCGTAAAAATAACAATGCTCTGCACAATTTCTGCACATTTTTAGATGGTCAGTTTTTCAAGGGCTTCCCGTTCTTTTTCCTTCATTTTACTGGTGACATGGGTGTAAATCTTCATCGTGGTTTGCGGGTTGGAATGTCCGACCCTTGCCATAATGGTTTTGAGGGGGAAGTTTTCTTCTACCAACATACTGATATGGGTGTGACGAAAAATATGAGAAGTGATGTGCTTGCCATTGACCCGAACCTTTTTGAGAGTCGATTCAATGGTATTATAGTCATAGGGAGAACCAGAGCGACCCGTAAAAATGTAACCTTTGTCCTTGTAACCGTCCGTCCACAGAGATTTCCTTTTATCATCCGTGATGAACCATTCAAGGATACTGACGGCACGGGAGTTGATTGCCACGGTGCGACAGGAAGTCGCATTTTTAGGAGTGCTACGGCGGGTGGGCAATTCCTCGTATTCTACACGAGTTATTGTCCCATTGACATGGATTTCCTTCTTTTTAAGGTCGATATCTTCCCGCCGCAAGGCCAGAAGTTCCCCAATCCTCAGCCCCGTCAAGCTGATGAACTCCATAGCGTATCCGATTCTCTCGTTTATCGCTACAAGTTGGTGAAGACAATCCTTCAATTCATCCCGTTCCAAAAACTTGTTGGCGGTCTTGCCTTCTTCTTCCATCGTCATGGGACGGCGGGGAAGTCGGATTTCCAGAAATTCGTTGATATTGTCGATATAGTGGGCCTTTTTCGCATAGCGCATGGAATTCTTGATGATTCCCAACACTGCATTACAGTACCCTCGTGAATTTGCGTTCATGGATTTTATGGCCCTTTCCACAAGGGCGGGGGTAACGTCACGGAACAAAATCCCATCGGGAAGCAAGGAGAGAATCTTGCGAACTTGATTGATGTGATTTTGTTGTGTCTGCGGCTTTACCTCGCTTTTCACAGAGTCGAGCCATTCGCCCAACAGTTGCCGCATGGTCAACGTTTTGGCTATCGTTTCAGCCCTTTTCGGTTTGGCCATCCTCTTGACGTTGTACTTCTTCAACAACATCCGCCGTGCCTGGCCCTCAGCCTGTTTCGTGTGTTTGGCAAGGGTGACGGCAATGGAATAGGTCTTCCCATTCTCATCGGTGAACCGTTCACGGTAGACATACCGTGTACCTTTCGAATTTTTCGTTTCAGTTATCCACATATACAATACCTCTTTCCCGTTCCACGCTGCCCCTGTAAGCCGCCAGACATGGGATAAAGGTATCAGCCCCCGCATGGACGGGGGTTATTTTTTGGGAACTGTGGACAGGTCGAACGGGTGATACCGCTCTTCCAGATATTCGCAAACATCGAAAAAGTTCGGGTTCAGTGAAGTGAATTTCGCTCTCAGTTCCTTGTATTTTGGGTCTTTATCTAACTCCATCATAGCGGGGTAGAGTGATTCTTCCTGTAGAAGACGGAAGGCGTTATCCAGTTGCCGCCGTTCAACATGGTTGCCCTTTGACTGTAAAAGACTGACGATTTCAACAACTCTTTCATATGGTAAATAGTAGGATTGCACGGGCGGCGCATACAGTTTGGTAGAACGGTCTTTAGAATCCGACATTCTGAACGGAAACCCCTCAACGCTTTCAGTAGAAAGAAGTTCAACGGTCGTGGAACCATCTCTTTCGAGAAATTGCAAACGATACCCATAGGATTCCAAAAAGTTTACAAGTTTTTCTTTCTCGCTTTCTGGTTCGTAATCTATGAGCCTGTCAAGCGATAATCCCAACACCCTTGCGATTTTCCAACAGATTTCAATGGACGGTGTTCTTCTTCCACCCTCGTAATTTATGAGGGCTTGCCTAGAAATATTGGCCCCGTGTGCAAGTTCTTCTTGTGTCAGTTCGGCACGTTCTCTGTAGAACTGGATTGCCTTTCCCAATTTACCTGCAAATGAATCATCTTTAGCGGTTGCGACCATTCTTATCACCTCATCTCAATTATACAGTTGCGTTTAACTCTAGTCAACAACTGAATCGTAATTTCTATTATGGTCGCCCCTTGTAATTTTAGAAAAAGTGTGCTACTGTATAAATGTAATCAAATGGAATAGTAAAAATAAATGCTGTTCCAAATGTTCAGACACTAGAGAAAGGAAGTGTTCCTCATGAGAATCAACGTTTACGCCGTGTTGGACGCAATGGCAAAGAAGGAAGTCAACCAAACCGCCCTCGCCAAAAAATCGGGCGTGACAAGGCAAGCCATAAACAACGTGCTGAAAGGACAGAAGAGGGGTGTGCGTATCGACACGATTGGCAAACTTGCCGCCGCACTCGATGTTCCGCCCCTCGAACTCATCCAAAAATAAAATGCTGACTACGCTGCCCCTGTAAGCCGTCAGCCTGGACAGTTCAACGAATCGGGAAGGAGATATTTGTATGGAAAAGTACACATTGAAGAAGGCACGGGAACAGTTGGGCCTTCCACAAGACATGGCCGCATTTATCATCGGGGTGACTTCCACCACCTTGCGGCGTTGGGAACGGGGTGAATCAACCCCGACCCTTGAAGGGTTTTGGAAACTCTGCAAACTCTATGGGGTTGAACCCGACAAAATCTGTCTAATGGAAAGGAGATGATTTCCATGAAGGAGAACGAGATGGTCAAAATCGGCGGCAAGCTGTTCCGTCAGTTCGCCCCCATCGATTTTGATGGGAACCAATGGTTACGGACGACCCAACTTGCAAAGATGTTCTCTCTGACACGTAGCACGATTTGGAAGTTCGTGGGAATCATGGAAACCGAACCACGGTACAAGAACAGCATTCTTCATGTCAGCCCCCGTGCCACGCTCATCAAGGGGCGGGATTTCCTCGCATACCTGCAAGACCGTAACCGAAACTACATGAGGGGGTGAAGACAGACGGCGGCAAGGGTATCACGGAAGAACATGGACGGAAAAGGCCCAAAAACAGCGAGCAAGGGGCCAGATTTTCAAAATAAAAAATCAGCCGTGATAGATTCCATGCACCAAATAGATGACACGGAAATACCACGGCTGATGGAAAGGACGATTTTTCATGAAGAAGAAAATCATTGTTACTGAATCGAAAAAAACGCCGATACGGGCCATTCGTGAATATTGCCTAGAGTGTAGCGGGGGGAGCAACGTAGAAGTGAAATTGTGCGCTCTGGAACGCTGTCCCCTGTATGCGTTTCGGTTCGGGGTGCGCCCCGCAACGGCGGCAAAGAGATTTGCCAGTCAAGGCAATGACGTAATAAAAAAATCCGCTCTGTGAAGGACAAAAACACGAAGCGGATTGGAACAGTACAACGGGAAAGAAGTATCTGTTTTTTCTATTGTAACACGATTTGTTACATTTTACAAGTGAAAGGAGAATTTGATGATATATCAAATTTTAAAATCCCGTCATGCTGACAGCCCCGAAACGGCTGTCACTACAGATGAACTGATTGAAGCGACTGGACTCAGCAAACGACAGGTTGTTGAACAGGTCAAGAAAGAGCGTGAACATCACTTCATCAATAGTATTACGAAAGACGGCGGCGGCTACTACCGACCCCGTACAAGGGCGGATGTGGCGAAGTACAACAAAATCCGTGAATACAGGATTGCCCAAACGGCTATTACCATGAGGATGTCCAGAAAGTTCTTGAAGCGTTGGGGGAACTGAAACCCGTGGGGGCTGCCGTTGTGCGGCCCCTCTTCCATTCTAATCAACTCTACAAGGAAGTGATAAATTTGGGCAAGAAGCGAAATAAGAAAAATAATCTGAACCCGTGGTTGACAGCAAACCGACCAGAGCAGAAAGATTCCTTCATACAAGTTGGTGTAAGCCTTGCAACTCATCCCGCTTTTAAAGATTTATCATACTCAGCAAAGTTTACATATGAACAGATGTGCCGTGCGGCGAACTATGCTAAAAATAATGGTCTATCAGAATTCGTTTTCCCTCAGTCTGTGTTTAGTAAATATGGAATAACCAGAAGCACGTTCCAAAAAGCGAAAGAACAACTAATAAGCCACGGCTTTATAGTCTGCACGTTTTGCGGAAAAAATCAACGAGTTGAATCAAAATACAAGATGGTGAATTGGTGGAAAGAGTGGAATCCTTTAAACGGCTGTCTGAAATGGGGGCGGCTGCTGTCTAAAAATGGTACGGCTAACAACGTTGGCGCACCCGATGTTGAGTGTCAGCCCCTTCCTAAAATGGATATTACAATTTCCGGAAATGATGAAACCCCGCATGAAACCTAGCTTTTTGGGATTGTAGGCTGTTTCTTGTGCCGTACCAATTTTAGACAAGGGGTGTACCGAATTCAGACAGATATTATAATAATATAACCATGGCTAGGGGCTTATTTAGTGGTTGTATGTTTGTCACCCTGTTGAAATGCTCATGTACGGTAAGGAAGCAAGCAACCGAAAACAAGAGATAGACCGCCAGCACTACACTATTCCGAACCAAAGACCAAAAGATAAGCATTGTGGG
>NZ_DBMBXK010000005.1:0-187821 GCF_057597765.1 Acidaminococcus sp. | reverse complement strand
CCCCACCACCGGGCAAGCCCGGTCCCCCACCCCTGCAGGGCGGACTTGGCCTCCGGCCTTGCTGGTACTTTGTACGAGTATACATCGATTCTCCGGGAGCCGGGAGGGCAGGCCCAGGAGGAGTCGGCGGGACAACATCGGGTGTTGTCGCTCCTGGGGTGGAGCACGCGGGCGATAGGGTCCGGCTTTCCTGGTCCGTAGCCGCTGCCTTTGACCGTTAGGGCAAGGCGATAGGCTGTGGGCCTCCCGCCAGGGACGAACGGGTCTGCCCTCCCGGCGGAGAGCCCTCGCGGGTGTATGGGTATAGAAGTTTTTGCCCTCTGGGCGGCCGGGACGGGCGGGCCGGCCAAAAAAATTTTCACAAATTCAAAAAAACTACTTGCATTTATCGCATCATCGTAGTAAAGTATTAAATCAGTAAAGCGGTTGTGCCGGAACACCGGCACCGCATGGATTCCTATGATACAGAAAGGGGTTACGATCATGGTAGCCGGATTGAACGAACGGGAACTGAAACAGCTTGCCAGGGCTTTCACTCTGCTGAAAGATGTGGACGGGAGCCTGGCCTTCCTGGAAGACATCTGCACCCCCAACGAGCTGAAGGCCCTGAGCCAGCGGCTGGAAGTGGCGGTGCGTCTTCACCGGGGCGAAAACTATGCAAAGATCGTCAAAGATACGGGCGCCAGCAGCACCACGGTATCCCGGGTAAATCGCTGTCTGAACTATGGAGCAGGTGGATACCGAACCCTGATCCCCATTTTGACTGAAGGAGCTAAAGAGAAATGAGCAACAGTACTGCACTGCGGATCCCTTACGGGACCAAAGATATCCTGCCGGGGGATGCCCGGCTGAAACGGGAACTGGAAGACCGGGTGGCCGGGAACTTCCTTTCCTGGGGCTATGACGAAGCCATCACCCCCACCTTTGAATATGCCGACACCTTCGCTTTGAGCGGCGCCGGCATCAGCGACGAAAGCATGCGGTTCATGGACCGGAACAACCGGACAGTGATGCTCCGGAGCGAAATGACCACCCCCCTGGCCCGGATGGTGGCCACCCGGCTGAAGAACGACAAGGGTGTGAAACGGCTGTTCTACATTGCCAATGTGTTCCGCCATGAACAGACCCAGGCAGGCCGGCAGTGCGAATTTTCCCAGGCGGGGATCGAAATGATCGGAGCGGAAGCGCCCATGGCGGATGCGGAAGTGCTGGCCCTGGCAGTCAGCAGCCTGAAAGCTGCCGGGCTCCAGGATTTCCTGATCAGCGTAGGCCACAGCGCCTTCCTGGCCGGGCTTATGGAAGAAGCCCGGCTGACGGAAAAACAGGCGGACTTCGTAAAGACCATGATCCTCACCCACAACGCGGTGGGGCTGGAAGAAGCTGCTGACCGGTTCATCCCCAAAGAGCTGAAGGACCTGTTCCGGGAGCTCTTGTACCTCCAGGGCGGCCGGGACCTGCTGGATACTCTGGAAGGCCGGGTGAAGAACCAGAAGAGCCTGGATGCCCTGAAGAACCTGAAAGCCATCTACAAGCTGACGGAAGCCTACGGAGTGGCCCAGTACCTGTCCTTCGACCTGTCTCTGATCCGGAATTTCGACTATTACACCGGTATGGTGTTCGAAGCCTATGCCCCCCAGATCGGGTTCAACATCTGCGGCGGCGGCCGGTACGACCATATGATGGAAGCCTTCGGGGATCCGGAACCGGCTACGGGCTTTGCCCTGGGCATCGACCGGATCATCCTGTCCCTGCGCCGGGACGGCCGGTTCAACCGGGAATCCAAATGGGACATTTACGTGGCCTGGGCTCCGGGATGCCAGGAAAAAGCCATCCGGAAAGCCCTGGAACTGCGGAACGGCGGCAAGAACGTGAAGGTGGCCACCAACGCCCTGACCCCGGAAGAAGCGGCCAAGGCCTGTGCAGCCAACCGGTGTGAAGCCGTAGCATATGTAGGATAGGAGAGAACGGGAATGGATTATTTGACAATTGCCCTGCCCAAGGGAAAACTTTTCGCCAAGTCTGTGGAACTGCTGGCCAAGGTGGGCTACGCCGCGGACAATGTGGTGGAGGATTCCCGGAAGCTGGTTATCACCAATGAAGAGACCAAAGTGAAGTTCATCATCGTCAAGACCGTGGACCTGCCCACTTATGTGGAATACGGGGCGGCGGACATCGGGATCATCGGCAAGGATGTGCTCAATGAGGAACGGAAGGACATCTACGAACTGCTGGATATGGGCTATGGCGGCTGCCACCTGATGATGGCGGTACCGGAAAGCAAGGTGCTGCCGGAAATCACCGATTACGCCCATATGCGGGTGGCCACCAAGTATCCCAAGTGTGCCGCGGATTTCTTCGACAAACTGGGGATGCAGATGGAAATCATCAAACTGAACGGCTCCATCGAACTGGGGCCCATTGTGGGGCTCAGCGAAATGATCGTGGATATTGTCCAGACAGGCCGTACCCTGAGAGAAAATCATCTGAAGGAAGTGGCCACAGTGTTCCCGTCCACTGCCCGTCTCATTGCCAATAAAGTCAGCTTCAAGATGCAGTACGACCGGATCCGGAAGCTGGTGGAAGATTTGAAAGTAGTCCTGAAGGAGGAAAAACCGGAATGAAAGTCTATGATGAAAGAAAAAGCACGGCAGAAGAAATCAGCCGTCTCCTGGAAAAGAAATCTTTTGATGAAGTGAAGCTGTCCCCGAAAGTGGCGGCGGCTGTGGAAAAAATGTTCGGCCGGCCCCTGACCGCTGCGGAAGAAGTGGACATCATCGTCAACGACATCCGTGCCAAGGGGGATGAAGCCCTGTTCGAATATACCAAAAAGCTGGATGGGGCGGACCTGACCCCGGCCACCATCCGGGTGACGGAAGAGGAATTTGCGGAAGCGGAAAAGGCCGTGGATGAAAAGACCATGGGGGCCATCCGCCGGGCCATTGCCAATGTGCGGAAGTTCCATGAAGAACAGCTGCCCAAGACCTGGCTGACGCCCCGGGCCTACGGGTCCTTCCTGGGCCAGAAGATGACCCCGGTGGACAGCGTGGGGATCTACGTCCCCGGCGGTACTGCCGCCTATCCCTCCAGCGTGATCATGAACGCGGTGCCTGCCAAAGTGGCCGGGGTGCCCCGGATCGCCATGGCTGCCCCTGCCGGCCGGGACGGGAAGATGAATCCCTATGTGCTGGCCACCGCCAGGGAAATCGGCATCACTGAAATCTACAAAATGGGCGGGGCCCAGGCCATTGCCGCTCTGGCTTTTGGTACGGAAACCATTCCCAAAGTGGAAAAAATCACCGGCCCCGGGAACATTTTCGTGACCCTGGCCAAGAAGGCGGTTTACGGACATGTGGATATCGACATGCTGGCCGGCCCCAGTGAAATCCTCATTGTGGCGGACAAAACGGCGGATTACCAGTACCTGGCGGCGGACCTGCTGAGCCAGGCGGAACATGATCCTCTGGCCTGCGCCATCCTGATCACCGACGATGAAACCCTGGCCAACAAGGTGGCGGACGAAGTGGAAGTCCAGCTCCAGAAGCTGCCCCGGAAGGAAATCGCCGCCCAGTCCCTGGCAGTGCAGGGGAAAATCATCCTGGCCAAGGACATGGATACGGTGGTGGACATGGCCAACATTTCCGCTCCGGAACACATGGAAATCAACACCCGGGAACCTTTTGCCCTGGTGCCCAAGATCCGGAACGCCGGTGCCATTTTCCTGGGAGCCTATTCTCCGGAACCTCTGGGGGACTATTACGCCGGCCCCAACCACATCCTGCCAACCGGCGGTACCGCCCGGTTCTATTCCGTGCTGAATGTGGAAACCTTTATGAAGAAGACCAGCATCATCTCCTATACCAGGGAAGCCCTGGCGGAAGCAGCCGATGACATCATCGCCATGGCGGAAGCGGAAGGGCTCCAGGCACACGCCAATGCCATCCGGATCCGGAAGGAGAAGCAGCTGTAACAAGACTGTCAATGGTCAATTGTCAACGGTCAACGGCCGTTGGATAAAATTTGCCTGCAAATTTTTCTGAATGTGTATATCGTTTCCGTAGGGGCGGCAGGCCCGGCCGCCCGCCAAATCAACGTTTGTCCGTGCCTGTGGCGGGGCGCCGGGCCTGCGCCCCCTACGGTTTTACGCTGCAATCTGTCAATGAGGGGGCGCTGTTATGAGCGATTTGCTTGCCCGGGAGAGTCTGGCCCGGATCGAAGACTATCAGGTGGAAACCGTACCTGATGCAGACATTGTTGTCAATGCCAATGAAACCAACTGGGATATGACCCCGGAAATCCGTCTGGAACTGGGGACCCGTCTGGCGGAACATGCCTTTAACCGGTATCCCTCCATGCACGGGGAAGACCTGTGCCAGGCCATTGCTGACCGGCTGGGGTTCGATCCTGCCCAGGTGGCCATCGGGAACGGGTCCAGCGAACTGCTGGAGAAGGCCTGCTATGCCTTCGGAGGTGCCGGGAGGAAGATCGCTTCCGCCAATCCCTCTTTTTCCATGTACCAGACCTACGCCATCCTGGCGGACAGCCAGCCGGTGCTGTTCCCGCTGACCGCGGACGGGTTCGTGGATCCGGAAGGGGTCATCAGTTTCTGCAAGGAAGAAAAACCGGCCCTTCTGATCATCTGCAACCCCAACAACCCCACCGGCAACTTCAATCCCAAAGCTTCCATGGAAAAAATCATCCGCAGTGTGGACTGTCCGGTGATCATGGACGAAGCCTACATGGAATTTGCCGTGGAAGAGGGGAAAGAGGAAGAGGTGACCACCCTGGACCTGGTGAACCAGGTGGATAACCTGCTGGTGCTGAGGACCTTTTCCAAAGCCTACGGTCTGGCCAATCTCCGGATCGGCTACGGCATCGGCAGTGCTCCTTTGATGAAGATTTTGAAAAAGGTGCTGCTGCCCTACACGGTGAACGGGGTGTCCATCCTGGCGGCGGAACTGATGTACAGCAAGCCGGAAGTGCTCCGGCAGCGGGTGGAAGCGGTGGTCTCCGGCCGGAGATACCTGCGGGATCACCTGGAAGCCCTGGGATTCCGGGTGCTGCCCAGCGCCACCAACTTCCTGCTGGCCCTGCCGGCAGGGAAAGCTCTGGAAAGCCTGGCGGAAAAAGCCGGTGCCGGGGATCTGCCCAGCAGTGAAAAAGCCATGGCTGCCGGGGGATACCTGTTCCAGGAACTGCTGGACCGGAAGATCCTGGTGCGGAACTATTCCCGGAATCCCCGGCTGCCCGGGGGCCTGCGGATCACCGTGGGCAAAGCGGAAGAGAATCCCCAGATCATCGGGGCCATCCGGGACATCATCCAATAAACAAGGGAGGCATGGTTATGCGGCAAGGGAAAGTGGAACGGAATACGAAAGAAACTCAGATTGCTGTGGAACTGGATCTGGACGGCACCGGCAAGGCGGATATTTCCACCGGGGTGGGCTTCCTGGATCACATGCTGACCCTGCTGGCGGTCCATTCCTTCATGGACCTGAAGGTCCGGGCCAAAGGGGATCTGGAAGTGGACTGCCACCATACGGTGGAAGATGTGGGCATTGCCCTGGGACAGGCCATTGCCCAGGCTCTGGGTGACAAAAAAGGCATCCACCGGTACGGCAGCTTCCTGCTGCCCATGGATGAGGCCCTGGCGGAAATCGCCCTGGACTTTTCCGGACGGCCTTACCTGGTGTGGAATGCGGACCTCATCCCCCGGGTGACCCTGGGGAACTTCGATACGGAAATGGGAGAAGATTTCTTCCGGGCCCTGGCCATGAACTGCGGCCTGACCCTCCACATCAACGTCCCCTACGGGAAAAACACCCACCACATGCTGGAAGCCATCTTCAAGGGTGTGGCACGGGCCATGAGCCAGGCGGTGGCCCTGGATCCCCGGGTACACGGGGTCATGAGCAGCAAGGGGGCACTGTAATATGGACAAAGACACCATTGTGATCATCGACTACGGCCGGGGGAACCTGCATTCCGTCTACAACGGCCTTTTGAAAGTGGGGGCCAATCCGGTGATTTCCGGAGACCCCAAGGTCATCGAAGCGGCCCCCCGGGTGATCCTGCCGGGGGTGGGGTCCTTCGGGGACTGCATGGACACCATGCGGAGCCGGGGGCTGGAAGAAGCAGTCCAGCAGGCTCTCCACAGCGGCAAACCCTTCCTGGGCATCTGCCTGGGAGAACAGCTGCTCTTTGAAGGCAGCGAAGAAGCACCGGGGGTGAAGGGCCTGGGATACTTCAAGGGCCAGGTGAAAAAAATCGTCACCGACTATAAGATTCCCCACATGGGGTGGAACCGGATCACCACCGTGAATGCCTCTCCTTTGCTGAAGGAGGCGGACGGGAAGTATGTGTACTTTGTCCACAGCTTCCATGCGGTGCCGGAAGATCCCTCCATCATTACCTCCGTCTGCGATTACGGAACCCAGATTACGGCCAGTGTGGGCCAGGGCAGCGTCCAGGGCTTCCAGTTCCATCCGGAAAAGTCCTCTTTCGCCGGCCTGGCCATGCTGAAAGCCTTCAAGGAGTGGAAACTATGAACATCTATCCTGCCATCGACCTGCGGGGAGGCAACTGCGTCCGGCTGGTGAAGGGCGATTTTTCCAGAGAAACAGTATACAGCACCGATCCCGGTGCCATGGCGAAAAAATGGGCCGATGAGGGGGCCAGCTGCATCCATGTGGTGGATCTGGACGGGGCGGTTGCCGGGGAAAGCCGGAACCTGCTGTCTATCGACGTCATCCTGAAACAGGGAAACATCCCCATTGAAGTGGGTGGCGGCATCCGGACTATGGAACACATTGCCCGGCTGCTGGACCGGGGGGTCCACCAGGTGATCCTGGGGTCCGCGGCGGTGAAGAATCCGGAACTGGTGAAGGAAGCCTGCGACAGGTATCCCGGCCGGATCGTGGTGGGCATCGACGCCAAGAACGGGGACGTGGCAGTGGAAGGCTGGGAAGCCAGCGGCCACATCCAGGCGGAAGACCTGGCCCGGAAAATGGCAGAGGCAGGCGTCCGGCGGATCATCTTTACGGACATTGCCCGGGACGGCATGCTCAGCGGGGTGAATGTGGAAGCCACGGTGAACGTGGCACGGGCTTCCGGTCTTGCGGTCACCGCCAGCGGCGGGGTGGCCAGCCTGGAAGATTTGAAAATTTTGAAAAAAAGAGAAACAGACGGCATCGAAGGGTGTATTATAGGTAAGGCGCTGTATACCGGCGCCATTGACCTTCGCCAGGCTGTCAGGATTGCGAAGGAGGCGTGAGCCATGCTGGCAAAACGGATCATTCCCTGTCTGGACGTAAAGGACGGACGGGTGGTAAAGGGAACCAATTTCGTCAGCCTCCGGGATGCCGGAGACCCGGTGGAACTGGCTTCCCTCTATGAAAAGGAACAGGCCGACGAGCTGGTGTTCCTGGATATCACCGCTTCTCTGGAAAAGCGCAAGTCCATGGTGGACACCATCGAACGGACCGCCCGGGAAGTGTTCATGCCCCTGACTGTAGGGGGCGGCATTTCCTCCCTTGAGGACATGCGGGCGGTGCTCCTGGCCGGGGCGGACAAAACCAGCCTGAACACTGCGGCGGTCAAGGATCCCACCCTGATCACCCGGGGAGCGGAAGCTTTCGGGAACCAGTGTGTGGTATTGGCCGTGGATGCCAAACGCCGGGGAGAGGATTCCTGGGAAGTGTACATCAACGGGGGCCACACTCCCACCGGGCTGGATGCCCTGGAATGGGTGAAAAAGGCCGTATCCCTGGGGGCGGGGGAAATCCTCCTGACCAGTATGGATGCGGATGGCACCAAGGACGGGTTCGACATTCCTCTGACCCGGAAAGTGGCGGAAGCCGTTCCCGTACCGGTGATTGCCTCCGGGGGCGCCGGCTCCCTGGAAGACTTCTACGAAGTCCTTACCGCCGGAAAAGCTGACGCGGCTCTGGCCGCTTCCGTATTCCATTACAGGAAATTCACGATCCGCCAGGTGAAGGAATACTTGCGGAGCAAAGGAGTGGACGTACGGTTATGAAAATCGATATCAGCAAGCTGAAGTTTGACGACAGGGGCCTGATCCCTGCCATTGTCCAGGATGTGAAGACGGACAAGGTGCTGATGCTGGCTTACATGAACGGCACCAGCCTGGCCCGTACGGTGGAAACCGGCTATACCTGGTTCTGGAGCCGGAGCCGCCAGGAACTGTGGAACAAGGGAGCCACCAGTGGCCACACCCAGAAGGTGTACAGCATCACCTACGACTGCGACGGGGATGCCCTGCTGGTGAAAGTGGAACAGAAAGGGGCTGCCTGCCACACGGGCAACTATTCCTGTTTCTTCAACCCGCTGTGGAACAGTGCTTCCGGAGAAAGCCTGCCTGTGGCGGACAACCGGCTGCCCCAGGTGATCAACGAACTGTACAAACAGATCGTCTGCTATCAGGAAAAACAGAAAGAGACCCGGAAGCTGCTGCCATCTCCCAGCCAGGACAAGCTGCTGACGGAAATGGGCGCCAATACCACCCGGACCATCCTGGCTTCCAAAAACAGCGATGCGGACCAGGTTGTTTACGAGATGGGGGATTTATGGTATCATTGCTTAGTGCTGTTGGCTTACCATAACATCACCCCCGGCGAAATGCTGGTGGAAATGGCAGGCCGGAAAGTGGAAGAAGAAAAATAAGCAGCAAATACCTGTAACAACCTGGAGGGCTCTGATGGCTAGAATGTTTGGAACGGACGGCGTCCGCGGCGTCGCCAATGGTCCTGTACTCAATGTGGAACTGGCATACAAGCTGGGCCGCGCTGCGGCTCTGTATTTTGGACGGGAAGTGAAGACTCCCAAGATTTTGATCGGGCGGGATACCCGTCTTTCCGGCACCATGCTGGAAAGCGCCCTGGCCGCCGGCATCTGCAGCGCCGGGGGCAATGCCCATCTTCTGGGCGTGATCCCCACACCGGCGGTTTCCTTCCTGACGGAAAAGCTGGAAGCCAATGCAGGGGTGGTAATTTCCGCCTCCCACAATCCCTTTGAAGACAACGGGATCAAGTTCTTTGCCCGGACCGGCTACAAACTGCCGGATGCGGTGGAGAACGAAATCGAAGCCATCGTGAACCAGCCGGTGGATTATGCCAACACGGTGACCGGGTCCAACCTGGGCCGGGTGATCCAGGAACCGGACATGGGCATGGTGTATGTAAAGCACATTGTAGACAGCGCCGACGTGAAGCTGAACGGGCTGAAAGTGGTCATGGACTGCGCCAACGGGGCCAACAGTGAAATCGCTCCGGCCATCCTCCGGACCCTGGGGGCCCATGTGATCCCCATTTTCCATGAACCCAACGGGATCAACATCAACAACGGCTGCGGCTCCACCCACCTGGAAGCACTCCAGGCCAAGGTGAAGGAAGTGGGAGCCGACTGCGGCCTGGCCAACGACGGGGATGCGGACCGTCTGCTGGCTGTGGACGAAAACGGGGACGTGCTGGACGGAGACCAGATCATGCTGATCTGTGCCCTGGACCTGATGAAGGCCGGCAAGCTGAAGGACAATGTGCTGGTGACCACGGTGATGAGCAACGTGGGGCTGGCCAAAGCCATGAAGGAACATGGTGGCTCCACGGTGAAGACTGCCGTAGGGGACCGGTATGTGCTGGAAGAAATGCTGAAACACGACTACAAACTGGGTGGCGAACAGTCCGGCCACATCATCTTCGGAGACCTGGTGCGCACCGGGGACGGGATGATGACCGGGGTGAAGCTTTTGGGCAGCCTGGTCCGCCACAACCAGACCCTGTCCCAGCTGGGGGCACTGATGGTGAAGTATCCCCAGACCCTGCTGAACGTGCGGGTAAAGGACAAGAACGGCTGGCAGGAAAACCAGGCCATTGCCGATGTGGTACGGAAGTACACGGAAGAACTGGGGGACGACGGCCAGGTACTGGTCCGTGCCAGCGGCACCGAACCCCTGATCCGGATCATGGCCCAGGGCCCCAACCAGGTGGAACTGGACAACATCACCGAAGCCATTGCAGAAGTGGTGCGGAAAGAATTGGCATAAGGAAAAAGACGCTGCTGAGGCAGCGCCTTTTTTTTGTCAGCTGACCGCTGACGGGGATGCTGCGCAGGCAGCACCCCCTTTCCTGTTGACCCCATGGCAAAAACATAGTATCATAAAGTATCTGTGGAAACATGCTCTCCGGGGATACCGGACTGGAGGGCCGCCTGTTTTTGAGGGGGAACGGGCAATGGGATTTCTGCAAATCTGGAGCGCAGGTGCCGGGCTTTGCCCGGCCGACGAGGAAGAGGTTCATCGATCAGTCAGCGGATGCCTCTCGGTAAGCTGCACACCGTAAGCTGTCCTACAAATCCCTCCGGCAACGGAGGCATACAGAAGGGGCGGCGGCAGACGGTAACTACCATATGCAGGAGGGCACAACAACATGTGCGGAATCGTAGGATATATTGGACGTCATCAGGCTACTCCCTTTCTCATGGAAGGGCTGAGCAAGCTGGAATACAGAGGATATGACTCTGCAGGCATTGCCGTGTACAACGACGGGAAAATCGACGTGGAAAAATGCGTGGGCCGTCTGGACGCTCTGCGCCAGAAAATCGTGGGCCACGAACCGGTGGGCACCCTGGGCATCGGCCACACCCGGTGGGCCACCCATGGGAAACCCAGCGATATCAATGCCCATCCCCATACGGACGAAAGCGGCCAGTTCGCCGTGGTCCACAACGGGATCATTGAAAACTACATGCCTCTGAAGCAGGCTCTGCTGAAAAAAGGCCATCATTTCCGCTCTGATACGGATACGGAAGTGGTGCCGCATCTGATGGCAGATCTGTGGGACGGGGATTTTGAAAGCACCGTCCGGAAAGTGCTCCACACCATCAAAGGGTCCTATTCCCTGGTGTTCCTTTGCGCCAAGGATCCCAGCAAGCTGATCTGCGCCAAAAAGAACAACCCGCTGGTCATCGGCCTGGGCAAAGGGGAAAACTACATTGCCTCCGATATCCCGGCCATCATCAGCAAGACCCGGGACACCTACATCCTCAGCGATGGGGAAATGGCCGTGGTGGAACCGGACAAAGTGGTGGTAAAGGACCTGGAAGGGCACAAGATCGATAAAAAAGTGTTCCGGGTGAACTGGGATGCGGAAGCGGCAGAAAAAGGCGGCTTCGAACATTTCATGCTGAAGGAAATCTACGAACAGCCCAAAGCCGTCCGGGATACCCTCCGGGGCCGGGTGGACAAAGGCAGCGACAAGGTGGTCTTCAACGAACTGAACTGGACCCCGGAAACCCTGAAGGACATCCGGAAGATCTTCATCGTGGCCTGCGGCACCGCCTACCATGCAGGCATCGTAGGCAAGTACTACATTGAAAAAATGGCCCGGATCCCGGTGGAAGTGGACATCGCTTCCGAATTCCGGTACCGGAACCCCATTATCGACGAAAGCTGCCTGTGCATCGTAATCAGCCAGTCCGGGGAAACCAGCGATACCCTGGAAGCCCTGAAGGAAGCCAAACGCCGGGGGGCCAAGACCATGGCCGTCACCAACGTGGTAGGCTCCTCCATCGCCCGGGAAGCGGACCATGTGGTCTACACCTATGCGGGCCCGGAAATCGCCGTAGCCTCCACCAAGGCCTACACCACCCAGCTGATCGTCATGCTGCTGCTGAGCCTGTACATCTCCAACCTGAAAGGGAAGATCAGCGACGAACGGCTCCATGAACTGATCCAGAGCGTGCTGGAAGTGCCGGAACAGATGCATGAGATCCTGGACCATGTGGACCAGATCAAGGTGTACGCCACCAACTATGCCAACCGGGAAGATGCCTTCTTCCTGGGCCGGAGCCTGGACTATGCCGTGGCTCTGGAAGGGGCTCTGAAGCTGAAGGAAATCTCCTACATCCATGCGGAAGCCTATGCGGCAGGGGAACTGAAGCACGGGACCCTGGCCCTCATTACGGAAGGGGTGCCGGTGATCGTCCTGGCCACCCAGTCCAACATCTATGACAAGACCATCAGCAACCTCCAGGAAGTGAAGACCCGGGGTGCCATCGTGATTGGCATCGGCATGGAAGGGGATACGGAACTGGCCAAACACGCCAACAACGTAATCATCATCCCCAAAGCCGACGAAGACCTGGCTCCCATCCTGGCAGTGATCCCGCTCCAGCTGCTGGCCTACTACGCAGCCCTGGCCAGAGGCTGCGACGTGGACAAACCCCGGAACCTGGCCAAGAGCGTGACGGTGGAATAAATCCATAAGGATAAAATGCTCCCTGCGGGGAGCATTTTTTTATCCGCCTTGCACTTTCCCCAAAAATCAGCTACAATGGACTCATTGCATTATCTGTTGACATCCGCTGACATGACAATGAAAGAAAAATCGTGTATAATGTACACAAAATACGAAAGGGGAACGGAGAGTTCCCCTTTTCCCAAAAGGAGTCCTGATCCATGGAAGACTTGTTCGATGCCATCACCCGCTTGAAAAAGGAACGGAATGCGGTGATCCTGGCCCATGTATACCAACCGGAGGAAATCCAGGAAATCGCTGATTTCTGCGGGGATTCGTTTGCCCTGTCCCAGCAGGCGGCCCAGACCGATGCGGATGTGATCGTGTTCTGCGGAGTCCGGTTCATGGCAGAAACCGCCAACATCCTGTCTCCGGACAAAATCACCCTGCTGCCGGCCATCGATGCCGGGTGCCGGATGTTCGACGACACCCTGGAGTCCCGGGTGAAAGCCTTTCTGGCAGAGCATCCGGAATACAAGGTGGTGTCCTATGTGAACACCCCGGCCAGCGTCAAGGCCCTCAGCGAAATCTGCTGCACCTCTTCCAACGCGGTGAAGGTGATCGAAAGCCTGCCGGCGGACCAGCCCATCCTGTTCGTACCGGACCAGAACCTGGCCACCTTTACGGCGGAGAAGACCCATCACACCATCCTGCCCTGGCGGGGAGCCTGTCCCACCCATCACGCCCTTTCGGTGGAAGAAGTGACGGCAGTCAAAAAAGCCCATCCCGGCGCCAAAGTGCTGATGCACCCGGAATGCCGGCCGGAAGTCCGGGCCCTGGCGGATTATGTGGGCAGCACCATGGGGATCATCCATTATGCCCAGCAGAGCCCGGACCAGGAATTCATCATTGCCACGGAATGCGGAGTACTGACCCAGCTGGAATGGAAATGCCCCCACAAGAAGTTTTATATGGCAGGAGGCAACCTGCTGTGCCCCAACATGAAAAAGACCACCCTGGAACTGGTGAAGCGGTCCCTGGAGACCCTGGAACCCAGGATCGTGGTGCCGGAAGAGATCCGGAACAAGGCCCGGAGGGCTCTGGAACGGATGCTGGAAGTGAAGTGATTGGGTTGTCAATGGTCAATGGCGGAAGGAACCCGTTAATGGGGTTCCTTCCCTTTTCCCTACGACCTGTAACAGGCTGCTGCTCAGGCGGCCACTTGTAAAAGGAGGATTCCTTATGGAAACCTGTTGGACGAATTTTGATACGGCGGAAACGCCTGAAATACAAACGGATATCCTGGTAGTCGGGTCCGGAGCGGCCGGGCTCCAGACGGCCTGGTCCCTGGCAGAGGCGGGCCGGCAGGTGCTGGTGGCGGTCCGGGATGAACTCCAGGACAGCAACACCTCCAAGGCCCAGGGGGGCATTGCGGCGGCCCTGGGGAGGGACGACGACCCCAGCCTCCATTACCAGGACACCCTGGTGGCCGGAGCCGGGCTCACCGACGAAACCATGGCCAAAATCGTGGTCACCGAAGGGCCCAAGGCGGTGCTGGACCTGCTTCATCACGGAGCCCGGTTTGACAAAAATCCCGACGGCACCCTGGCCCTGGGCCGGGAAGGATGCCACAGCCGGAACCGGATCGTCCACGCCAACGGAGACAGCACCGGGGAGGAAGTGTCCCGGGCCCTCCGGTCCATTACCGGCAGGGAAAGCCGGATCTCCACCCTGGAACACTGCTATGTAACGGATCTGCTGCTCCAGGAAGGCCGGTGCGCAGGAGCTATGGCTCTCCACGAAGGCCGGATGGTCCGCTTTTCCGCCAACGCCGTGGTGCTGGCCACCGGTGGGGTAGGACGGCTGTTTGCCCACACCACCAACCCGGAAGGAGCCACGGGCAGCGGCCTGGCACTGGCCTGCCGGGCCGGTGCGGAACTGATGGATATGGAATTCGTCCAGTTCCATCCCACGGCCCTGGCCCTTCCGGGAAAGCCCAGTTTCCTGGTTTCGGAAGCGGTCCGGGGTGCCGGCGCCCTGTTGTACAACACCCGGGGAGAACGGTTCATGCCCGGGTACCATCCCATGCTGGAACTGGCTCCCCGGGATGTGGTGGCCCGGGCCATTGCCACGGAAATGAAGCACTGCGCCACGAACCATGTGCTGCTGGACGCCACGGTGATTGACCGGGTGGAGGAAAAATTCCCCATGATCTTCCGGACTCTCCTGGACTATGGAGTGGATATGCGGAAGGAACGGATCCCCATTGCTCCTGCGGCCCACTACATGATGGGAGGCATCCGCACCGACAGCTGGGGCCACACTACGGTGCCCGGCCTGTATGCCTGCGGAGAAGCGGCCTGCACCGGTCTCCAGGGCGCCAACCGGCTGGCCAGCAATTCCCTCCTGGAAGGGCTGGTGTTCGGACGCCGGGCGGCCCGTGCCCTGTGCCGGGAAATCCCTGTTGAGGGGCAGAAGGAAAAAGGCGGCCGTTGGCAGTCCGTCCTGGAACCCTGGAAAGTTTCCCAGGGGGAAACCGCCGCTGACCGGCAGCAGCTCCGGGAACTGATGAGCCGGCAGCTGGGGATTGCCCGGGACCGGGAAGATCTCCGCCAGGCCCTGGAAGAACTGGGGGCCGTGGAAGCCAAATATGCCGGACAGGCAGCGGAAACCCCGGAGCAGCTGGATCTGAAATCCCAGATCCTGGTATCCCGGCTCATTGCCCAGGCGGCTCTCCAGCGGGAAGAAAGCCGGGGGGCCCATTACCGGCTGGATTTCCCCAAGCCCCGGGACTGCTGGAAGCATCATACTATCGAAGAGGAAGAAGGAGGCAGCATCCATGTACAGCAGAATGTTGGATAAACAGCTGGAGGAATGGCTGGCGGAAGACGTGGGCAGCGGGGACCTGACCAGTGAGGCCCTGCTGCCGGAAGGGGCGGTGACTGCCGGGATCATCCACGCCAAGGATACAGGGATCCTGTGCGGGGTGGAAGTGGCCCGGCAGGTGTTCCGGGTGCTGGATCCCAGCCTGACCTTCAAGGCCCTGGCCAAAGACGGGGACAAACTGGAACCGGGGACCCTCATTGCCAAAGTCACCGGATCGGCCCGGAGTGTCCTGACGGGAGAACGGCTGGCCCTCAACCTGCTCCAGCACCTGTCCGGCATTGCCACCCGGACCAAAAAGCTGGCGGACCTGGCCAAACCCTACGGCACCCGGGTGGTGGATACCCGGAAGACCACGCCGGGGCTGCGGCTCCTGGAAAAATACGCTGTCCGCACCGGCGGGGGCCACAACCACCGGCTGGGGCTCTACGACGCCATCCTGATCAAGGACAACCACATTGCCGTGGCCGGAGGGGTGAAGGAAGCCCTGGCCCGGGCCAAAGCCTACGCCAGCCACATGACCAGGATCGAGATCGAAGTGGAAAGCCTGGCCCAGGCCAAAGAAGCCCTGGAAGGGGGCGCCGACGTGATCATGCTGGACAACATGGCTCCGGAGGCCATGAAGGAATGTGTAAGGATGATCGGTCACCGGGCGGTGGTGGAAGCCTCCGGGGGCATCGACGAGCACAATCTGGAAGCCGCAGCAGCCGCCGGGGTGGACGTAATCAGCATAGGAGCCCTGACCCACAGCGTAAAAGCCCTGGACATCAGTCTGGATGTGGGGGAGATTAAATAACGGGCAGGGCAAAAAAAGGAAGGGTGTCCCCCTTCCTTTTTTTCTTATCTATGCTATAATGAAGACGTAGTAAATTTATTTTTTTTCGAACAGGGTGGGACATAAAAAGTACCACGAGGGACAAAATGTGCAACATCAGCTTGGATCGAATCATCAACCTGCAGAATAAACTGGTTCCGGAAATGGTGGACCTGCTTACCGAGCGCTATAAGGTGCTCCGGCAGATCAGCCACGATCAGCCCATCGGCCGCCGGACCCTGGCCAAAAAGCTGGGGCTCAGCGAGCGGATCCTCCGTTCCCATGTGGATTTCCTCAAGGAAGCGGGGCTGCTGGATTTCACCCTCACCGGCATGAGCATTACGGAAGAGGGGGCGGTGCTCCTCCAGGAGCTCCGGGACTATGTGAACCGGCTCCAGAAGCTTTCCAGCCTGGAACGCATCCTCCAGGACAAGCTCCATCTCCAGAAGGTGGTGGTGCTGCCCGGCAATGCGGACCAGGACAAAGTGGTCACCCGGGAAATCGGGCGTGTGGCGGCCGGTATCCTGCTGCGCCTTCTGGCGGACCACAAAAAGCACATTGTGGCGGTAACCGGGGGCACCACTGTGGCGGCCATGGCGGAAAACACCTTTGGCAATGAACCGGAGACCGTGGTGGTCCCGGCCCGGGGCGGTCTGGGGGACAAAATGGAACTCCAGGCCAACACCATTGCCACGGTGCTGGCCGGCCGGCTGAAGACCCGGTACCTGCAGCTGTATGTGCCGGACAGTGTCAGCGAGGACGTGCTCCGCAAGATCCTGGAAGAGGATGCCCGGGTGAAACAGGTGGTGGAAACCATCAAAAGCGCGGATATCCTGGTCCATGGCATGGGGCAGGCCCTGGTGATGGCCGAAAAGCGGGGGATGGACCCCAAACTGATGGACCGCCTGGCAAAGGCCGGTGCCGTAGGGGAAGCCCTGGGGCAGTATTTCGACCTGAACGGCCGGGTGGTGTACAGCACAGACACCCTGGGACTCATGGTCAACGATCTGGAAAAGATCCACACGGTCATGGGCATTGCCGGCGGACAGTCCAAGGGAAGGGCCATCCTTTCCATGCTCCGCAGCGGCCAGGACGATATCCTGGTCACCGACGAGGCGGCTGCCCGGGAAATCATCGATTGTTTGCAAACTGATCCCAATCATCAGTAAAAAACTTAGGAGGAATGCAAAATGGTAAAAATCGGTATCAATGGTTTTGGTCGTATTGGACGCTGCGCTCTGCGTATCGCTGTAAAGAACCCTGAAGTGGAAGTTGTGGCGGTCAATGCCCGTTCCGGCATCGATACCTATGCCCACCTGCTGAAATACGATTCCATCCACGGCACCTTTGATGAAGATGTGTCCGTTGATGGAGACGTAATGCATGTAGGGGACAAAGCCATCAAATTCACCCGGTACACTGATCCGAAGGAAATCCCCTGGGGCGATATGGGCGTGGATGTAGTGCTGGAAACCACCGGCAAATTCAAGACCCGTGAAACCGTACAGCCTCATCTGGACAACGGCGCCAAAAAGGTGCTGATCGCCTGCCCGGCCAAAGGGGAAGACATCACCATCGTCCTGGGCGTCAACGAAGACAAGTACGATCCCAAGAAAGACCACATCATCTCCAACGCATCCTGCACCACCAACTGCCTGGCTCCCTTCACCAAAGTGCTGGAAGACAACTTCGGCATTGAAAGCGGCATGATGACCACCGTCCATTCCTACACCAACGACCAGAAGATCCTGGATGCAGCCCACAAAGACCTGCGCCGTGCCCGTGCCGGTGCCTGCTCCATCATCCCCACCACCACCGGTGCCGCCAAAGCCATCGGTCTGGTACTGCCTGAACTGGAAGGCAAACTGAAAGGCATGGCCATCCGTGTCCCGACTCCGGATGTTTCCCTCACCGACCTGGTAGTGAACCTGAAGAAAGACACCACCAAAGAAGAAATCAACGAAGCCATGAAAGTGGCCTCTGAAACCACCATGAAAGGGATCCTGGGCTACAATGAACTGCCTCTGGTATCCAAAGACTACAGCGGCTGCCCTCTGAGCTCTATTGTGGATGGGCTGTCCACCATGATGGTGGGTCCCCGTGTGGCCAAAGTGGTTTCCTGGTACGACAATGAATGGGGTTATTCCAACCGTCTGGTGGAACTGGCTCTGTTCGTGGCCAAAAAGGGCCTGTAAGAGAAAGGCAGGGAGTACCGAGCCATGGAGAAAAGAACCGTCAAAGATATTCAGCTGACAGGGAAACGGGTGCTGGTCCGGGTGGACTACAACGTTCCCATGAATGACAAAGGGGAAATCACCGATGTTATCCGCATCGAGGCCTCTCTGCCCACCCTTCATTACCTGCTGGACCAGGGAGCCGCGGTGATCCTGATGGCTCACCTGGGCCGTCCCAAAGGCAAGGTGAACATGAAGTACACCCTGAAGCCGGTGGCGGAAGCCCTGAGCCAGCTGATCCACCGTCCGGTGCAGTTCTGCCCGGACTGCATCGGCAAGGAAGCCCAGGCTGCAGCCGCTCAGCTGCGGAATGGGGATATCCTGCTGCTGGAAAACCTCCGGTTCCATCCGGAAGAAGAAAAGAATGATCCTCATTTTGCCCAGGAACTGGCGGCTCTGGGGGATGTGTACGTGAACGACGGGTTCGGGGTTTCCCACCGGGCCCATGCTTCCGTGGAAGCCATTACCCACTACCTGCCTGCGGTGGCTGGTTTCCTGCTGGAAAAGGAAATCGCCTACCTGGGCAATGCAGTGGACAAACCCCAGCGTCCTTTTGCCGCCATTATCGGCGGGGCCAAAGTGGCGGACAAGATCGCCGTGATCCGCAGCCTGATCAAGAAAGCCGATGTGATCCTGATCGGCGGCGGCATGGCCAATACCTTCCTGGCTGCCAAAGGCTATGACCTGGGCAAATCCCTGGTGGAAAAGGAAAGCCTGGGGATCGCCAAGGACCTGCTGGCGGAAGCTGCTGCCCAGAAGACCAAAATGCTCCTGCCGGTGGACCTGATCATGGCCGCCAGCTTCTCCAATGACGCGGAACATGAAGCTGAAGACCTGGATGCCCTGAATCCGGAGTACATGGCCCTGGATATCGGCCCCAAGACGGCGGAACTGTATGCCCAGACCCTGGCCGGCATGAAGACCATTGTGTGGAACGGCCCCATGGGCGTCTTTGAAATGCCCAACTATGCAGAAGGGACCCGGCGGGTGGCGGAAGCCATGGCTGCTTCTGACGGCATCACCATCGTAGGCGGCGGCGACAGTGCTGCAGCTGTGAAACAGATGGGCCTGGCCGACAAGATGAGCCATGTATCCACCGGCGGCGGTGCCTCCCTGGAATACCTGGAAGGGAAAGTGCTGCCAGGCTTGGCGGCTCTGGATGATCTCCGGACTCCCATTGTGGCCGGCAACTGGAAATGCCATAAAACTGTGGAAGAAGCCATGGAACTGGCTCACCAGATCGCTCACGGCACGGAAATGGCCCGGGCGGAAGTGGTGCTGTTCCCGCCTTTCACTGCTCTGGAAAGCGTAGCAGCCATGGTGGATGAAGACGGCATCGGCTATGGTGCCCAGGACCTGTTCTATGAAGATGAAGGGTCCTACACCGGCGCCGTATCCGGCCCCATGATTGCGGAAATCGGTTCCCGGTACGTGCTGGTGGGCCACAGCGAACGGCGGAAGTTCTTCCACGAAACCAACGACATCGTGGTGAAGAAAGTCCTGGCTGCCTTCCGGAACGATCTGGACCCGGTGCTGTGCGTGGGAGAAGACGCGGACGAACATGAAAACGGCTCCACCAAAGACAAGATCCTGAGCCAGCTGACTCCGGTGCTGAATGTGCTCACCGACAGCCAGATCCAGCATCTGCTGGTTGCCTATGAACCGGTCTGGGCCATTGGCAGCGGCAAGAGTGCGGAAGTGCGGGATGCAGTGGCGGCTGCGGATCTGATCCGGAAAGCCATTGCAGAAAAATTCGGCAAAGAAGCAGCCCGCCGGGTGCGGATCCTTTACGGGGGCAGCGTGACCAGTGAAAACGCCCATGCCTTCCATGAAGACGGCATCGACGGGGTCCTGGTAGGCGGGGCCAGTCTGTCCGCCCAGGAATTCTGCGCCATTGCCAATACCTTCTGAGGCGCTTCATGAAAAAGAAACCTGTTATGCTGATGATCCTGGACGGGTGGGGAATCGCTCCTCCCAGTTCCACCAATGCGGTGACCCGCGCCAGGACTCCTCATCTTGATTTTTACTTCAACCGGTATCCCCACAGCCAGCTCCGGTGCTCCGGAGAGGCAGTGGGCCTGCCGGAAGGGCAGATGGGCAACTCGGAAGTGGGCCATCTGTCCATCGGCTCCGGCCGGATCATCTACCAGAGCCTGACCCGGATCAGCCGGGCGGTGAAGGACGGCAGTCTGGAAACCAACCCGGTGCTGGTAAAGGCCATGGAGGAAGCCCGGGACACCGGAAAGAAACTCCATCTCCTGGGGCTCCTCAGCGACGGCGGGGTCCACAGCCATATCGACCATCTCTTGGGTCTTCTGGCCATGGCCAAAAAGCTGGGGGTGGAAAAGGTCTGTATCCATGCCTTCCTGGATGGACGGGATACTCCGCCCCAGAGCGCCGGCCCCTTCCTGGACCAGGTGGAAAAAGCCTGCAGGGAGCTGGGGGTGGGACAGATTGCCACCGTATCCGGCCGGTATTATGCCATGGACCGGGACAAACGGTGGGAACGGATCCAGAAGGTCTACGACTGCATGAGCGGCGGAGAGGCCCAGGAAGCACCCAGTGCTGCAGAAGGACTGGAAGCCGCCTACGCTGCCGGCCAGACCGATGAATTCGTGGTGCCGTTCCGGGTATCCGGCGTGGAAGGGAATGTGGAAAAAGGCGATAGCCTGATTTTCTTCAACTTCCGTCCGGACCGGGCCCGGGAACTGACCCATGTCTTTACGGACAGGGAGTTCCAGGGATTTGCCCGGAAGGAAGACCAGCTGCCCGTCCATTTCGTCACCATGACGGAATATGAAAAGGGTATTGATGCGCCGGTGGCTTTCCCTCCGGAAGAGATCCGGGATACCCTGGCGGAAGTGGTGTCCCAGGCGGGACTCCATCAGCTCCACATTGCGGAAACGGAAAAATACGCCCATGTGACCTTCTTCTTCAATGGCGGACGGGAACAGCCCTTCCCCAACGAAGACCGGATCCTGGTGCCTTCTCCCAAAGTGGCCACCTATGACCTGCAGCCGGAGATGAGCGCCTACCTGGTGACGGAGAAACTCCAGGAAGCGCTGGACAAGGACCTGTACGACCTGGTGATCCTGAACTTCGCCAACCCGGATATGGTAGGCCATACCGGCTCCCTTGAGGCGGCAGTGAAGGCCCTGGAGGCCGTGGACGAATGTGTGGGCAGCCTGGTGGAAAAGGTGCTGAAAAAAGGCGGTGCCCTGTGCATCACCGCGGACCATGGGAACCTGGAAGAAATGGAAGACCCGGTGACCCATGAGCCTATGACGGCCCATACCACCAATCCGGTGCCTTTCCTGGTGGTGGGTGCTGAACCCGGGACCCAGGTGGAAGACGGAGGACTCTCCGATATCGCTCCCACCCTGCTGGACCTGCTGGATCTCCCCAAACCGGAAGCCATGACCGGCCATTCCCTGCTGGTACGCAAGTAAAAGGTAAATTCGTGGCCAGCAAAAGCTGGCTTCCATCGGCCATTGACCATTGACCATTGACCAGCAAGGGAAATCATTTTCCCTTGCTGCCCAAAATAACGAGGTGAAAACAATGCCAATCATTGAAAATGTGTGCGCAAGAGAAATCCTGGATTCCCGGGGCAATCCCACGGTAGAAGTGGATGTGCTGCTGGATGACGGCACGGTAGGCCGTGCGGCTGTTCCTTCCGGTGCTTCCACCGGGGTCCACGAAGCCGTGGAACTGCGGGATGGGGACAAGGACCGTTTCGGAGGCAAAGGGGTCTCCAAGGCTGTGGACAATGTGAATGACACCATTGCCGACGCCATCATCGGTCTGGATCCCACCCGTCAGGTGGAAATCGACGAAGCCATGATCCGTCTGGACGGCACCCCCAACAAGGGCCGTCTGGGTGCCAACGCCATCCTGGGTGTATCCCTGGCTGTGGCCAAGGCTGCGGCTCTGTCCATCGGCCTGCCTCTGTATCAGTATCTGGGCGGGGTCAACGCCAAGGAACTGCCTGTTCCCATGATGAACATCCTGAACGGCGGTGCCCATGCGGACAACAACGTGGACATCCAGGAATTCATGATCATGCCCGTAGGGGCTGACAGCTTCGCCGAAGCCCTGCGGATCAACGCGGAAATCTACCAGGCTCTGAAGAAAGTCCTGAAGGGCAAAGGCCTGGCTACGGCCGTAGGGGATGAAGGGGGCTTTGCACCCAACCTGGAAAGCAACGAAGAAGCCCTCCAGGTGATTGTGGAAGCCATCGAAAAAGCCGGCTACAAACCCGGTGAACAGGTACGGCTGGCCATCGATACTGCTGCCAGCGAACTGTTCGAAGACGGCAAATACAACCTGAAAGGGGAAGGGGTCGTGAAGACTTCTGCCGAAATGGTGGAATGGTACGCTTCCCTGTGTGAAAAATACCCCATCATTTCCATTGAAGACGGCCTGGCCGAAGATGACTGGGACGGCTGGAAACAGCTTACCGATGCCCTGGGCAAAAAAGTCCAGCTGGTTGGGGATGACCTGTTCGTCACCAACGTGGAACGGCTGAAGAAGGGCATTGAAATGGGCGTGGCCAACGCCATCCTGATCAAACTGAACCAGATCGGTACCCTCACCGAAACCCTGGATGCCATTGAAATGGCCAAACGGGCCGGTTATACCGCCATCGTCTCTCACCGGAGCGGTGAAACGGAAGACACCACCATTGCTGATGTGGTGGTGGGCACCAACGCCGGACAGATCAAATCCGGGGCACCCTGCCGGACCGACCGGGTGGCCAAGTACAACCAGCTGCTGCGGATCGAAGAAGATCTGGGAGCCGCTGCCCAGTACAACGGGATGGATGTGTTCTACAACATCAGATAAAAACGGTCAACGGTCAGCTGGCAACGGTCAGCGGCCGGATGACAAAAAGGTGTGCTGCATGGAGCGTGCAGCACACCTTTTTTACGAAAGGAAAAACAATGATGGACAAACAAGCTGTTTCTGCGGCTTTTGACCGGTATGTCTCTCTTTTTGACCCGGATACTCCGGGGATTTTGAGCAAACAGCGCCATTCCCGGATCGTCTGCGGCCTGTGCGGTCAGCTGGCCCAGGCGCTGGGGTGGTCCCGGGCGGACCAGGACCTGGCCTGGGTGCTGGGGCTGCTCCATGACATCGGCCGGTTCGAACAGGCCCGGCGGTTCCATACCTTCATCGACTACAAATCCATGTACCATGCCCGGTACGGGGTATGGTACCTGTTCGAACAGGGCCATATCCGGGACTTTCTGCCGGAACCGGAGCCGGAACGGGATAAAATCCTGGAGCTGGCCATCCTGTGGCACAACGCCTATGCCGTCCCTGGTGGAGTCACCGGCCGGGCCAGGGATTTTGCCCTTTTGATCCGGGATGCGGACAAGATCGACTTGTTCCGGGTTTACGCCGGGTACCTTGACCATCCGGAACAGGTGTGGCAGATGTCCCTGAAAGATCTGGGCCGACAGGAAATTTCCCCCAAAGTCCTGGCAGAAGCCCTGGAGAAAAAACTGGTCCACACAGAAGTGAAAAAGAATGCCCTGGACTTTTTCACCGGCTGTCTGTGCCAGATCTTTGATTTTACCTATGCCCCCAGCCTGGCCCTGGTCCGGCAGCAGGGCTATTACCAGAAACTGCTGGATTTCCAGCCGGGGAACCCCCAAAGTGCCCGGCAGCTGGACCGGGTAAAAGAAAAAATCCATGAGGTGATATGATTTCCAGCGGCTGCTGACCGTTGACAGCAGGCCCTCTTTTTCTTCATACAAATTCCATATTCCTATGATACAATAAGTATACAATATAATCTGACAAAGACTTTGCAAAAGGAGGAATCACTTTGAACCAACCCATGGGCAGCAGCTATGAGGCATGGCGGCCGGTGCTGGAGAAGGTGCTGGAACAGCTGGTCCGGGACATTAAGGCCTACAACCAGAAAGAAAAGGACGCAACCGGCGAAAACGCCTATGAGCACCTGATCTACCGGGTGAAAGGCACCGCCAGCATGGAGGAAAAATGCCAGCGGAAAGGGCTGCCGGTGACGGCTAAATCGGCCCTCCATGATATCCACGATGCCATCGGACTGCGGATCGTTTGCCGGTTCCTCAGCGACATCGACCGGAATCTCCGGCTGCTCCGGGCCATCCCCGGCTGCACCATCATCCAGGAAAAAGACTACGTACACAATGTAAAACCCAACGGCTACCGGTCCTATCACCTGATCCTTCGGCTGGAGGAACCCTTCCCGGATGTGGAAGGGAATAATCCGGGGATTTTCTATGCAGAGGTCCAGCTCCGGACCATCGCCATGGATTCCTGGGCCAGCCTGGAACACGAAATGAAGTACAAAAAGAGCATCCGGAACCCGGAACTGATCGGCCAGGAACTGAAGCGGTGCGCTGACGAACTGGCGGCCTGCGACCTGTCCATGGAGACCATCCGGAAGCTGATCCGGGAAAACGGATGATCCATTGACCCAGAAAGGAGTCAACCCCAGATGAAAATTTTGCTTGCAGAAGATGAAAAAGCCATGTCCATGGCCCTGTGCGCCGTGCTGGAACATTCCGGCTATGAAGTGGATCCGGTGTACGACGGACAGGCCGCTGTGGACAAAGCCCGGGAAAAGGTCTACGATGCCATGATCTTCGATATTATGATGCCGGTGAAGGATGGAATCACCGCCCTGACGGAACTCCGGAAGGAAGGGGACCGGACTCCAGTGATCATGCTCACTGCCAAAGCAGAAGTGGACGACCGGATCACCGGCCTGGATGCAGGAGCCGACGACTACCTGACCAAACCCTTTGCCATGGGGGAACTGCTGGCCCGTCTCCGGAGCCTGACCCGGCGCCAGGAAGACTTCAACCGGGATACCCTCCAGGCCGGTACCGTGACCCTCAACTGTGCGGAAGGGGAGCTGTCCAGCAAGAGCAGCGTCCGGCTGTCCCCCAAGGAAACCCAGCTGATGAAGTACTTCATGCAGCACCCGGGGAAACCCTGCGAAACCCGGATGCTTTTTGACCGGATCTGGCAGGATGAACAGCAGGAAGACCAGGGCATCGTATGGATCTATGTGTCCTACCTGCGGGAAAAACTCAAGGCCATCGGGGGAAATCTCACCATCGACGGCCATCAGGACGGATCTTTTGTGCTCCAGACGCCGGCCCTGGCCAATTAAGGAGAATTTATCATGGATATGATCCATCGTCTGCGCCGGAAATTCCTGATCCTGGCCTTTGCTGCCGTGGTACTGATCCTGGCCGGGGCCCTGGGACTGATCAACGGCATTACCTATATGAAAATGCGGTCGGAAGTGAACACCCTCCTGACGGCCATTGTCCAGAACGATGGAATCATGCCCTCCCATCAGCCGGGTACCAGCACCGAAAGCTGGCTCAGTGATCCGGAATGGTACAATGACACCCCGGAATTCGCCCATCAGACCCGGTATTTCAGCGTTATTATGGATGAAAGCGGAAAAATCCGCCGGCTGAATCTGTCCAACATCTCCGCCTTCAACGAACTCCAGGCCCTGGAAATTGCCCGTTCCCTGGCGGACAGCACCCAGAGCCAGGGACTGTTCAAGAACAAACGGGCCAGCTACTGCTACAGCGTAACCCCCCGGAATGACGGAGGCAAACTGGTGGTGGTCATGGACTGCACCCGGGATGTGGGGGCCGTGGATGCATTTATGCGGTATTCCCTCCGGTTCGGCCTGGTCTGTGTGCTGCTGTACATGCTGGTGCTCATGTTCCTGAGCAATTACGCTATCCGGCCCTTTGTGGAAAACGTGGCCAGCCAGAAACGGTTCATTACCAACGCAGGCCATGAACTGAAGACCCCCATTGCCATTATTTCCGCCAACGCGGAAGCTCTGGAACTGATCAGCGGCAAAAGCCAGTGGACGGACAACATCCTGTTCCAGGTGAAGCGGGTGACCCGGCTGATCAACGAACTGATCATGCTGGCCAAAATGGGAGAAAAGAATGAGCGGGAACTGAAAAAGGAAACCATGGACATCAGCCACACCTTTACGGAAGTGGTCCAGTC
Source organism: Acidaminococcus sp. (assembly GCF_057597765.1). NCBI lineage: Bacteria > Bacillati > Bacillota > Negativicutes > Acidaminococcales > Acidaminococcaceae > Acidaminococcus > Acidaminococcus sp. The sequence goes on along the minus strand of NZ_DBMBXK010000005.1, from coordinate 161,599 downwards.
CTTTGCTCCGGTGGTGGAAGGGGAGAAGAAAAAGCTGGTGACGGAGATCCAGCCGGATATCCTGGCTGAAACCGACCCCAAGTATCTTTATGAAATCTTCACCATCCTCCTGGACAATGCGGCCAAATACTGTGACGACGGGGGAACCATCCGGGCCCGGCTGGAAACCCACGGGAAACAGGGGTTCCGGGCCCAGGTGTCCAACGACTACAAAAACGGGGCCGGAGTGGATTATTCCCACTTTTTTGAACGGTTTTACCGGGGAGACGAAAGCCACAACAGCAAAAAGGCCGGCTACGGCATCGGGCTTTCCATGGCAGAAGAGGCCACCCGGCTCCTGGGCGGGAAGATCCAGGTGGAATACAAGGATGGGGTCATTACCTTCGGGGTGACCTTTTAAGAAAAAAGGGAGGTCTTTTTCATGAAGGTGGCCATGCTGGGCACCGGCGCCATTGCTCCTGTGGCCCTGGCCGCCATGAATGCGGCAGTCGGCATAAGTGTGGAAGCCCTCTGGTGCCGGCAGAACAGCCGGCAGCGGGGAGAAACCCTGGCCCGGGACTATGGGATTCCCCGGGTATATACGGACTGCCGGGCTCTTTTCCGGGAAGCGGATGTGGATACGGCGTACATCGCTCTGGTGAACCCGGTCCATTTTGCTTATGCCCGGGAGGCCCTGCTGGCCGGAAAGAACGTAATCCTGGAAAAGCCCTTCTGCACCCGGTGGGCCCAGACCCGGGAACTGGCGGACCTGGCCCGGGGAAAAGGGCTTTTTCTCCTGGAAGCCATGCCCCTGTGGCACGGGGCCCTGTTCCGGAAGATCCGGGAGCTGGTACCGGCCTTGGGGCCCATCCGGCTGGTCCAGGGAAACTATTCCCAGTATTCCAGCCGGTATGACCGGTATCGTAAGGGGGAAGTGCTCCCTGCCTTCGACCCGGCACTGGCAGGAGGGGCCCTGTATGACCTGAACGTGTACAACATCGCCTGGACCGCCGGGCTCTGGGGCCTGCCGGAAAAGGTCCTGTATGCCCCCAACCGGGGGTGGAACGGCGTGGATACCTCCGGAGTGCTGCTCCTGGGATACCCCGGGTTCCAGGCATCCCTCTCCGCCGCCAAAGATTCTGACAGCCCCTCCGGGTTCCTGGTCCAGGGAGAAAAAGGCTGGCTGAAAGTGGAAGGGAAGCCCATCCACCCGGAAAAACTGGAGTGGACCCTGATTCAGGGCCCGGACCAGGACCAGTTCAGCACCGCCGCTGTGAAAAAAGCCCAGAACACAAAAACCTGGACCCCGCCGGAACGGGAAAACCGGATGGTGGAAGAGTTCGAGGATTTCACCCGGATCGTGGACGGGAAGAAGAAAGAAGAGGCAGAGAAATTTTTACAGATGACTCTCGCCGCCAGTAAAGTGCTGGAAAGAGCAGCTGGTCATACGATTTGACCGTCCCTGTGGATAGGAAATTTCCGAAAGTTGATGAACGAGTGCCCGACTCCAACGTTGTAGGGGCAGGCCAAAGGCCCCCCCTTCCCGGCCTGCACCTTTTCACCCTTTGTATGGCGGGCGGTCCTGCGGAGCCTTATCGAAAGGTCCGCTTAACCACTGTCCCTTAGTGTAAAGAAGCAGGGACGCCGCTGGAGTTATAGAGGCGGTCGGGCGATGTTCAAGGTAATCAGTGGCCTGAAGAACGCAGACCTGGAGCAGGCCCTGGCAGGAGATTTGTGCGTTATGCCGCTGAAAACCCGGAAAGAGTACCGGAATGCGGTGAGAGAAGTTCTGAAAAGCCGGTATTCGTCCCTCACCTAGATACCCATTCAGTGCAGAATTGCCAATTACGGTCCCAGCAGCAGCCCCATAGGACAGTTGGCAGCAGCACTGAACTGGTGATAAAGACGGTTCCAAAGTCCGCCCTGTGAGGGGCGGGGGACCGTGCGAAGCACGGTGGTGGGGGCATCGGCGACAGCCGATATTTTGCAGGACCGGCCGAAAACAAGGGAGTGTCTGGCAGAAGTAGAAATATGATGAACGCAGTATCCATTGCTGTCTCTCAGGTAGATAGTTTCCATACCACCGTCAAGGTATTCGGTCCTTTCAGAACCTCATGCCCCCACCACCGGGCAAGCCCGGTCCCCCGCCCCTGCAGGGCGGACTTGGCCTTCGGCTTTGCTGGTATTCTGTGCGGGTATACATCGATTTTTCGGGAGCTGGGAGGGCCTTCGCGGGTGTATGGGTATAGAAGTTTTGCCCTCTGGGCGGTCGGGACGGGTTTGCCTGCGGCGAACCCCTACATCGTTGGGGTCAGAGACTCGTACATCTGGCGGGCGGCCGGGCCTGCCGCCCCTACGGTTGGTGCACCCAGCCCCTTAACCACTTAACCACTGTCCCCGCTCCTTGACCATTTCCCCAACCAATGCTAAAATGATAGAATCTGATATGTGGAGGGAATACCTGTGGCTTTAGATATATTGATGGTTCTTGATGTGATCGTGAGCGTCCTGCTGATCGGGTCCATCCTGCTCCAGTCTGGCAAAAGTGCCGGGTTCAGCGGTCTGGGCGGGGGAGAATCCCTGTTTGGGGGCAAACCCACGGACATGGATGAGGCGCTGGCACGGATCACCGTTGTGCTGGGGCTGATTTTCGCTGTTATCAACGTGGCAATTGCCCGCCTGCAGTAAGCAATTAAAGAACGTTCACACATTTCACAGTGGCATTGCCTGGCAGGGTAATGCCATTTTTGCTATGGGGAAGGAGGCGATGGGGATGCTCCAGGGCGCGGAACCGTATTTCTGGCAGGGGCAAAACGGCAAAGGGGTGCTGCTGGTCCACGGCTTTACCGGCAGCCCTTCGGAACTCCGGGAACTGGGGGAGGACCTGCACCGGAAGGGGTATACGGTGGAAGGGCTTCTCCTGGCAGGCCACGGCACGGATCCCCATGATCTGCTGGAGGTAACGGCGGAACAGTGGGAAGCCCAGGTGCGGCAGGGAGTGGCCCATCTTCGGGAAATCTGCGCCCAGGTAACGGTCATCGGCCTTTCCATGGGCGGGCTGCTGACCCTGTATGCCGGAGCAGAGACAAAAGCGGACAAGCTGGTGGTGCTCTCCACCCCCATCTATCTCTACGACTGGCGGGTGTACTTCCTCTGGCTGGCGGACCGGCTGCCCTACTGGGCCATTCCCAAAAATCCCCGGACCATCGACGCTCCTGCCCGGTACAATGTGGCCTACCGGTGCATGCCCATCAAAGCGGTCCACCAGCTGGTGCGGCTGCTGAAGGCGGTGAAGGGAAAATACCTGCCCAAGGTTCGGCAGCCCCTTCTGATCATCCAGTCCCAAACGGACCACACGGTGCGCCCGGAAAGTGCCCTGTACATCCAGGAACATGCCGCCTCAGACCAGAAACAGCTGCTGTGGGTAAAACAGGCCCGGCATGTGATGACATTATACAAAGGCCGGCAGGCCATTTATGCTGCCATCGAGGCCTTTTTGGAGGAATAGAAAATGGAAAATGACAGAGATACCATGTGTTTCGGCTGTGGGAAGGACAACCCGATGGGGCTCCATCTCCACTTCCGCACCGACGAAAACGGCTGCTACACCAGTTTTGTGCCCCAGCCGGTGCACCAGAGCTATGACGGCCGGATGCACGGGGGACTGATCTCCACCCTGCTGGACGAAACCATGGGGAATTACCCTTATATGTATGAACACAAAGTTGCCTATACGGCCCGGCTGGAAGTCCGCTTCCGGCAGCCGGTACGGATTGGGGAACGGATCCATGTGATCACCAAAGTAAAAAGACGAAAGGGACAGCTGCTGGAAATGACCGGCCAGGTAATCCGGGAAGACGGAACCGTGGCGGCCGAAGCGGACGGCAAGCTGATGTATGAGGAGAGAGAATGATCAATACAGAAATGGAAACAAAGATCCTGGGGTACATGAAGGACCATCCCACCGCCCCGCTTTCCGCCGATGAACTGATCCAGGCGCTGGCCTTGAAGGGCGCGGACCTGAAGCTGTTCTGGACGGTGATGGAAGAACTGGAAACCCGGGGCCAGGTGGTGAAGACCCGGTTCAACACCTACGGGCTGCCGGCGGCCATGGGCCTGGTGGTGGGCCGGTGCCAGGTGACCAGCAAGGGCTTTGCCTTTGTGATCCCGGAAGAAAAAACGGAAGACGGGGACCTGTTCATCCCGGCCAGCAGCCTCAGCGGGGCCATGGACGGGGATACGGTCATGGCCCGGGTGATGAAAAGTGTCTTTGACGACCGGCAGGAAGGGAAAATCATCCGGATCCTGAACCGGGCCCATCACAAACTGGTGGGAACCTTCAGCAAATCCGGGGAATTCGGCTTCGTGATCCCGGACAACAAACGGGTGGGCCGGGACATTTACGTGCGCCGGAAGGACTTCAACGGAGCCCGGGACAAGGAAAAGGTGGTGGTGGAAATCACCACCTGGCCGGACGAACGGCGGAACGCGGAAGGAAAAATCGTGGAGATCCTGGGGAAACCCGGGGATATCGGCCTGGAAATCCTTTCCATCATCAAAGACAACGACCTGCCCACCAAATTCCCTGCTCCTGTCCAGGAAGCGGCAGAAAAAGTGGAGCAGAAGATCAAAAAGAAGGAAATCCAGAACCGGCTGGACCGGCGGGACTGGAACATCATCACCATCGACGGGGTGGATTCCAAGGACTTGGACGATGCTGTGTATGTGGAAAAACAGGGGGACAACTACTTCCTGGGGGTCTATATCGCCGATGTAAGCTATTATGTGCAGCCCCACTCCCTGCTGGACCAGGAAGCCTATGAACGGGGCACCAGCGTGTACCTGGTGGACCGGGTGCTGCCCATGCTGCCGGTGGAACTGAGCAACGGCATCTGCAGCCTGAACGAAGGGGAAGACCGGCTGACCATGGCCTGCGAAATGCTCCTTGACGGGAAAACCGGCCGGACCATTTCCTTCACCATTGCGCCCAGTGTGATCAACAACCACCACCGGATGAACTATCCGGATGTACGGGCCATCCTGGTGGACCAGGACGAAGCCCTGCGGAAGAAATATGTGGATATCGTCCCCATGCTGGAAGATATGGGACGGCTCCAGCAGGTACTCCACAAGAAACGGGAACGCCGGGGCGCCATCAACTTTGAACTGCCGGAACAGAAGGTGCTGCTGGATGAGCAGAAGCATCCGGTGGCCATTGTGAAGCGGGAACGGTCCGTGGCGGAAATGATGATCGAAGAATTCATGCTGGCGGCCAACGAAACGGTGGCCGGGTTCATGGCCAAGCACAAACGGCCCTTCATCTATCGGGTCCACGACCTGCCGGATCCGGAAAAGATCCAGAACCTGGCCAAGCTCATGGCTCTCTTCGGAGTCACCCTGAAGGTGGAAGAAAAAATGCGCCCCAAGGATCTCCAGCGGGCCCTGGACAAGGTGGCCGGCAAGCCGGAAGAAAAGCTGATTTCTACAGTGGCTCTCCGGAGCATGCGCCAGGCGGTGTACCAGACGGAAAACATCGGCCATTTTGGCCTGGCAGCCCACTTCTACACCCACTTTACCTCTCCCATCCGCCGGTATCCGGATCTGATGGTCCACCGGCTCCTGCGCCGGCAGCTGGACGGGGAACGGCTGACCCGGCAGCAGGCGGAAGAGCGGACCCAGCGGCTGAGCCTGGTGGCTTCCCACTGTTCCATCCGGGAACGGGGGGCCATCGATGCGGAACGGCAGACGGTGGATCTGAAAATGGCCGAATACATGCTCCAGTTTGTGGGTCAGGAATTCACCGGGACCATTTCCGGGGTGTCCTCCTTCGGGTTCTTTGTGGAACTGGACAACGGGGTGGAAGGCCTGGTCCATGTATCCAGCCTGACGGACGACTATTATGACTATATCGAGGGTCAGTACGCCCTGATCGGCCAGCATCTGGGGAACCGGTACCGTCTGGGCGACCAGGTGAAGATCCAGGTGCTCCAGGTGGATGTGGCGGAACGGAAAATCGACTTCGTCCTGGCCGGCCTGAGCCCGGAGGCGGCGGACCAGATGCGCCGGGAACTGGGACGGCAGAAAAAGACCAAGACCGGTATCGCTACCGGGAAGCTTCGGAATGACACCACCGGCCGGAAATCCGGAGACCGGAAGGAATTCGGAAAGAAGAACAGCCGCAGCCGGAACCGGAAAAAGAAAAAGAACACGGCCCAAAAAGGCCAAGAAACCTCTTTGAGTCAGCTGGTGCCCCAGGGCACGGAAAATGCTGGGAACAGCAGCTCCACCAAAAAGAAAAACAACCGCCGGCGGCGGAGAAGAAGGGATCGGAAACATGGAAAAGCCAGTGAAGGTAATCGCAGAAAACCGGAAAGCCAGGCATGACTACAACATCCACGAAACCTATGAAACCGGCATCGTGCTCACCGGCACGGAGGTGAAATCCCTCCGTCAGGGCAAGGCCAACCTGAAGGATTCCTATGCGGCAGTGACCAAAACCAGCGAGGTGTACCTGTACAACCTCCACATCAGTCCCTATGAACACGGGAACCGGTTCAACGTGGATCCTCTCCGGGACCGGAAGCTGCTGATGCACAAACGGGAAATCCAGAAACTGATCGGGAAGACCAAGGAAAAGGGCTTTACCCTGGTGCCTTTGCAGTTGTATTTCAGCCACGGGCTGGTAAAGTGCAAGCTGGCCCTGGCCACCGGGAAGAAGCTCTATGACAAGCGCCAGGCCATGGCCGACCGGGCTGCCAAACGGGATATCGACCGGGCTATGAAGGAAAGGAACCGGTGATAAGGGGCTGCGGAGGCAGCCCCGTCAACGGTCAGCGGCCGAAGGAATGAACCCGCCTTTACAAGACGGGTTCGTTAGAGACGAATACGACGCAGAAAATCTGGCAGTATGGGGCCTACCTTTCTCAGACGGATTACCGCATTGGCAGGAATCTGCAGAAAAAGTGGCAGGTGAATGTGGGAGTAAATTATCAGTTTTAAGGGAAAAGTAACGGGCAGGAGGCTGCTGCAGAAGCAGTAGCCTTTTTGTTTCCACAAAATATTCACGCAATTTGTATACAAAATACGAAAAACATTGGAAATTTTTTTTTTCCATGCTACAATGTAATCAGCGGGCAGACGGAACCATTCCGGGTTGCCCAAATTGTGTGTTTCCCATTATAGGAGGTATTGATATGAAGGTTTTATGTTATGGTGTAAGAGATGTAGAACTGCCGATTTTTGAGGCCTGCAACAAGGAATTCGGTTACGACATCAAATGTGTCCCTGATTATCTGAATACGAAAGAAACTGCCGAAATGGCTGCTGGCTTTGACGCAGTAATCCTGCGGGGCAACTGCTTCGCCAATAAACAGAACCTGGACATCTACAAGAAACTGGGCGTAAAATACATCCTGACCCGTACCGCCGGCACGGATCATATCGATAAGGAATATGCCAAGGAACTGGGCTTCCCCATGGCTTTCGTTCCCCGTTATTCCCCCAACGCCATTGCTGAACTGGCTGTAACCCAGGCTATGATGCTGCTGCGTCATACCGCTTACACCACTTCCCGTACTTCCAAGAAGAACTTCAAGGTTGATGCCTTCATGTTCTCCAAAGAAGTCCGGAACTGCACCGTGGGTGTTGTTGGCCTGGGCCGGATTGGCCGTGTGGCTGCTCAGATCTTCCACGGCATGGGCGCTACCGTTATCGGGGAAGACGTTTTCGAAATCAAAGGGATCGAAGACTACTGCACCCAGGTTTCCCTGGATGAAGTCCTGGAGAAATCCGACATCATCACCATCCATGCTCCGTACATCAAAGAAAACGGCGCTGTGGTTACCCGCGACTTCCTGAAGAAGATGAAAGACGGCGCCATCCTGGTCAACTGTGCACGCGGCCAGCTGGTGGATACCGAAGCTGTCATCGAAGCTGTGGAAAGCGGCAAACTGGGCGGCTACGGCTGCGACGTTCTGGATGGGGAAGCCAGCGTATTCGGGAAAGACCTGGAAGGCCAGAAACTGGAAAACCCGCTGTTCGAAAAGCTGGTTGACCTGTATCCCAGAGTCCTGATTACTCCGCATCTGGGCTCCTACACCGATGAAGCCGTAAAGAACATGGTGGAAGTTTCCTACCAGAACCTGAAGGATCTGGCTGAAACCGGCGACTGCCCCAACAAGATCAAATAATTTTGCTTCTTCCCAAGGGTGCTGCAATCTGTTGCAGCACCCTTTTCGTGTTATAATAAGGGAAATATGGAATTTCGGGAAAGAAGGGGTCCCTATGCTGGACAAAATCGATCTGAAAACGAAAATTTCCAAAGAAGCATACGCAGAAAAAATAGCAGAGGAAGAAAACCGTCTGGGATTCCTCCAGCGGACAGTCCGGGATGCCAAGATCCCGGTGATCGTGCTGTTTGAAGGGTTCCGGGCCTCCTGGCGGAGCCAGCTGATCAGCAAGGTGATCCATGCCCTGGACCCCCGGGGGTTCCGGGTGTATTCTGCCTCCAAGACCACGGAAAAACAGAAGGAGAGCCCGTTCTTCCTCCAGTTCTGGAAGGAGCTGCCACCGGCCGGGCAGATCTGCATCCATCACCGGGCCTGGTATTTCCTGCGGAACGAACATGCAGTGGGGGATCCGGACGAGGCTTCCGAATGGTACAATGTAAGTTTTGACGAAATCAACAGTTTCGAAAAGGAACTGGTCCAGGGGGGCTATGTGCTGGTGAAGATCTTCACCCACATTTCCAAGAAAAAACAGAAGGAAAACATGGAAAAGGGCCAGGAAACCATGGGCAGCCGGTGGGAAAAACTGGCACCGGGAGGCATCGAAGGAGTCGACTACGACAAATACCGGGATGTGTACGAAGACATGCTGGCGGCCACCAATACGGATCTGGCCCCCTGGCACATCGTCCCCATGGAAGACAAACGGACCGGTACGGAAGCGGTCTTCCGGGTGCTGATCACCGCCCTGGAAGAAGCCCTGAAGGACCGGGAGCGTCCGGTGGATCCGGAAAAAGGCCCGGCCAGGGAACTGACCATTCCGGATATCCTGTCCGGGTACACGCCCTACCAGCCCATGGAACAGGAAGAATACAGCAAAAAGCTGAAAAAATACCAGAAACGGCTGGGGGAACTCCAGTTTGAACTGGCCAAACGGAAAATCAGTACCATTGTGGCCTTTGAAGGCCAGGATGCCGGGGGCAAAGGGGGCGCCATCAAACGGCTGTCCGAATCCTTCGACCCTCTGGGCTACCGGGTGAACCCGGTGAGTGCACCCAACGAATGGGAAAAGCAGTTCCATTATCTCTGGCGGTTCTGGACCAGACTGCCGGCTCCGGGAGAAATTGCCATTTTCGACCGGACCTGGTACGGCCGGGTGTTGGTGGAACGGGTGGAAGGCTTTGCCAAAATCAGCGAATGGCGCCGGGCTTATGAAGAAATCAACGATATGGAAGCCCAGTGGGTGAAGCAGGGGATCATCGTCCAGAAGTTCTGGATGCAGATCGATTCGGAAGAACAGCTGAAACGGTTCCAGGCCCGAGAGAACGACCCCAACAAAACCTGGAAGATCACCCCGGAAGACTGGCGGAACCGGGACAAATGGGATGCCTATGTGGATGCGGTGAACGAAATGCTCTATCGGACCGATACCAAAGGCGCACCCTGGACTGTGGTGGAAGCCAACAATAAACTGTTTGCCCGGCTGAAAGTCCTGGAAACCATGATCCAAAGGATGGAAGCTGTGCTTTAACGTTTACAAACCAGTAAAAAAACAGTACAATGAGGGTTGCTGGAAGTTCTTTCCAGGGTTTCCTGCTGTGCAGGAAAAATTTGACCAATGAGGTGGGAAAGATGGCTGATTTTGCCTTTGCAGAAGCGAAAGGTGTGGAATGGGGCTGTTTTCCTGCCTGGAAACAGTGGGGTGTGGTCCACGGATTCCTTTGCCGGACAGGGGGCTGCAGTTCCCTGTTCCCAGGTGGACTGAACCTGAGTTACAACGTGGGAGATGACCGGGAGAAGGTACTGGCCAACCGGCAGAAAATGGCGGCGGCCCTGGATTTTCCCCTGGAACAGGCAGTGGCCTGTCAGCAGGTCCACAGCACCCATGTGGCGGTGGTGACGGAACAGGATGCAGGGAAAGGCACCCTGACTCTGGCTGATGCCATCCCGGAAACCGAGGGGATGGTCACGGACTGTCACCGGCTGCCTCTGTTGATTTCCTATGCGGACTGTGTGCCCATTTTGCTGGCGGATACCCGGACCGGGGCGGTGGGAGCCGTCCACGGCGGTTGGCGGGGCAGTGTAGGGAAAATCGTCCCCCATGCCCTGAATGTGATGAAAGAAGCCTTTGGCACAGAGCCTGGGGATGTGGTGGCGGGCATCGGCCCTTCCATCGGTCCCTGCTGCTATGAAGTGGGCCAGGAAGTGGCGGACCGGGCGGCGGAATATCCCTCCTGCCTGACCCCTCACGGACCCGGCCACTACATGCTGGATCTGTGGCAGCTGAACACCCTGGAACTGCTGGAAGCAGGGGTGCCCCGGGAACAGATTTACCGGGCGGACTGCTGCACCAGCTGTCACAAGGACCGGTTCTTCTCCTACCGGGCGGAAAAGGGGAAAACAGGCCGCCTGTATGCGGTGATCTATCGAAAATAAAGGAGATGGGGATACCCATGTTGAAGGATAATATTGCGGCCGTGGAAGCCAGGATCCAGGAAGCTCTGGGCAAGCGGACAGAACCCAAGGCCACCGGGGACAAAGTGACCATCCTGGCGGTGACCAAGAACCATCCGGCGGAAATCGTCACGGAAACCCTGGCAGCCGGTCTTACGGAGATCGGGGAAAACCGGGTCCAGGAAGCCATGCACAAACAGGCGGTACTGCCGCCGGGGGGCAACTGGCACCTGATCGGCCATCTCCAGACCAACAAGGCCAAACACGCGGTGGAGCATTTCTGCCTCATTGAAAGCGTGGACAGCCTGAAGCTGCTGAACCATCTGGAAAAAGCGGCGGCGGAACTGGACAAGATCCAGGATGTGCTGCTCCAGATCAACGAAGCGGGAGAAGAACAGAAAAGCGGCTTTGCCCCGGAAGATTTCCGGGCGGCGGTGCCGGAACTGAAGAATTACCCTCACATCCGCATCCGGGGGGTCATGGTGATCGCCCAGGCCACGGACCAGGTGGAAGAGACCCGTCCGGTGTTTGCTGCCGGTTACCGGGATTTCCTGTTCCTGAAGGATGCCCTGCCGGATTCTCCAGTGGATATCCTGTCCATGGGCATGACCCACGACTACTGGATCGCCGTGGAAGAAGGGGCCAACGAAGTACGGGTGGGTTCCGCTCTCTTTGGAGCCAGGGACTACTCTTTAAAATTTTAAACAGAAATGGTGGATCGTATGAAAAAAATCAGCAAGCTCTTGGAATATTTCGGCCTGGTCAACGGAGAAGACAAGCAGGAAACGGACGAAACCATGGAAAACCAGCAGCAGGATGAGGGGAAAGTGGTCCCCATGTTCGGCAGCGGCTCGGCAGGCACCTGGCGGGACAAAAGTTCCGACCGGGAGTACGACAAATATGACAGACCCTACGAAAAGACCTATGAAAAACCTTACGACAAAGTGTTCGACAAGGACTACGACAGCACGGCGGACTCTTCCCGGGAGGAAACGTCTTCCAGCCGGACCGGGGACAAAGTGCTGTCCATGCCGGTGAACCGGAATCCGGTGAGCGTGGTGGTCATCGAACCCATCGACTTCAATGATTCCCAGAAAATGGCGGACTACCTGTGCAAGAACCAGCCGGTGGTGATCAATTTCGAGGATACGGATGCGGACGTGCGGAAACGGATCATCGACTTTATCAGCGGCACCATCTATGCGTTGGACGGGACCCTGCGGAAAATCGGCCGGAATCTGCTGGTATGCGCGCCTCCCAATGTGGATATCGACACGGAAAATACCAATTTTGGATCGGAAGGGAGCAATGATCCATGGCAACGATAAACGGTATCAGTAAAATCACTTTCATCGGCTGCGGCGCTATGGGGGAAGCCATCCTGAAGGGCATCCTCCAGGGAGGCCTGGTCCGGAAGGAACAGGTGACCGCTGCTGTGCCCACTGCCAAACGGCAGGCTTATCTGAAAGAAACCTACGGGATCCCGGTTACCGGGGACAACAGTGCCGCGGCTGCAGATGCGGATCTGGTGATTTTGGCGGTGAAGCCCCAGATGGCCAAAGAAGCGGTAACTGCTGACCTGGTGGCAGCCCTGCCGGAGAAGGCCACTATCCTGTCCATTATGGGCAGCTATGACCTGGCCATGCTCCACGCCCTGGTGCCCGGCCATCCTGTAATCCGTTCCATGCCCAACACCCCTCTGTCTGTAGGGATGGGGATGACGGCCCTGACGGCGGACGGAAAGGTGGCTCCAGAAGTGATGGACGCTGCGGAAGCCATTTTCCAGTCCTGTGGGGAAACGGTCCGGGTGGACGAAAAGGCCATGGAAGCCATTACCGCCATCAGCGGCTGCGGCCCCGGGTATTTCTTTGTGGTCATGGATGCCCTGGCAGATGCCGGTGTCATGGCTGGCCTGCCCCGGGCACTTGCCATCAAACTGGCGGCCCAGACCATGGCCGGCAGCGGCGTCATGGGCCTGAAGACCGGGCTCCATCCTGCCCAGCTCCGGGACCAGGTGACCAGCCCCGGAGGCACTACCATTGCAGGGATCAAGGCCCTGGAAAACCACGGAGTGAGAGGAGCGTTTTACGATGCGGTGCAGGCGGTCCTGGACCGGAGTGCCGCATTGAAGAAATAACATGGCAAACACCACACAACAACGGGAAACAGTATTACGGTATTTCAAGGCCAGCGGGGATGCGGAACTGGCAGCCCAGCTGCTGGATCTGGCGGAAGGGGCCCGGAAAAGCCGGCGGGCCAGGGTATCCGGGTTCCTGGATCCCCACGGCCAGAATGTGGCGGAAATCGTTGCCGCCAACTATCCCCAGGTACGGTATGAAATGAACGGAGGCTTCCAGAATGCCGAACGGCAGAAGGTGGCCTTCATTGCGGACGAATTCTACGGCCAGCCTGATTTTGCCATTACGGCCCTGGAAATCCTCTGGGACAAACGGTATTATGACATCGGCCACCGGGATGTGCTGGGAGCCTTCATGGGCCTGGGCTGCAAACGGGAAATCCTGGGGGATATTGTGTTCATCGACGAGGGGGCCCAGCTGGTGGTGGATACCCCCATGGTGGATTTCATCCTGAGCAACCTGACCAAAATCGGGGCAGCCACGGTGGAAGTGAAAGAAATCCCCCTGACGGACCTGAAGGAAAAGGAACAGAAGATCAAACTGATTTCCGCCACGGTGGCGGCCCTGCGGCTGGATGCGGTGGCGGCCAGCGGCTATGGGGTATCCCGGAGCCGGATGGCGGATGAGATCAAGGGCCAGAACGTGAAGCTGAACTGGCAGGACGCCAAAAGTCCTTCCCAGACGGTGAAGGAGGGGGATGTGATCTCCTTCCGGTCCCGGGGCCGGGTGGAACTGGCGGAAGTCCGGGGGACCACCAAAAAGGGACGGTATGCCATTACCCTGAAACGGTACATCTAAGGAAGGATGTCATTATGATTTTACTGATTCGGCACGGGGAAGCGGATCATCATGTGAAGGAACTGACCGGGGGCTGGACGGATTCGGCTCTCACAGTGCTGGGACAGAAGCAGTTCCAGCAGCTGGCGGACTGCCTGGCCTGGGACTTTTCCGGCCGCAGCCTGCCCCGGATCGTATCCAGCGACCTGCAGCGGGCCCGGACGGGAGCGGAAATCATTGCCCGGAAGCTGGGAGCAGAACCGGTGGAATGTTTTTCCTTCCTCCGGGAAAAGAACAACGGAAAGGCAGCGGGGCTGAACAAAAAAGAGGCCCTGGCCTTTTACCACCCGCCGGAAACCGGCCGGGAGCTGGATCATGTGAACTATGACGGAGGAGAGACCCGGCGGACCTTCTATGAACGGACCATTCAGGGGTTCCGGGAACTGGAAAAGGAAGGCCGGGACCTGATCATCGTGTCCCACAAGGGAACCATCCAGAACATCCTGTTTGCCTGGCTGGGGCTGAGCATCGAAGAAGTGGCGGAAAAACAGATATCCTTCGACATCCGGCCCGCTTCGGTGACAGTGCTGGGCATGAACAAGTGGGGAGAGCATGCGGTATTCGCCCTGAACGACACCTCGTACCAGTGGAAAAAAGGACCTGTAGGGATTTTCAACTTCCCCTTTGGGGCATAAAAAAGGAGATGTTGCACGTGAAAAATATGCGTGCAACATCTCCTTTTTTTATGCTTCCTCCACTTCCGCTTCTTCCATTCCCGGATACTGGTTCATGGCGTCGATCCGTTCCCGGTATTCCTGGTCAGCGGCGTAGCGCTTGTTTTTGGCCCGGCCGATGGTCAGGAAGGGGACGATGATGATGGCAATGGCCAGGTAGCCGCAGTAGCCATACCCGTATTTGATGATGTTGGTCAGACCCACCATGGAAACCGTCATGGACAGGCAGATAATGAACAGGGTCACCAGAGCGGACCGCTTTACGGCGCTGCCGGTGATCTTTTTCAGGCAGTCCATTTCAGAGAAACGGGCGGTGAATCCGAACACCGTGGTCACCCCGGTGGAGATCAGGCAGAGCATGAGGGTTACGGAATAGAGAAGGGTCAGCCAGGGCATGCCCATGGCTTTCAGGCTCATGAGAGTGGGCAGGGGCGTCCTGCCGTAGACCCCGGTCCAGCCCAGGAGCATGCACACGGCCATGGTGAGGGCGGTGGCGTTCATGGCAAAGGACATCCACATGGAATCTGCACAGTTCTTCCGGGTCACCAGGGGAGTGCCCACCACGATCATGGTGGGGATCACCACGCACTGGAAACCGGAATAGGTGAAAGCGTGGAGAATGGCGGTGGGCAGTTTGGCCAAGCCGTTAACGGCAAAATCCTGGGCCATGGCATCCAGGAAGAACCGGGTGCCTTCCACCTGGCCGCCCATGGCGATGCCCACGGAGAAAATGGTAATGGCCATGGCCAGGATGGCAATGCCCATGTAGGTGGTGGCCCGGCGGACCAGGTCAGCCCCGAAAATGGTCAGTACAAAGATTACGGCGCCCACCACACCGATGCCGGTATAGTAGTTGAGGCCCGTCTGGGCGGCCAGGGCGGAGGCGGCCCCGGAAATGGTGGCGGATACGGCCATGAGCACCATGATGTAGAAGAACCCTTCAAAAAGGAATTCAATGCCGGGTACCGGCCGGTACAGATTCTGGAAAAGCTGCCGGTAGCTGGTGAGGTGCCGGCTGTTGTACATGTTCATGGCCTCTTTGATGGTGAGGGTGAACAGGAGCATGGTTACAATGGCGGTAATGGGGCCCAGCCAGCCCAGGCTGATGAAGTAGACGTTTTCCTGGTTGCCGGTGGCGAATCCGCCTCCCGCATGAGAGCTGAACAGCACCGCTCCCACCGAAAAGCACAGGGAGAGGGAGGCCCCTTTGATGGCAGATGTTCCGTTGATCATGATTGTTTCCTCCTTGGAATGACAGTTTCCAGAGAAACGAAAACGCCTTCCGTCTCTCTGCATTGGCAGCAAAGAGACGAAAGGCGTTGGATCCTTCCGCGGTACCACTCTGTTTCGTCCTGGGGACGCGCTCTCGGATACGGCCGGTGGCGATATCCATGCTCTGTAACGGGAGTTCCCGGAGGGACCTACTGCAGGTTCGGTCCAGCCGCTCAGCAGGCAGTTCGGCCCGTCCCATCCACTGCCTCGCAGCAACCGGCAGCTCTCTGGAGCAGGGATTCAGGCGTACTAGTCTGCGTCATCACGTTTCGGCGTTTGTTGACTATGGATGAAATGATACCATGGATACAGTATACTGTCAATGGGGTTACGAAAGAAAAATTATATCAATCCTTTTCGCATATTATTGTTATCAGCGTTCCTTTTCACTTAACCACTTAGCCACTTAGTCTCTTGTCCGCTTAAAAGTGTTATAATATATGGTAAACAATGAATATTTCCATATTGCAGAAGGGAGTCCTGTTGTCATGCTGCTTCATAAAATGATGGATCATTTTCTCCTTTATTATCTGGGGCATTTTGACAAGCACTGTTTCAATGTCCAGATCCATGGAGAGGAGTATACCATTGGTGAGGGGAAGCCGGAATTCACCCTGATCATCCACAAAGACATTCCCAAAAAGGCCCTGCTGGAGTCCACGGAACTGGCTCTGGGGGAGGCCTACATGCGGGGAGACATCGAAGTGAAGGGGGACCTGTTCCACATGCTCTGCACCCTTCTGGAACAGGCGGACCGGTTCTCCCTGGACCGGAACAGTCTCCGGAACATCCTGTACATGTCGGAAAAGAAACAGGACCAGGCCAAAGAAGTGTCCTCCCACTACGATCTGGGGAATGACTTCTACAAACTGTGGCTGGATCCCACCATGAGCTATTCCTGTGCCTATTTCAAGTCCGACAAAGATACCCTGGAACAGGCCCAACGGAACAAGGTGGACTACATCCTCCAGAAGCTGTACCTGAAGCCGGGGATGACCCTGCTGGACATTGGCTGCGGCTGGGGCTTCCTGCTGCTGGAGGCGGCCAAAAAGTACGGAGTGAAGGGCTATGGCTGTACCCTCAGCAAAGAACAGTGGAAAAAGAGCCAGGAACGGATCAAGGCCCTGGGCCTGGAGGGCCAGGTGACCATCGAACTGACGGACTACCGGGACCTGGAGGCCAAGGATCTCCAGTTCGACCGGGTGGTCAGCGTGGGGATGATGGAACATGTGGGCCGTTCCAACTATTCCACCTATATGGAAACAGTGAACCATCTGCTGAAACAGGGGGGAATCTTCCTGCTCCATACCATTACCGGCCACGATGAAGTGGTGTCCGATCCCTGGATCCGGAAATACATCTTCCCGGGGGGCACCCTGCCTTCCCTTCGGGAACTGATCCACCATGCCTATGATGCGGATTTCCGGGTGCTGGATGTGGAAAGTCTCCGCCGCCATTACTGCAGGACCCTTCTGTGCTGGTACAAGAACTTCTGCAAGGTCCACGAACAGGTGGCCCGGTGGAAGGATCCTTCCTTTGTACGGATGTGGGATCTGTACCTGTGCGGCTGTGCAGCGGCCTTTCAGATTGGCTACATCGACATCCACCAGGTGCTCATGACCAAAGGGAACAACAACAGCCTGCCCATGACCCGGTGGTACTGAATCAATAATAATTATCAGTTGCGATAACTTCGAATTCATAGTATAATCACTATAGACTGATAAAACAATATTTTTTTCATAAAGGAGGCTGCATTATGAATATCGCTGTATTGGTGAAACAGGTACCTGCCGTTTCGGATATCCAGCTGTCCGGGGACAACAACCTGGTCCGTGTGGGGGCACCTTCCATGCTGAACCCTGTTGACCTCCACGCCATCGAGGCGGCCCTGGCCCTGAAGGACCAGGAAGGGGGCACGGTAACCCTTGTGACCATGGGCACTGCCCTGGCCAGTGACATCCTCCGGGAAGGGATCGCTCTGGGGGCGGACAAGGGGATCCTGCTGTCCGATGAACGGATGGCCGGGTCCGATACCTTGGCTACCGGCCAGATCCTGGCAGCGGCCCTGGCCAAACTGGGACCGTTGGACCTGGTGCTGGCCGGGAAGCGTTCCACGGACGGGGACACCGGGCAAATCCCTCCGGCCCTGGCCCAGCGGCTTGGCATGACCCTGCTTTCTTATGCAGATGAACTGGAAGTAAAGGACGGCCAGGCCACCATCCGCCGGCTGAACCGGGGCGGGGTGGAAACCCTCCAGGCGGCTCTGCCGGCAGTGATCTCCGTAACGGAAAAATGCGGGAATCCCCGGACTCCCGGCATCCGGGGCAAAATGGCCGCGAAAAAGGCCGTGTTCCCGGTATGGCGTCTGGAAGACATCGACCTGGCTCCGGAAAAAGCCGGGAAGGCCGGCTCCGCCACCAAGGTTACGGAACTGTTCGCTCCGGAACCTCAGCCGGTGGGCACCATGATCCAGGGAGCCACCCCGGTGGAAGCTGCCGCCAATCTGGTGGACGAACTGCGGAAGAAGAACCTGCTGTAAGGAGGCGTTATCATGGAATGGAAAAACAATATCGGAGTCTATCTGGAAACCTCTGACGGCAGGCTCACCTCCCTCAGTGTGGAACTTTTGGGGAAAGCCCGCCAGCTGGCGGCCGCCCGTCCCAATCAGGTGCTGGGCATCCTGGCCGGGGACAATCTGGAAGAAGCGGCCCGGGAAGCCATTGCCTACGGAGCCGATGGGGTGGCCCTGCTCCAGGCCCCCAGTCTGGCCGCCTTTGATGGAGCCCTTTATACGGAAGCGGTGGCCAAAGCCCTGAGCCTGTATACTCCCAGTGTGCTGTTCATCGGTGCATCCCCCAATGGCCGTGACCTGGGCGGCCGGCTGTCTGCCCGGCTGGAGGCAGGGCTGGTGGCGGACTGCATCGATGTGCGGTACGAAGGGGAGGATGATACCCTCACCTGGATCCGTCCCGCCTACACCGGCAAACTGTTCGTGAAGATCCAGACCACCACCCGGCCCCAGCTGGGTACGGTCAGCGACAAGATCTTCCACGGCAACCCCAAGGATGAAACCCGGAAAGGGGAAATCTTCCCGGTTCCCCTGGACAATGCTGAAGCCATTCCCGCTGTGAAGGTGCTGGATTTCACGTCTCTGGAACAGCTGAAGGAAGTGCTGGACCTGGATACGGCGGATATGGTGGTAGGGGCTGGCCGGGGCGTCCAGAACGAAGAAGGGATGCGGGAAGTCCAGGCCTTTGCCAAACGGATCGGCGCCGCTTTCGGGGTTTCCAAACCGCTGGTGGACGCAGGCTGGGCACCCTATGAATGGCAGGTGGGGGTCACTGGCAAGAAAATCGCCCCCAAGATCTACATCGCCCTGGGGATTTCCGGGGCCATCCAGCACAAACTGGGGATCCAGGACGCCGGGCTGATCATTGCCGTAAACAAGAGTCCTGATGCCCCTATTTTCCAGTTTGCCCATTACGGCATTGTGGGGGATCTGTTCGATGTGATGCCGGAACTGGAAAAACTGCTGAAGAAGGACTGACCCTTGACAAATCCTACAAAACTTCTATAATTAACCCTGCGGAATACCCATACGAGGTATAGGGTATTCCAGCAGGAGGTCTATTATGGTAAAAATGATTGTTGGTGTCGAAGGCATGGCCTGCGGCATGTGTGAATCCCATATCAACGAAGCCATCCGGAATGCGTTCCCGGTGGATTCCGTCTCTTCCTCCCGTTCCAAAAAGGAAACGGACATTGTGGCCAAAGACCTTATTCCGGAAGAAAAAATCCGGAAAGTCATTGACCAGACCGGTTACCAGGTCACCAGCTACCGGGTGGAACCGTACGAAAAGAAAAAGGGATTCCTGGCCTGGCTCTTCGGCTGATGCAGGAGACCTATGAGAAAAAAGGATAATTTTGCCGGCACGCTGCCCGGCACCGGGAAGAGTCTGGTGGCTTTTCCCGAAACCTATGTGGTATTGGATCTGGAGACCACCGGCCTGGATCCGGAACGGGACCAGATTATTGAAATCGGTGCCTTGGAAGTGGTCCGGGGGAAGCGGGGGAGGACTTTTTCCACCCTGATCCAGCCCCGGACTCCTTTGTCCGGCCATTACGTTTCTCCCTTCATCACCCAGCTCACCGGCATCACTGACGATATGCTGGCAGCTGCCCCCCAGCCCCGGCAGGCCCTGGAAGCTTTCGGAAAATTCCTGGGCAGCCGGGTGGCGGTGGGCTACAATGTGGGGTTCGACATGGGCTTTCTCCAGCAGCAGTTCCAGGACCAGCTGTACCGGCCTCTGGCCAATGACTGGGTGGATGTGCTGCCCATGGCCCAGACCCTGTTCCCGTTGTGGGACCATCACCGGCTGAACAACCTGGCCGCCTGGTACCATGTAGAGAACAAGGAGGCCCACCGGGCCCTCAGCGATGTGGAAACCACCGAAACCTGTTTCCGGAAACTGAAGGAAGACGCCGGCCGCCAGTATCCCTCCCTGGAGGATTTCCTGGAGAAGGTGCGGCAGAAGCTGAACAAAAAAGACGAAGGCGAGCAGCTGAGCCTGTGGTGAAGCTGCCGGAAAAGGAGAGAAAGATGGATCAGGGAATCGAAGAACTGGCCTGGGAAATGGCCAGGGACTGGAAAGAAAAAGGCTACAGAGACCGGGAAACCTGCGCCGCGGATATGGTGCAGATCATTGAAGAAGAGCAGGACCGGTTCAATCATCGGGAAGCCCAGGAAGAATATTAAAATTTCCTTGACAAACTTTTTCCCGGTGGTATAATGTAAACAATTTCAAAGAGCCAATGGCAATGACGAGGACAACCTGTCAGGGATACAGTACAGAGAAGCCCGGAAGCTGAGAAGGGCCCGGAAACAAATGACAGTCAACCACCTGGGAGCCATCTGCTGAACAAAGTAGGCAAGGTCGTATATCCTGCGTTAAAGGATGCCGAGTGGAACTGGCCCAGCCAGTTCAATAAGGGTGGAACCGCGAGCTTATGGCCCGTCCCTGTAAGGGACGGGTCTTTTTTGTATGTCCGTCCTGACCTTGCTGGTATTTTCAAGGAGGAAATCACTATGTCCAACATTAAAGTAAGCCTGCCGGATGGCAGCGTGAAAGAATTCGAAGCCGGCAGCTCCCTGCTGTCCATTGCCAAGAGCCTGAACCAGAAACTGGGGAAGACCGCTCTCCTGGCTAAAGTGGATGGGGAAAACAAAGACCTGAGCGATGTACTGGATCACGATGCCAAAGTGGAATTCGTGACGCCGGACAGCGAAGAAGGGCTCCATGCCATCCGCCATACCGCTTCCCATGTTATGGCCCAGGCCATCCAGCACCTGTTCCCGGGCACCAAGTTCGCCATCGGTCCTGCCATTGAAAAAGGGTTCTACTACGACCTGGACAGCGACCATGTGTTCACTCCTGATGACCTGCGGGCCATCGAAAAGGAAATGAGCAAGATCATCAAAGCCAACTATCCTCTGGTCCGGAACGAAATCCCCAGAGCGGAAGCCCTGGCCAAATTCAAGGCGGAAGATGAACCCTACAAAGTGGAACTGATCGAAGACCTGCCGGAAGATGCGGTGATCAGCACCTATACCCAGGGTGATTTCACGGACCTGTGCGCCGGTCCTCACTGCCCGTCCACCGGCCGGGTGAAAGCCTTCAAGCTGATGAGCATTGCCGGTGCCTACTGGCGGGGGGATGAACACAACAAGATGCTCCAGCGGATCTACGGCACGGCTTTTGCCAGCAAGGAAGACCTGGAAGCTTACCTGCACATGATGGAAGAAGCGGAAAAACGTGACCACCGGAAACTGGGCAAACAGCTGGGTCTGTTCATGCTCAGCGATTACGGCCCCGGGTTCCCGTTCTTCCTGCCCAATGGCATGATCATCCGGAATACCCTGATCGACTACTGGAGAGAAGTGCACCGCAAATACGGCTACCAGGAAGTCATGACCCCCATGATTATGAACCGGCAGCTGTGGGAAACCTCCGGCCACTGGGATCATTACAAAGAAAACATGTACTTCACCCAGATCGATGGGGACGATTACGCCATTAAACCCATGAACTGCCCCGGCGGCATGCTGGTATATGCCAACGAACCCCATTCCTACAAGGAACTGCCCCTGCGGGTGGGCGAACTGGGCCTGGTGCACCGGCATGAACTGTCCGGCGCACTCCATGGTCTGTTCCGGGTACGCTGCTTCACCCAGGATGATGCCCACATCTTCATGATGCCCAACCAGATTGAAGACGTGATCCAGGAAACCATCCGTCT
This sequence comes from Acidaminococcus sp., assembly GCF_057597765.1. Taxonomy (NCBI): domain Bacteria; kingdom Bacillati; phylum Bacillota; class Negativicutes; order Acidaminococcales; family Acidaminococcaceae; genus Acidaminococcus; species Acidaminococcus sp. The sequence goes on along the minus strand of NZ_DBMBXK010000005.1, from coordinate 139,720 downwards.
GTTCGATGAAGTATACGCCACCTTCGGCCTGACCTACCATGCAGAACTGTCCACCCGTCCGGACAACTCCATGGGGGACGATGCCACCTGGGAAATGACCACCAACGCCCTGCGGAAAGCCATGGACGACTTTGGCCTGAAGTATTCCATCAACGAAGGGGACGGCGCCTTCTACGGCCCGAAGATCGACTTCCATCTGAAGGATTCCATCGGCCGTACCTGGCAGTGCGGTACCATCCAGCTGGATATGCTGCTGCCGGAAAAATTCAACCTGACCTACACCGGGGAAGACGGCCAGAAACACCGTCCTGTTATGATCCACCGGGTAGTGTACGGCTCCATTGAACGGTTCATCGGCATCCTGATCGAAAACTACGCCGGTGCCTTCCCTGCATGGCTGGCTCCGGAACAGGTCCGGGTAATGCCCATTACCGACAAGTACAACGAATACGCCAAACAGATCGTGGACAAACTGGAAGCCCAGAAGATCCGGGCCCATCTGGACGACCGGAACGAAAAAGTGGGCTACAAGATCCGGGAAGCCCAGGTCAAGAAAGTTCCTTACATGCTGATTGTAGGGGAAAAAGAAGTGGAAAGCGGTACCGTTTCCGTCCGCAGCCGGGACAACGGCGAACAGGGTGCAATGCCCGTGGACGAATTCATCGCCAAACTCCAGGACGAAATCAAGAACCGGAAGTAATCATAAAAAAACAGGGTTGCTGCATAAATTGTGCAGCAACCCTTGTTTTTTGTCAGCTGGCAACTGTCGGTGGAAATCAAATTTGCAAATTGATTTTGAACAGCATGAACTGTAGGAGGCGCAGGCCCGGCGCCCCGCATACCACATGGACAATCGCTGATTTGGCAGGCGGCCGGGCCTGCCGCCCCTGCGGGAACGATTTATACAGCTGCAGACTGCAGCCGGGGTGTGAATTTTTTCACACCCCCGTTTTTTCCTTACAGCATATGAGCCCGGAGATATTCCCCATCTTCCGGCATCAGATAGGCCGGTGCCACGTCGAATACGGTCAGGCAGCCGGTACGGCCTTCCTGATGGAGGCGATGGGCGGCCCGGGCGTAGGCTACCAGCACACTGGTGGTGAATTCCGGGTTGGAATCCAGTTTCAGGCTGAATTCGACCACATGCTTGTGTTCCCGGTTGTGTCCGGTCACTCCGCTGCGGATCACGAACCCGCCGTGGGCCAGACCGCTGTGGTTCTTCCGGAACTCTTCCTCATCGATGAAATGGACGGTGGTATCATATTCATCAAAGTAGTTGGGCATGGTCACAATAGCCTGTTCCACGGCCTTGGGATCGGCCCCTTCTTCCAGCACCACGTAACATTCCCGGGTGTGTTTCTGCCGGGTGGTCAGTTCCGGCTGGCTGCCGCTGCGCACGGCTTCCAGGGCCGCTTCCACCGGTACCGTGTACTGTTTGGCGTTTTTGACTCCGGGGATCCGCCGGATGGCGTCACTGTGGCCCTGGCTCACACCCTTGCCCCAGAAGGTGTAATCTTTCCCGTCCGGCAGGATGGCATTGCTGTACAGCCGGGCCAGGGAGAACAGGCCAGGATCCCAGCCTACGGAAATGATTCCCAGGTGTCCGGAAGCTTTGGCCGCCTTGTCCACCGCCGCAAAATGTTCCGGAATCCGGGCATGGGTATCGAAGCTGTCGATCACATTGAACAGCCCGGCCATTTCCGGAGTCTGCACCGGCAGATCCGTGGCACTGCCGCCGCAGAGGATCAGCACATCGATGCTGTTCTTCCAGTCTGCCATGTTTTTCACATTCACTACAGGCACATGAGCCGAGGCAATCTTCACCTGGGCAGGATCCCGGCGGGTGAATACCGCTGCCAGTTCCATATCCGTCGCTTTTTCCAGGGCACATTCCACCCCTTGTCCAAGGTTTCCGTAGCCTAAAATCCCAATGCGAATGGTCATAACCAATTTCTCCCCTCATGGTATACAAAAAATAAATGTATACAGTATTTGATAAAATTGCTGATATTCAGCTGTAATATGTTTCATATTCTATCATAAAAGGAGGGCAGTTGTAAATACAAAAGAACCGAAAAGACCTATGGCCGCAGACAGCGGCAGTTATTCTTCTTCCTGATCCGCTTTCTGCTCCTGTTCCCGGGCCATCTTGATTTTGGCCATGATCCCGTCCCATTGTTCCGTTATGGCTCTGGCCATAAGCCGCTTGCCCCGAAAATTCAGGTGCAGGCCGTCCAGGGCGTATCGGGTGGGCAGGTCCTGGTTTTCGTCGAACTGGGTTCCCAGGTCGATGAACCAGGGCAGGCTCCGGATCCACTGGTTCACCTTGGCCATTTCCGCCCTCCAGCCTTCCGCCGTGGGTTCATCGAAGGCCCGTTTGATGTTGGCCGGGTTCACCGGAGGCAGGGTCATGAAAATGGGGGTGATCCCGTTGTCCTCGCATTTTTCCCGGATGCCCTTCAGATCGCTGATCACGCTTTCTCCGCTGACCCAGCCCCGGAGGCTGTTGCTGCCGGTCATGATGATCAGGTATCTGGGATGGAAGGGGACCACGTCCTTGTCGAACCGGGCCAGGGTGGCTTCGCTGGTGTCCCCGCTTTCTGCCAGGTTGATGGTGTCAAAGGGCAGATAATACTGATAGCTGTAGGTGAAATCACTGGGAGAATAGGACAGATCGCCTCCCCCGTGGGATATGCTGTCCCCCAGGGTCCCCACCTGCCAGTTGTCCTCCGGATTCACGGTCATGGGCTGGGGCGGGCAGAACTGGCCCACCGGGTTCCCGGCTTCGTCCACACCCCGTACCCGCCAGTACATGGTGTAGGGCGCATAGTGGGATTCGTCATCGTACCAGTCGAAACCGGTGGATCTGCCCCGTTCCAGCAGCTGCTCCGGTGCGGCTTCCCGGGTGGGGGAAACGGAGCTGGTGTTCAGCACTTCCACCTGATAGTTCCGCACCCCGTGGAGGGGCACCCAGTTGTACACCGGGTACAGCAGGGTGGTGCCGTTGCCGCTGTTGAACCGGCTGATGGGTTCCGGATACAGGGCGGTTTTCTTCTCCGGATCCACATGGACCTTTTCCACAGGCGACAGGGCGGAAACCGGCTTTTCGTCCAGGTTGAAGGACTGGATCTTCACGGAAACATCCCCCCGGGTGCCCGCCGGCAGGGACAGGTTGTATCCGGCCACATAGGTCCGGTCATCGGGCAGGGCTGTGCCGTTGGGCAGGGTTACCGATACATTGTAGTACACCGTCCCCAGAATGGGTTTCCAGCGGAGGGTGGGGTGGAGAGAAGCGGGATGGGCCGCCGTATAGTGGGTGGTGAACTGGGGCACCGGCTGCCGGCGCAGAACGGGAACCGCCGTTTTGGCTGCAGCCACCGGTTTCCGGACGGGAGGCAAGGCAGCCGCCCGGGCCGGAAGTGTCAAAAATCCGGCCCCCATGCATCCAAGGAGCACCGCACGGCAAAGAGTATGGGAAAACGTATGCATAGGAAACAAGACCTCATTTCATATTGTAGTTACAGGGAATATTGTAGCATATTTGGGGGGTGAGGGGGAGGTGAACGAGTGGTTGAGTGGTTAAGTGGTCGGGGATTGGGTGCACAGCCTGCAGGGTCACTTTTCCCGATTCGCCTGAAAGCTGTTTCTTTGGTATAATGGACACAGAACAGCTTGTTTCAGACCGTAGACCTGTTCCAGGTGATTTTATAGAAAGAGAGGGTAAGGAAGGGCAGATAGGGGATTACTGGGTCAATACATCCGGAAACGGAATCATCCGTCTGCTGCTTCAACAGATACAACCGGAAACCCGGGAAAATCTCTTCCATCTTCTTCACAGGGAAGTGGAGGACATCTACCGGTTCGAGATCCTGGATCGAATGCGGGCGGGATTTTCCGTATCCCGTCTGGAATCTCTGCTGGACCATCTCCTGCAGGGAAATGCAAAGGCGTTTGCCGACGGAATGGAAAAATACCTCGAGTAGACAAATACATGCAATCAGGGGGGAAGTCTTTTGCAGCAGCTGCAGCTTGTTTTCAAAAAGAAATGTGTCCATTTTTCAGCTTTCATGAAAAACCGGGGAAAAGATCGTTTGGGTTCTACTCTTTTTTTGGTCCTGGTACTTTACAGTTTTGCTTTTTTATCGATATTCGGTGTATCCAGACAAATTCCTATTGCTTTCCAGGATTATTTGCCCCTTGGTAAATCCCTGGCCGTGGTTTTTGGCCTGGTTTATTTCCTTACCGGCATTTTCCCTTTGAAAGAATTCCGTTCCAAAGCAAGGGCGGCCTTGTTGGCCATACTCAGCTGGCTGGCTGGATACAGCTGGATTTTTTCCATCTGGTCCACAATCCGTACAACATCACCATGTATACCAGACTGTATGTCCGGTATTACCGCAGCGGCATCATGTTCTTCCTGTTTCTGCTGATGGTGGAACTTCTGCTGGCCAATCAGAAGAAAAACAGGTTGCTGCTGTGGATCCAGCAGGGGGCCGCTTTTTTTCTCACATTCTTCCTGCAGCTCTGTCCTTTGGTTTATGTTGGATATTTTATGAAATACCGCAGCCTTTTTGACGATATCTCGCTTCTTTCCATTCTAGCCACCAATGTTAAGGAAGCCGGAGAATACCTGCGTTCCATGTTTTCCGGAGGCCAGCTGGCCATTTTCGCCTGTGGGCTGTTGCTTCTTCTGGCAATCAGCTGGAAATTCAGCATACGGGAACCTCGGAGGAAAATCCTCTACACCAAACTCCAGCAGGCCGTCCTTGTGTTTTTTGTCTTTGTCATGTTTTTCACCGTTGCCTATAAAGGCAGTGCCTATTTCCCTCTGGATGTGTATGTGGGGCTGCATAAACTGGAGGGGGGCCCCATGCACGCATTCGATGCTCTGAAGAAAAACATCCGGAAGAATCAACAACAGATTTCTTTAGACAAAGAGAAAGCCCTGCCCATGAAGTTGCCGGGAACAGTGATCCTGGTGGTGGGAGAAACTGCCTGTCGGGATTATATGGCTGCCTTCAACCCAGAATACCCCTTGGAAACCACCCCTTGGGAATCCAGCATACGGCGAACCGATGGTTTTTTCTTCTTCCCCCAGGCCTATTCCAACTTTTCCAATACTGTGATGGCCCTCAGTCAGTCCCTTACCAGCTCCAATCAGTACAACAACATGCCTTTGGGAGAATCCGTGGATCTGGTCAGTTTGGCCAAAAAAGCCGGTTACCATACCTACTGGTTTTCCACTCAGGGAAAGGGCGAAGTGTGGGATGCGGCCATTACCACACTGGCCAGTCAGGCGGATACCCGGAAATGGATGCCCTGGAAGCATGATGGCCAGCTGTTGGAACTGTTGAAAATGGTACCGGCCGATCAGAACAATTTCATCATCCTCCATTTGAATGGAAGTCACTATCGGTATCGGGACCGGGTGCCCAAAAAGTTTGCCCAGGACCACACCTTCTCTCAAGTCCCGAAGGAAGAGGGAGAGTTCGACACATCTCTGGCCTATACGGATGAAGTGCTTCAGCAGGTATATCAGTACAGCCAGAAACATCTGAACCTTCAGGTGATGGTGTATTTTTCCGATCATGGAGAAAACATGAAATACAAGCATGTTTCCCATCCGTTTACCTTCGATATGGTGCGGATCCCTATGTGGATTTATCTTTCCCCGGCGTACCGCAGAGCCTATCCTGCCACAGGAAAGGCTCTTCAAGCCCATGAAAACACCGTGTTCACCAACGACCTGATTTTTGAAACCGTATGCGGGCTGATCCAGGCTCCGTCCAACCATTACAATCCCCAGTATGACCTTTCCCATCCTGCCTATGCCATTACCAAAGACACCGCAAAAACCATGAGAGGGGAATACAGCATACAGGAAGATTCGATTTGGGAAAAGAAAACAGGAGAGGAAGACTGATTGCGCACCAGTTGCAGGGGCCGCAGGCCGGTTGGCCCGTTTCCGCACGGGTGTACGATGTTTTGCAGGCTGCCCGGCGTGCAGCCCCTACGGTGCCGGTGAACCCATGGTGGTTTGGATCTGCCTTCTTTTATTTTCCCCCTTGCTTTTCCTCAAAAACCTGCTATAATTAGGGCTGTAAGAAGTTTTTAATAAAAATTATTAAAAAGTAGGCTTATCGGATTAACAGTCCGATGGCCACAGTTTCAAGGGGAGGCTTTTCTTATGAAAAAATTCATTTGCAGAGTGTGCGGTTATGTGTATGAAGGCGAAGAAGCTCCGGAAAAATGCCCGCAGTGCGGCGCTCCGAAAGATAAATTCGATGAACTGAAGGAAGGCGTCAAGGAATACGCTGACGAACACGTGGTCGGCGTTGCCAAGGGCGTGGATGAACGGGTTCTGGAAGGGCTGCGTCAGCACTTCACCGGTGAATGCTCTGAAGTGGGCATGTATCTGGCCATGAGCCGTGTGGCAGACCGGGAAGGGTATCCGGAAGTGGCGGAAGCCTACAAACGGATCGCTTTCGAAGAAGCGGAACACGCTGCCAAATTCGCTGAACTGCTGGGTGAAGTGGTCACCGACAGCACCAAGAAGAACCTGGAAATGCGGGCTGCCGCTGAACAGGGTGCCTGCGCCGGCAAGAAGGAAATCGCCACCCTGGCCAAACAGCTGGGCTACGATGCCATCCATGACACCGTCCATGAAATGGCCAAGGACGAAGCCCGTCACGGCCGTGTATTCGATGGTCTGCTGGCCCGTTACTTCGCAAAATAATCCGGTTTGCAGCCGGTAAGGCTGCATCCTGAAGTCCCGCTGGGGAGGGACCGGGGCCTGTTGGCGCCCTGCCTTCCCGGCGGGATTTTTTCTGCTGTCTGTGGCTCCTGGAGGTGCACCCATGTATTTATCCAGTATGCGTATCCAGAATTACCGAAATTTCAAAGACATCACCATGACCTTCCATCCCCTGGCCAATTATCTGGTGGGGGAGAACGACATCGGCAAAAGCGGGTTCCTCCGGCTCCTGTCCTATATGGCCAACGCCTGGACCCTGCCGGAAAACGACTATGACGATCCCAAACAGCCCATCCGGATCACCCTGGATCTCCATCTGCTCCAGAGCCCGAATGAATACTTTGCCGACACCCCCCAGGACCATCCGGAAAAAATCCGGGTACGGCTGGAAATGAAGGTGACGGATATCTGTCCCCATCTCTATGATGGGGAGACCGGACAGGAAATGCCCCTGGAAACTATCCGCCGGCTCCGCTACATCAGCTATTCCGCCATCAGCCAGGAGGACCAGGCGGTGCGGCCCCAGGTGTACCGGGCTCTGGAAAAGTGCCTGGCCCAGTGGGAAGCCAGCCACTGCGGTCCCCTGCCGGAGGAGGAACGGCAGTTTATCCAGCACGAAGTGAATGTGGGGTATTTCGATTCTTCCTATTATGAATGCATTTTCTACCTGTCCCGGATTCTCTGCCGGAGCAACCGGCATCGGGCGGACAATCTGAAGTTCATTTCCCTGGCGGCTCTCCGGATCATTACCCAGGTGTACCAGATGGCCCACAGCCGGGCGGTGCCCCTGGAGCATACCATCATTGTGGATGGCAAGGGCAAACGGTATCTGCCCCTGATCATTTCCATCGATGAGCCGGAGATCCACCTGCACCCCTATATGCAGCGGTCCATTCTCCAGTATTACCAGCAACTGCTGAACAACGAGGATCCCCAGTTCTGCGCCCTGCTGAAGGACCTGTTCGGGCTGGACGGGCTCCGGGGCCAATTGTTTGTGGTGACCCATTCCACCGACTCCCTCATTGACGACTACCGGAACATCCTCCGGCTGTACCATGACCGCCGGGGGCTGGTCAAGGCGGCCTGCGGGGCCAGTTTCCATGTCAACCGGGAAATCGAGAAGCATCTGATCATGCATTTCCCGGAAGTGAAGGAGGCACTTTACGCCCGGAGCGTGATCCTGGTGGAAGGGGAGACGGAATACGGCTGCTTCCAGCTGTTCGGCCGGACGGTGGGGGTTCCTTTCGATTATTACGGCATTTGTCTCATCAACGCCCGGGGCGAAAGTTCCATTGCCAAGATCAAGAAGCTGCTGGAATATTTCCGGCTGCCGGTGGTGGCTTTGTACGATGCGGACGTGAAGGAGGCCCACAAGCGGGAAAAAGGGGTGTACTTCACCGATGGAGTCTGTTTTGAAATGGACTTGTCCCAGACCATGCTCCAGCGTGGAAAGCGCCAGGCTCTGGACCGGATCATCGACGTGGCATGCGGCGGCACGGGCCGGACCAGCTACGACATGGTGAAAAAGGCCTGTCACAAGCTCCAGCTGGATCCCCGGGACTTTCCGCCCGGTCCCCTGTACAAGGCCAAACCCCATCAGGGACCGGTATGGGTGTATTATTTTGCCTGGCTCTACAGCAACAAGGGGGTCATCCTGGGACGGCTCATCGGCCAGTCCCTCCAGAAGGAAGAAGTGCCTCCGGCTTTCGTACGGGTGATCCAGGACGCCGGGCGTCTGGCTACGGTGCCGGAAAGGGCATAATTATTGATGAATTTTGAAAAATATGGTACCCTTAGAAAGGAATGTTGTATATCTTTGCACTGAGGGGGAGCCTTATGGAAAATTTCTGGATTGCGGCAGGGGCGGTGCTGCCTTTGATGATCTACATGGCCATCGGTCTTCTGGCCCGGCGGAAGTATCACTTCAATGAAAGTCATATTTCCAACTTCAACAAAATCGTCTTTGGTGTGTTCCTGCCCACCAACATGTTCTATTCGGTGTATTTCACCGACATTGGCAAGGTGATGCGGCCCGGGTTCGTGCTGTTTGCGGTGGGAGCCCTGCTGACGGTGTTTGTAACGGGCTGGGTGCTGGTGACCGCCCTGGTGAAGGACAACAAAAAGCGGGGGGCCATGATCCAGGCCTTTTACCGGAGCAATTTCATCCTGCTGGGGGTGCCCCTGGTGGAAAATCTCTACGGAACGGAAGCGGCGGCTGTGCCTCTGATGCTCTGCGCCATCATCATCCCCATCTACAATGTACTGGCGGTGTTCACCCTGGAAACTTTCCGGGGCGGCACCTTCAATCCGCTCCATATCCTGGCCGGGGTAGCCCGGAATCCCATGATCATGGGAGCGGTGGCCGGGCTTCTGTGCAAGCTGCTTCCCTTTCCGCTGCCCGTGGCCCTGCTGAAATGCATCAAGGCCATTGCCGGCAGCACCACTCCCTTTGCCCTGATCGTTCTGGGTGCTTCCTTTACCCTCCAGGGGGCCATCAGTGAAATCCGGGAACTAGCCTTTACCGTGGCCGGCCGTCTGGTGATTGCGCCTCTTATTGTAATCGGGGGTGCGGTGGCGCTGGGATACCGGCAGGTGGACCTGGCGGCGCTCATGGCTATGTCCGCCACTCCCTGTGCGGTGGCGTCTTTTGCCATGGCTCAGCAGATGGACAGTGACGGAGAACTGGCCGGAAACTGCGTAATCTTCAGCTCAGCCCTGTCCTGCATCACCATGTTCCTCTGGGTTTTTATCACGAAAAACCTGGGACTTTTGTGAAAACAAGAAAAATTTCGGTGTGAAAATACAGGCATTTTGGGGCGGAAAATGATATAATAAATGACAAGACAGCAAGTATCACGGAGGAACCCAACAACTATGGTGAAAATCAATTCTTCCCTTTCCAAAGAAAAACGGATCCTGAAAGCCGCTGAGAAAGTCTTTTCCCACAAAGGATACACCCAGGCAACCCTGGATGAGATCATCCAGATCGCGGATACCGGAAAGGGGACTGTCTACAAATATTACAAGAACAAGGAAAATCTGTTCTATACCCTGGTGGAGGCCAAAAACCGGAAGCTGATGAAGGCCATGGAAACGGCCGTGGAGGAAGGGGAAACTTTTTCCGATCAGTTCCGGGGCTATGTGGAAGCGTTCCTGCATTTTTTGGAGAAGAATGAGACCCTGTGGTCGGTGATCCTGTTCGAACTACTGAACCAGCAGGCCGGCTGGCGGCTTCTCTGGGATGAAAAGAAACAGGACTGGCGGGCTGGATGTCCGGTGGGGCAAAAAGCCGGAAGAAAAGGATGTGGCCATGAAACGGCGGTATGCGGAGCTGATTTATGGGGAAATCCAGCTGCTCCAGAGCATTTTCCAGAAAGCCATCGACAGGCAGTATCTGAAGCCTCTTACAGATTTGCAGCTGATGAGCCAGAATTTCTATTTCAGTATTTTCATGCTCAGCAACCAGGGAGCCTTTACCAAAGAAAACCGGGAAAGGGTCGTGGATGGTATGATCGACCGGTTCCTGTACGGACACAAAGAAAAAACTGCCGCCCGGTAAGGGAGGCAGTTTTTTTGTGGCAGAATGGCGGGCGGCCGGGTGTGCCGCCCTGCGGACCCGATGAATATCATATCCACGGTCCCGTAGGGGCCGCACGCCGGGCGGCCCGGAATCCCGCACTTTCTTACAGACGGTGGGAGGAATTCAGCACATCCCGCATTTTGTGGGCCACCATCATCTTGATGGCTTCCCGGCCCTTGCCCAGATAGGAGCGGGGATCGAAATCTTCCGGATGTTCATACAGGTACTTCCGGATGGAAGCGGTCATGGCCAGACGCAGGTCGGTATCGATGTTGATCTTGCAGACCCCGTAGGTGCCGGCCTTTTTCAGCATGTCTTCCGGACAGCCCTGGGCACCGGCCAGTTTGCCGCCGTATTTGTTGCATTCTGCCACGAATTCCGGGATAACGGTGGAAGCTCCATGGAGCACCAGCGGGAACCCGGGAAGCATGTTGGTGATCTTTTCCAGACGGGCAAAATCCAGTTCCGGTTTGCCTTTGAACTTGTAAGCCCCGTGGCTGGTGCCGATGGCGATGGCCAGGGAGTCCACACCGGTCCGTTCCACAAATTCCACAGCCTGGTCCGGATCCGTATAGGTGGCGTCTTTGGTGTTGACCTTTACGGCATCTTCTACGCCGGCCAGTTTGCCCAGTTCGGCTTCCACCACGACCCCTTTGTTGTGGGCATAGTCCACCACCCGTTTGGTCAGTTCGATGTTTTCTTCAAAAGGATATTTGGAGCCGTCGATCATGACAGAGGTAAAACCGCCGTCCACGCAGGCCTTGCAGATATCGAAATCAGCGCCGTGATCCAGGTGCAGGGCAATGGGCAGACCGGTGTCTTCCATGGCGGCTTCCACCAGGTGCAGCAGGTAGCTGTGCTTGGCATATTTCCGGGCCCCGGCGGATACCTGCAGGATCAGGGGAGATTCTTCTTCTTTGGCAGCATCCACAATGCCCTGGACGATTTCCATATTGTTGACGTTAAAGGCGCCAACGGCATAATGGCCTTCGTAGGCTTTCTTGAACATTTCTTTCGTGGTTACAAATGGCATGGTGAAACCTCCTTGAGTATCAGTTATTTTTTATTATACCATACTTTCCGGAAATCGGGCGGCAGGGGAGCGGTGATTTCCACCGGTCTGCCCGTAAAGGGTTCCCGGAAGGCCACCTTCCAGGCATGGAGATAATGGCGGCCGGGAGCCCCGGGGGTGCCGTAGAGGGTATCCCCCAGAAGGGGGTGGCCGGCGGCTGCCGCATGGACCCGGATCTGGTGGGTGCGGCCGGTTTCCAGCTGGAACCGGACCAGGGACAGGCCCTCCTTTTCGCCCAGTACCTGGTACCGGGTACGGGCAGGCTGTCCATCCGGGTCCACCTGCCGTTCCACAATGGAACCGGGCCGGCGGCCGATGGGCCAGTCCAGGATCCCTGCCGGCTGTTCCCAATGGCCCAGGGTCAGAGCCAGATAGGTCTTTTCCAGCCGGTTCCGGGACAGCATATGGTGGAGACAGGCGTTTTTGGCAAAAAGCACCACTCCGGATGTTTCCCGGTCCAGCCGGGATACCGGATGGACGGCGCTGGAAATGTGATGGGTCTGGAAATACCAGGCCACCCGGCGGCTGAGAGCGGGAGTCCGTTCCTTTCCTGCATTGTGGGTCACCAGGCCGGCCGGTTTGTCCACAGCCAGATACAGCTCCGTTTCCTCCAGGATGGACAGGGGTGCTTCTTCCGGTTCCAGGGTGCAGGGTTCCGGCAGAAAGGTCCAGGAAACCCGGTCTCCCGGCTGGAGCAGCAGATCCCGCTGGATGATTTCCTCGTTCACCTGGAGGGCACCGGCGGCCTTCAGCTTCTTCCAGTAGGTGCCGGAAAGGCCCTGGTCCCGGAGAAAGGATTTCAGTCGCTGGGGCAGGGCGGACGGGGCGAGACAAAGTTCCATTACAGCACCTTCTGGCCCAGGATGCAGGCCAGGATCCCGAAAAACAGGCTGAGCCCCATGTAGAGAGCTGCGGTGATTCCGGCTCCCTTATCCACCAGCTGCTGGCTTTCCAGGGCAAAAGAGGAAAACGTGGTGAACCCGCCGCAGATGCCCACTTTGAGGAACAGGGCCAGCCGGGGATGGAGGGAGTTCCGGGCGGCCAGGGCCGTTACCAGGCCGATGAGAAAGGCACCGGCAATATTGATGAAAAAGGTCTTCAGGGGAAAGCCGCTGCTGTGGCTCAGGGGCAGCAGCCCGATGAGATACCGGCAGATGGCGCCGATACAGCCCCCCAGACCAACGATCACACATTCAGTCATGGAAAAGTCTCCTTTGCATAGTCATACGGCATATTATACCATACTCAGTGCAGAGTGCAGAGTGAAGAGCACGGACGCTGAAAATCCAATGACCCATTGCGATGCCGTAGGGGCCGCACGCCGGTTGCCCGCCAGATCTGGATTTCGTGGTGCTGATGGTGCTGCCGGTGTGGATTTTCTTCAACCTGCCCCTGATGCTGTTGTATGAAATCAGCCTGGGGCTGATCCGGGTACTGCTGAAATGCTGAGGAACCTGTCCTTTTGGAGGCGCTCATGGTATAATAAACAGGATGGAATGAGGGGATACCTCTTAATAAATTGAATAGGCTGTCTTAGAAATAGAGTCTTCCTTTCAAGACTCTATTTCTGTAAGATGGAAGAAACAGAACCAGAAAGGATTTTCACATGCAGAATTCTGAAGATACAGCGAAACTGAAACAGCTCCAGGCCATCCTCCGGGACCTGGGCAGTGTGGCGGTGGCTTTTTCCGGAGGGGTGGATTCCACCTTTCTCCTGAAGGTGGCGCATGATACACTGGGAGACAAGGTACTGGCCGTAACGGCCCGTTCCTGTTCTTTCCCGGAACGGGAACTGAAGGAAGCCAAAGCTTTTTGTGAGAAAGAAGGGATCCGCCATCTGGTAGTGGATTCGGAAGAACTGTTCATTCCGGGCTTTTCCCACAATCCCACCAACCGGTGCTATCTGTGCAAACATGAACTGTTCGAAAAGATCCTGGAAGTGGCCAAAGAGAACCACCTGGCGGCTGTGGTGGAAGGTTCCAACCTGGATGACGAGGGCGATTACCGTCCCGGGCTCCAGGCCATTGCGGAACTGAAGATCGCCAGCCCCCTGCGCCGGGCGGGCCTGTACAAAAAGGAAATCCGGGCGCTTTCCAAAGAGCTGGGGCTCCCCACCTGGAACAAGCAGTCCTTTGCCTGCCTGTCCTCCCGGTTCGTCTATGGGGAAGAAATCACGCCCCGGCGGCTGGGTATGGTGGACAAGGCAGAACAGCTGCTGCTGGATATGGGCTTCCATCAGCTGCGGGTGCGGATCCACGGGGGGAACCTGGCCCGGATCGAAGTGATGCCGGAAGAACTCCGGAAAGTGCTGGATCACCGGCTGGAGATCACGGAAAAACTGAAGGGATACGGTTTTGCCTATGTGACACTGGACCTTCTGGGCTACCGGACCGGCAGCATGAATGAAACCCTGTCCCCGGAAAAGAAGGCCTGACCATGGAAGCGAAAGAGATCCTGGAAAAAGTCCGGAACGGAGAGATTTCCGTGGAAGCCGCGGAAAAATTCTTCCGGCAGAAGCCTTTTGACGACCTGGGCTTTGCCAAACTGGATACCCACCGGAAGATCCGTACGGGCTTCGGGGAAGTGGTGTTCTGCAGCGGAAAAAAGGATGAGCACCTGCAGCAGATTTTCCGGAAACTGGCGGAAGAGGAAGGCAATGTGCTGGGGACCCGGGCCAGCCGGGAACAATATGAACTGATCCGCGCCCTGTGTCCGGATGCGGTATATGACTCCCTGTCCCGCCTGGTGAAAATCATCCGGAAACCGGTGGAACTCCGGGGCTCCGTAGCAGTGTGCACGGCCGGTACGGCGGATATCCCGGTGGCGGAAGAGGCGGCCCAGACGGCGGAATTCTTCGGTAGTAAAGTGAACCGGGTCTATGATGTGGGAGTCAGCGGACTCCACCGGCTCCTGGCCAGCCTGGACCCCATTCAGGAAGCCAACTGCGTCATTGCGGTGGCGGGCATGGAAGGGGCCCTGCCCAGTGTGCTGGGAGGCCTGGTGAGCAATCCGGTGATCGCCGTCCCCACCTCCATCGGCTACGGGGCCAGCCTCCAGGGGATTTCGGCTCTTCTCACCATGCTCAACAGCTGTGCCAACGGCATTGCGGTGGTGAACATCGACAACGGCTACGGAGCCGGATACATGGCCACCCAGATCAACCGGCTGGCCTGCGGAAAGGAACGGTGACGGTATGGAAAAAATGCTCTATCTGGAATGCAAAAGCGGCATCAGCGGGGATATGACCGTAGGGGCCCTGCTGGATCTGGGTGCGGATGAACAGGTGCTCCGGAAGGCCCTGGCCTCCCTGCCCCTGACCGGATATACGGTGGAAATCAGCCGGGTAAAGAAGGCCGGCCTGGACTGCTGTGACTTCCTGGTGCGGCTGGATGCAGAACACGAGAACCACGACCACGACATGGACTATCTCTACGGTTTTGCCCAAAACCGGGAAGAAGCCCCGGAAAGGGAGGAGCATCATGGCCACCATCATCATCACCATGACCATGAGCACCAGATGGCAGGGACGGAACCCCATCATGCCCATCATCATGAACACCGGGGCCTCCGGGACGTGCTGGATATCCTGTCTCAGGGAGACCTGACGGAAGGGGCCCACAACCTGGCAGTGAAGATCTTCACCATCCTGGGGGAAGCGGAAGCAAAAGCCCATGGCACCACCCTGGACCAGGTCCATTTCCACGAAGTGGGGGCTGTGGATTCCATTGTGGACATTGCCGCTGCGGCGGTGTGCCTGGACAATCTGGGAATCCATGAAGCGGTGATCCCGGTGCTCAATGAGGGGACCGGCAGCGTCCGCTGTGCCCACGGCATCCTGCCCATTCCGGTGCCGGCGGTGGCCAGCATCGCCGCAGCCCATCATCTGCCCCTCCACATCATGCCTTTTGCCGGGGAATACGTAACACCCACCGGGGCGGCCATTGCAGCGGCCATCCGCACCCGGGACCATCTGCCGGAAACCTTTACCCTTGCCAAAGTGGGCCTGGGCGCGGGAAAACGGGAACAGGCCATGCCCAGCATCCTCCGGGCCATGGTGCTGGAGGTGCAGCCAGAAGAGGAACAATCTCCCTGGGAGGAGGATTCCATCTGGAAGCTGGAAACCAACCTGGACGACTGTACCGGGGAAGCCCTGGGCCGGGTAATGGACCGGCTTTTTGCCGCCGGAGCCCGGGATGTGCAATATGCTCCTGTGCAGATGAAGAAAAACCGTCCGGGCTGGCTGATCACCGTCCTGTGCAAAGAGGAACAGAGGAAGACCATGGAGGCCCTGCTGTTCCGGGAAACCACCACCATCGGGATCCGCCGGAGCCGGATGGAACGGAGCATTCTCCGACGCCGGGAAAAGACCGTGGAGACGGCTCTGGGACCGGTGGCCGCAAAGGAAGTGCAGGTGCCGGTGCTTTCTCCGGAAGGGGCCCTCACCGGAGAAACGGAAACCCGGCTGTATCCGGAAGCGGAATCCATGAGGGAATTGTGTACCCGTACCGGCCGCAGCTGGCAGGCAGTGTGGCAGCAGGTGCTGGGAGACCTGGCCCGGGCTGCCCAAAAGGAGGGCTGACCCATGCATATGGCGGATGCACTCCTTTCTCCCGGAATAGCCGGGGTGATGTACGTACTTTCAGGGACCGCGGCCTGTCTGGCGGCCCGGAAAGTAAAAAACAGTGAGGACCCGGCTCTGGTGCCGGAAATGGGGGTACTGGGGGCCTTTGTATTTGCCGCCCAGATGCTGAATTTTGCCATCCCGGGCACCGGCTCTTCCGGCCATCTGTGCGGGGGCATGCTCCTTGCAGCTGTAGTAGGCCCCTGGGGGGGCTTTCTGACCCTGATCGGGGTGCTGGTGCTCCAGTGCCTGGCTTTTGGGGACGGGGGCCTGCTGGCGCTGGGAGCCAATGTGTGGAACATGGCTTTTTACGGCTGCTTTGTGGGAGGCGGACTGGTATGGCCGTTTCTGGTCCGCCGGGGAATGACCCGAAAACGCATCATCCTGGCCAGTATCCTGGGCAGTGTGGTGACCCTCCAGATGGGGGCTTTTTCCGTGGCGGCGGAAACCACTCTTTCCGGCATTGCGGAACTGCCTTTTTCCACCTTCCTCCTGCTGATGCAGCCCATCCATCTGGCCATCGGGCTGGTGGAAGGGATGATCACCGCCGCCGTGCTGGTGTTTCTCTATGAAAACCGTCCGGAACTGCTCCGGTCCCCGGCTGAACAGACGGATGCCCCGGCTGTGGGAAACCGGAAAAAAGTCCTGGGAGTCCTGACGGCTGCCGCCCTGTTCATGGGAGGGATCCTGTCCCACTTTGCTTCGGAAGATCCTGACGGCCTGGAATGGTCCCTGGCCCGGATCACCGGTTCCACCGAACTGGAAGGGACGGAGCAGGGCGTCCACGGGTTGACAGCCTGGTTCCAGAACCTGACGGCCCTGTTCCCGGATTACCAGGTGCCCGGTCTCAGTCCGGCTCTGGGCACGGCTCTTTCCGGAATCCTGGGCACCCTGGCCGTATTGGGCCTGGTGTGGGCGCTGGGCCGGAAGCTGCAGAAAGGAAGGACCCATGAAATCTCTGGACAGGGCCATTGAAGCCATCCATTGGCTGGATGACCTGGCTGCCCGGGACACCCTGCTGACCCGGCTGTTCCCTCTGGCCAAGCTGGCCGCCCTGTTCCTGTATCTGGGATTTTTGACCAGCCTGGAGAGAGGGGCGCTGCTTTCCGGGCTGCTGATGCTTTTGCCCCTGCCTGTGCTGTACCGGGCGGGGAAGATTCCCTTCCGGAGCGCTTTCCGGCAGGCATTGCCGGCGGTGCTGCTCCTTGCCGGGCTGGGACTGGTGAACCTGCTCTATGTCCAGGCTCCGCCGGTTCCGGTGGGACCGTTCCGGATCGGCGCCGGAACCGCCGCCTTCCTGGTCCTGGTACTGAAGGGACTGGGCTGCGTGCTGGCCGGGTATCTGCTCTTGGCTACCACCAGTCTGGAACGGCTGGCCTGCGCCCTCCAGAAACTGCCCCTGCCCCAGGTACTGATCATTTCCACCCTGCTTACCTGGCGGTACCTGGTGCTGCTGCTCCAGGAAGGCCGCCGGATGCAGCAGGCCTATGCTCTCCGGGCACCCCGGACCAGAGGGATCCCCTGGAAGATCAGCGGCAGTTTACTGGGACTGCTGTTTCTCCGGAGCCTGGACCGGGCCCGGACTGTCTACGAAAGTATGGAACTCCGGGGATTCCAGGGCCGCTTTCCGGAAACCGGAGCCGAAAGTTCTGTTTGCGCCAGCCTGCTGCTGGTGATCCTGACCCTGGTCTGGTGCCTGGTGTGCCGGAACCTGGGATAACTTGTCTTGCCATTTCATCCATTCTGCTGCTGAAGGAGTCCTGCCCATGTCTGCCATCCTCAAACTGTCCCATATCCGCTTCCAGTATGCCCTGCCGGGCCCGAAAAAAGCCGCTGTCCCGGTATTCCACGACCTGTCCTTTACTCTGGAACCAGGGGAAAAGGTGGGGCTCATCGGCAGCAATGGGGTGGGAAAGTCCACCCTGCTGAAACTGCTGGTGGGTCTTCTGCCCTTGCAGGCAGGGAACCTGGAGGTCTGCGGCCTGCCCCTGGACCGGGACCATCTTCCGGCCATCCGGGAAAAGACCGGGTACGTGTTCCAGGATTCGGACAGCCAGCTGTTCCTGCCAACGGTGGAAAGCGACGTGTCCTTTGCTCTGCGGAACCGGGGCGTGCCCCGGGAGGAAGCGGAACGGCGGACAGCAGAAGTCCTGGCCCAGGTGGGGATGGCGGACATGGCCCGGCGGCAGATTTACCGGCTGTCCGGAGGCCAGAAGAAGCTCACGGCCATTGCGGGCCTTCTGACCCAGAAACCGGACCTGCTGCTGATGGATGAACCCTCCGCTGCCCTGGATCCCCGGAACCGGCGGAACCTGATCCGGATCCTGGGTCAGCTTCCCTGTGCCCAGCTGATTGCTTCCCACGACCTGGACTTCATCTGGGATACCTGTGACCAAGTGATCCTGCTGCACCAGGGACAGGTGGAAAGAACGGGACCCACCCGGGAAATCCTCCAGGACGGTCCCCTGTTGGAAGCCTGCGGTCTGGAACTTCCCCTGCGTCTGCAGGAAATCTAGTCCTTGACAGTTGTTGGCATATACCATATACTTTCGTTAGTGGCATATGCCATTTATAAGGAGAGATGAGATGCCAAGACCTGTACGGAAACGAACGATTTACCAGAAGCCGGATTGTACTTTCTTTACCGCAGAAGAAGCCGGAAAGAAAACGGTCCAACTGACTCTGGACGAACTGGAGGCTCTGCGGCTGATGGACGAAGTGGGACTGGACCAGAAGGAATGCGCCCTGCGGATGCATGTGGGACGGAGCACCTTCCAGAACATCCTGAACGAAGCCCGGAAAAAAGCGGCCGGCGCCCTAGTCCATGGCTGGAATATCGCCCTGTATGGGGGCCAGGTGGAAGTTTCCGACGATGCAGAGCTGGGCTGCTGCCGGTTTGCCCTGCGGACCCTGGAACGGATAGGCGGCATCTCCCAAAGGGAGGAGAAAACGATGAAACTTGCAGTGACCTACGATCCGAAAAACGGAGAAATCTTCCAGCATTTTGGCCGGACGGAGTATTTCAAAATCTATGATCTGGCAGACGGGAAGGTACAGAAGGCAGAAGTGCACAGCACCCAGGGACAGGGGCACGGGGCTCTGGCCGGTGTGCTCCAGCAGCTGGGTATCGATGGGGTGATCTGCGGAGGCATCGGCGGCGGCGCCCAGGAAGGGCTGAAAAAGGCCGGAATCGCCTTTTACGGTGGCTGCAGCGGCCAAGCGGATCAGGCGGTAGAAGATTTCCTGGCGGACAAACTCCAATACCAGGAAGACATCCAGTGCGACCATCATGGGGAACATCATCATGGAGAATGTCATCATTGATGGATGATCCTGCTTCTAAGGGACCTGTTGCGTGCAGCAGGTCCCTTATGGTATTATAAAGAAAAATTCCTGATTACAATTTATTCTACAGGAGGACCATTATGAAGACAAAGATGATCGTTTCTGCTCTTTTGACGGCGGCCGTCCTGCTGGCATCCGGGTGCGGAGGCTTTTCCGGCAGTTCCCAGAGCAATGCCCCGGCTTCTTCCCAGGCTTCCGCCCAAAAAGCCCAGGCACCGGGATTCACCCTGAAGGATACAGCCGGGACTTCCCATTCCGTCCAGCCGGGAGACGGGAAGGTGTATGTGATCAATTTCTGGGCCACCTGGTGCCCGCCCTGCCGGAGTGAAATGCCGGAAATGAACGCTTTTGCCCGGAAGCACAAGGAAAAAGTCCGGTTCTACGCTGTCAACCTCCAGGAAGAAGGCGCCCAGGTCCAGGATTTCCTGAAGAACAACGGATACACCATGCCGGTGCTCCTGGACCGGGACGGGAAAGCCGCCACCCTGTACAAGGTCCGGGTGATCCCCACCACGGTGATCCTGGATGAAAAGGGCAATATCCTCCAACGCCATGAAGGGGTGGCCACCGCCCAGCAGCTGGAAGACGTGCTGAAAGGGAAGCTGTAATGGGTTCCCTGACCCTGGGAGCGGCCTTCGGGGCCGGCTTCCTTTCCTTCGTCTCCCCCTGCGTCCTGCCCCTGCTGCCCACTTTCCTGCTGCTGCTCACCGGTTCCGGCATGGGAGAGGCCCAGTGGAGGGGACGGCTCCTGGCCAATACCCTGGCCTTCCTGGCCGGATTCACGGCGGTGTTCCTGGCCATGGGGGCCACCGCGACGGTTTTGGGCCAGCTGGTGCTGGACAATTGGAAAGTACTGGAAAAAGCCGCCGGGGTGATCCTGATCCTTCTGGGACTCTTTATGAGCGGTTTATGGACTCCGCTGTTCCTGCTGAAGGACCGGCGTCCTTTCCTTCAGCAGAAAAAACAGGGGGTATTGGGTTCCTTCCTGCTGGGAGGTTCCTTTACCCTGGGGTGGACCCCCTGTACCGGCCCCATCCTCACCGCCATCCTGATGGCCGCCGGCAGCCGGCAGACCGCCCGGGAAGGGCTGTTCCTGCTGCTGGCCTATGCCCTGGGGTTCTGTGTACCCTTTCTTCTGGCGGCCCTGTCCTGGGAGAAAATCGGACCCCACCTTCGCCGGCACTACGCTTGGCTGCCCCGGATTCAGAAAGCCCTGGGCCTGTTCCTGATTCTTTTCGGCATCCTGATGCTCAGCGGTATGACCCTGCGGATCATGGCCTTCCTGGCAGGGTAGGGAGGCCATGGATTTTCCTTCGTAATATTCTCTATTTTCAGATTTCTTCTCCATATAGAGTATGCTATAATGATTTTACAGTATACTGTAGAAGAATACGATACAATTTTTTACCAAAAGTTCTGTAAAGGAGGCTGGTTTGTATGGATGGAGAAGGAAAGAAGAAAAAAATCCCTCTGGCGGGGCAGATTTTCATTGCCCTGATCCTGGGTATCATTGCCGGGCTGGCCCTGCAGGGGAACGTGGCTTTTGCCGTCACCTACATTAAACCTTTTGGCACAATCTTTCTGAATCTTGTGAAATTCATCGTAGGTCCCATTGTGCTGTTTTCCATTATGGCAGGGGTGGTCTCTCTCAGTGATATCCGGAAACTGGGTTCCATCGGCGGCATTACCCTGGTCTATTACTTTATTACCACCGCCATTGCCACCACCATCGGCCTAATCATCGCCAACAGCTTCAAGCCCATGTTCCCGGTACTGTCCACAGCGGATCTGGCCTTTAAGGTGAAAAACACCAGCACCGGCCCCATGAAGATGCTGGTTGACCTGTTTCCCTCCAACTTCCTGGCGCCGCTGACCAGTGCCAACATGCTCCAGGTAATCGTTATGGCTCTATTAATCGGCATCGCCATTATCGCTCTGGGCCAGAAAGGGGAGAAGGCTGCTGATTTCATCAACACCTGGAACGATGTGTTCATGAAGGTCATGGAAATGATCCTGGCCCTGTCTCCCATCGGTGTATTCTGTCTGCTGTGCCCGGTGATTGCCCAGAACGGCACCGCTGTCATCGGTTCCCTGGCCAAAGTCATCCTCTGTGCCTACATCGCCTATGCCCTCCATGCCATCCTGGTGTATTCCATGGCAGTACGGGCCATCGGGGGCATGAGTCCCCTGAAATTTTTCAAGGGCATGATGCCTGCCATGCTGTTTGCCTTTTCCAGTGCCTCTTCTGTAGGGACCCTGCCCATCAACATGGAATGTGCCAACAAGCTGGGGGCCTCCAAAGAAGTCACCAGTTTCGCCCTGCCCCTGGGAGCCACCATCAACATGGATGGGACGGCCATTTACCAGGGCTTGTGCGCCGTGTTCATTGCGTCCTGCTACGGCATCGACCTGACCCTGCCCCAGATGCTCACCATTGTGGTAACCGCCACCCTGGCCTCTGTAGGGACGGCCGGAGTGCCCGGTGCCGGGATGATCATGCTGGCCATGGTGCTGGCGTCTGTGAACCTGCCGGTGGACGGCATTGCCCTGGTAGCCGGTGTGGACCGGATCTTCGACATGGGCCGGACCACCCTGAACATTACCGGAGACGCCTCCTGTGCCATTATCGTGACCCATTTGCTGAAAAAAAGAAATAGATAGAAAAAGAAGGGTGCTGCACGTTCCATGCAACACCCTTTTTCATGTAAAATGCCGTACCCGCAGCTTGATTCCACAGCTCTCTGCCACTTTCCGGCTGGCTTCGATCTGGTCCGGGGGCAGCACGTCCACCACGGTCATCCGGGTATCCGGGATCATTTTTTTGCATTCCCGGGCAAAATCCAGCATGGCCTGGTAGGCTCCCGGCAGGGTGGGGCGGGTCACCTTGTTATAGTCCGCCTCATCCGGGGCGTTCAGGCTGATGGAAACCGCATCCAGCACCTGGGCCAGTTCCGGTACGATATCCCGGCCGTTTTCCAGGTTCCCCAGCCCGTTGGTGTTCACCCGCAGCTTCAGTTCCGGATGGATCTGCCGCACATACCGGGCCGTTTTCAGCATCAGATCCAGGGCACAGGTGGGCTCCCCGTATCCGCAGAACACCAGCTCTTTGAACCCGGTGAAATCAAAAGCATCCACCGCTGCCTTTACCTGTTCCCAATTGGGGTTCACCTTGTGCCACAGGGTGGGCGCATCCCCGATGCCCTCATGCTGGAACCGGACGCAGAACGTACACCGGCAGTTGCACAGATTGGTCAAATTGGCATAGACGCCATCTTTATAAGTATAAAGAATCTGAGCCATGATCATTCATCATCCTTTCTCCATGAAACAGTCTGGCTTTTACATCCTGTATGTCCAGGACTCCGGCCACCAGATAATAGAACAGCAGACTGCCTCCGGACTGGAGAGCACTGCCCATAATGGAAGTCACCAGAGCTGCATAGGTCCCAAAAATCAGTCCTTCTGCCAGGTAATACCCGATGGTGGAAATGATCCAGGACAGGAACGGGGCGATCCGGTTCCGGGTGCACAGCAGCTTCTGGGCTTTCCAGGTAAAAGGCAGCGTAATCAGCGCCTTGATCAAAATGGTGGCCGGTGCCCACATGGGTGCCATCAGCAGATCCGCCAGTCCGCCTCCAATGGTTGCCGCCACCAAAGCATAGGGCTGAGGCAGCAGGGACGCAGCCACGTAAATCAGGGTATCACCGAAATGGAGATATCCTCCATTGGATCCCATAGGGATATGACAGATATAGGCGGTGAACAGGCAGATTAGCCCGGCGAACACACCAGTCAGTACCAACAAATGGAGTTTTTCCTGTTCTGTTCGTTGTTGTTTCATCAGGTATTCTTCCTTTCAGCTTGGGAACCATGGGGCAGGGGAGGGGCCAGGAGCCCCAGATAGGGTTCATAATTGATGCCGTCATTGCAAGGGGTGTTTTCCCGCCGGGCATCCCCAATGCCCCTGGCAATGAACCCCACAGCCAGCCGGACTGCTTCTTCCAAAGACCTTTTCTGGAGCAGGGCCCCCAGGACCACCGCGGCAAACAGGTCCCCGGTGCCGGAATAACTGCCTCCCAGATGAGGACTGGAAACCACGGAGGATTTTCCTCCAGCCATTTTTACAATGAAATTCGAAAGAATCGGCGTTTCCCGGTTCTTATCCAGTACAGGGATCCCGGTGATCACCAGGGAACGGCCCTGGAAGCAGCCTGCTTTTTCTTCCAATATAGGGAACAGCGCTTCCGGATCTGTTTGTCCCAGTTTCTGGATGGGCCCTATATCCGTACCGGTGAGGATACAAAATTCCGTGAGATTGGGAGTCAAAAGATCCGCCTGAAAAGCCAGCTGCCGGACGGCCTCAATGGAAGCCTCGGTAAAGCCCCGGTAGGCCCTGCCATTGTCTCCCAGCACCGGGTCGCACAAGTACAGCACCCCGGGTCTGTGGAACCGGTCCAAAAAGGCCCGGACCTTTTCTGCCGCATCAGCAGAGGCCAGATACCCGGATAGGATCCCGGCAAAGGAAACCTGGAGTTCCTGCCAGTGCTCCGTATAGTCATCCATACGATCAGCAAAGGACAGGCACCGGTATCCCGGGTAGCCGGTCTGGGATGTAAGCACTGCCGTAGGCATGGGACAGGCTTCGATGCCCATGGCTGCCAGCACGGCTATATCGGCTGTAAGCGAACATCTTCCCAGGCCGGAAAGATCATTGATGGCTGCAACACGCTGATGCATAACAAAAGCTCCTTTGGATTAATATTGTAACGTTTTGACGAACTCTGTTATAACACAGAAACAATTGAAAGAAAAGGAACGGTTTGGGAAATTCTGGAGCCAAACCGTGTCTGAACGGCCGGAAGCACCGGTTCTCCAAGGCGCTTTATCCACACTATTTTACATAATATATATTATTGGACGTAAATTTTCTGGAAAACCAGAGATCTCAATTTGTCCCTAAACTGAGATTTTTTCCGGTATTTCCTTTGGGATCCTTCTTTCAGGACCGGGTTCCCAGTCCGGCCGGGTCATTTTTCTGCTGATGCGCCGGCCCTGGATTTTATTTTCATACTTCGGGATTTGTCCATACTCTTTAGGATTTATCCATACGGATTCACGGCTTGCACCTGGCTGGATTCCTGATTTTCTTCCAGGTTCCTGTTTCCTTTCTAAACACTCGTTTGACACACAATTGTTTTCCTGTTATACTTATTCTAATTAGATTGGACTCTTGTACCACAAATCCATCCTGTTCAAAGGAGATTTATACCATGACTGATACAGAAATGACGACGGATACGGAACAAAAGAAACCCTCCCGCTCCCATGGGATCAATGCCCGGCAGAGCCAGATCCTCGATTTTATCCGGCAGTACATCTTCACCAACGGCTATCCCCCTTCTGTGCGGGAAATCGGCAGTGCTGTGGGTCTGTCTTCCAGTGCTTCCGTCCACAACAACCTGAAAAAGCTGGCGGAAGCCGGTTTTGTCAGCTGGGATCCGGAAAAGCCCCGTACCTACGGGCTCCGGGAAGAAATCAGCTGGCGGAAGAAAAGCATGGTTCCGGTGCCTCTGGTGGGCGCTGTCCACGCA
The DNA here is from genome assembly GCF_057597765.1 of Acidaminococcus sp. Lineage (NCBI taxonomy): Bacteria > Bacillati > Bacillota > Negativicutes > Acidaminococcales > Acidaminococcaceae > Acidaminococcus > Acidaminococcus sp. The sequence goes on along the minus strand of NZ_DBMBXK010000005.1, from coordinate 114,757 downwards.
GGTGATCCCATGCTGGCTGTGGAAAACATCGAAGACACCTACCCCATCCCCCTGGATCTCATCGGCTGCAAGGAAGATGTGTTCATGATGGTGGTGGAAGGAGACAGCATGAAGAATGCCGGGATCCTGGACCATGATTATGTATTTGTCCGGAAACAGAATTATGCCACCAACGGGGATATTGTAGTGGCCCTCCTCAACGGGGAAGAAACCACCATCAAACGGTATTTCCGGGAACTGAAACAGATCCGTCTCCAGCCGGAAAATGATGCCTACCCTCCCATTGTGGGCACCGACAACATCGAAATCAAGGGAAAAGTCATTGCGGTATTCCGTACTTTATAAAGGTTGATGCCTTCCATAGGGCAAATTCCTTTCAGACGCTCAAATCTTTGATTTGAGCGTTTTTCTTTGGCTTTGCCATCCCAGTATAGCACGCATATGAAAAACAGCCTCTGAAGCGAAATTCAGAGGCTGTTTTTTGCTTTCTTATTTTTGCTTTTCCATAATCTGCCGGGCAGCGGCCATCACGGCGATCCGGCCGTGTTCAAAGGTCAGGCCCCCCTGCATGAACACCTTGTAGGGTGCCCGCATGGGTCCGTCGGCGCTCAGTTCGATGGAAGCCCCCTGGACGAAGGTACCGGCGGCCATGATGATGTCATCCTGATAGCCGGGCAGCGGAGAGGGCACCGGCGTCACATGGGCATCGATGGGCGAATGGGCCTGGATGGCTTCGCAGAAGGCACAAAGGTTGTCCGGAGTCTTCAGGGTGATGGTCTGGATAATGTCACTGCGTACATCATCGGGCAGCGGGGACACTTCAAAGCCCAGGGACTGGAAAACGGAAGCGGCAAACATGGAGGTCTTCACCGCCTGGAGAGCTACATGGGGAGCCATAAAGAGCCCCTGATAGAATTCCCGGGCCGTATCCCCCAGGGTGCAGCCCATTTCACCGCCCAGGCCGGGAGCAGTGAGCCTGTAGGAAGCCTGTTCCACCAGATCCTTTTTGCCTACAATGTAGCCGCCGGTGGGAGCAAAGCCGCCCCCCAGGTTCTTGATCAGGGACCCGGCCATCAGATCGGCGCCCACTTCCGTAGGTTCCTTGTCCTCAATGAATTCCCCGTAGCAGTTGTCCACGAAGCAGATGATGTCCGGACGGACCTTCTTCACCGCCTGGCAGATCTCCCCGATTTCCCCTACAGTCAGGGTCTTCCGTTTGCTGCTGTAGCCGCAGGACCGCTGGATGTGGACCAGACGGGTCTTGGGGGTGATGGCAGCCAGGAGGGCAGGGATGTCCGGATGGTCCCCTTCCATGGGGATTTCCTTGTAGGTGACTCCCAGGTCCACCAGAGAGCCGGGAGTCTTCACCGGATGGCCGATAATGGTCTGCATGGTGTCGTAGGGTTCCCCGGTGGCTCCGATCATTTCATCCCCGGGATGGAGATTCCCCAGAAGGGCCACAGCCAGGGCGTGGGTGCCGGATACGAACTGGGAACGGACCAGGGCGGATTCCGTCTTGAAGATATCCGCATAAATCAGGTCCAGCTGGTCCCGGCCCATGTCAGAATAGCCATAGCCGGTGGTGGGCTTCAGGTAAAAATCGGCCACCTGGAACTTGGCAAAGGCGTCCAGCACCTTTTTGGTGTTCACCAGGGCTGCGGCTTCATGGCTTTTGGTATGCTGGGCAACGGTGTCCAGTGCTTTCCGTTCGATTTCATCCCATTGTATATCCATTGGAATTGATTTCCTCCTTAATTGCTTGATTAATTGATGCTTTTATTTCCGGACATAGGGGGCCAATTTCTCTCCCAGGCCCTTGTCCATCCGGGCCCGGATCAGGATCCCGGTTTCCCCGTAGGTTTCCGAAAGGACCTGGGCCTCTTCATGGAGCCGGGCAGCCAGCCTGCTTTCCCCATAGGGAATGGACAGTTCCAGTTCCACCCGGTCCTGCCCTAAAAGCCGGGCCAGGTTTTCCAGCAGTTCCGGTACCCCTTCTCCCGTACGGGCGGACAGGCACAGGGCGTCCTCTTCCTGTTCCAGCCGGTGCCGGAGGCCTTCGTGCTGGGTCAGCCGGTCCACCTTGTTGTACACGGTGAGAATGGGCTTTTCAGTGACTTCCAGTTCCTGGAGCACCTGGTACACCGCCTCTGACTGTTCCCGGTACAGCTCGTGGGAGCAGTCGATTACATGGAGCAGCAGGTCCGCATCCTTCACCACTTCCAAGGTGGATTTGAAAGCGGCCACCAGCTGATGGGGCAGCCGTTGGATAAACCCTACGGTATCCGTCAGGGTGCAGTGGCTCCCATCCGGAAGTTCCAGCTGCCGGGCGGTAGGGTCCAGGGTGGCGAACAGCTGATCCTGGGCATAGATGTCCGAATGGGTCAGGGTGTTCAGCAGGGTGCTTTTACCGGCGTTGGTGTACCCCACCAGACACACCTGCTTCACTTCATTCTTGCTCCGGGCCCGCTGCTGCTGCCGGCGGTTGCCCTTCATCCGACGGATCTGTTCTTCCAGGAAAGCGATCCGGTCCCGGATCCGCCGCCGGTCCACTTCCAGCTTGGTTTCCCCGGGCCCCCGGGTACCGATGCCGCCCCCCAGACGGGACAGGCTGGTGCCCTGGCCCATGATCCGGGGCAGCATGTACTGGAGTTGGGCCAGTTCCACCTGGAGCTTCCCTTCACTGGTCCGGGCCCGTTTGGCGAAAATGTCCAAAATCAGCCCGGTCCGGTCGATGATCCGGACCCCCAGGGCCCGTTCCAGGTTCCGCTGCTGGGCCGGAGACAGTTCGTCATCAAAGATGCACAGGTCGATGTCTTCCTGCTGGGCAAACAGGGACAGCTCCTGGACCTTCCCTTTCCCGATGAAGAACACCGGGTCCGGTTTGGGCCGGGACTGGACGAATTTGCCGATGACTTCCGCACCGGCGGTTTCCGCCAGCTGGGCCAGTTCCTCCACGGAATCCTGGGCGGTCCACCGGGAGGCCGTATCCCCCCAGGCCAGGGAGATCAGCATGGCCCGTTCCGGTCCTTCCGCCAGGTTGTGGCCCCGGGACCGTTTGGCCAGGATCTTTTCCACCGTGTGGAGCACATTCCCAAAGGGCATGGCCGCCACATCCTTCACCTTGAAGGGGCCGAATTCCTGGAGCACCGGCTGCTGGTCCTCATCCAGATCCGTAATCATCCCAAAGCTGAGGAGAGGCTGGCTGGAGGGATTTTCCCAGGCCATGGCGGCCATGGCATCGAACCGCAGGTCCCGGAGGGCGGACAGGTCCACCCGGCTGAGCCGGGGTGCCCCGGAGGGATGGGTGTGGATACAGGCCACCCCGCAGAGCCGGTTCTGGCTTCGGCGGGAATCGGTGCCCGGCAGCTCCACATGGCTGTCGCTGCCTACGGCCACCGCCGTCACCTGGCCCTTCCGGTCCACATAAATGGAGATTTCCCGGTTGATGGCTTCCGTCAAATCCCGCAAAACAAGGGCCAACTCCTCACTGATCAGTTGGCCCTCGTCCGCTCTCAGCTCATAGATCCCTTCCAACTGGGTGAGGACCTGTTTTTTCAGGCCCTCCGTCTTTCCGTAGATCGTTTGAGTCATAGGAGAACTCCTTTTGGTATTATACCCGTGCTTTGGCAGGCTCCATGTTCACCCGGCAGCCCCGGATGGTGTTCCGGTGCATCACTGCCAGGACTTTTTCCGCATGTTCCATGGGCACTTCCACAAAGCTGAATTTGTCATAGATGCTGATCCGGCCAATGCTCCGGGCAGGGATTTCCGCCTCGATGGCAATGCTTTGGACAATATCCCGGACCGTGACCCGGCTGGAACGGCCGATATTTACGAACAGCCGCACCATCCCCGGTTTGGCACCGGTGTTGGCCAGGGCATCCGGCAGGGAGCCTTCCTCTTCCGGTTCTTCCAGGGCTTTGGCTCCTTCCTGCATGAACTTCAGAGCAGCAGCGGCGATATCCTGTACATCATAGTCCTTTTCCAGGGTTTCCACAATGGGCAGATAGTCCTGATACCGGTCCTGTTCCAGGATGGTCTGCATCTTGGATACGATCTGTTCCCGCTGCCGTTCCAGCACGCTGGCGTCGGTGGGCAGGGTGCCCCGGATGATTTTGGTCTTGATGCTCCGTTCAATCAGCTTCAGCTGACGGAATTCCCGGGGAGTGATGAAGGTAAGAGCCACGCCAGTGTTCCCGGCACGGCCGGTACGGCCGATCCGGTGCACGTAGCTTTCGCTGTCACTGGGCACGTCGAAGTTCACCACATGGGTGATGTTGTCGATATCCAGCCCTCTGGCCGCCACGTCGGTGGCTACCAGGATGTCCACCTGGCCGCTGCGGAACTTTTTCATGACCCGGTCCCGCTGGTTCTGGCTCAGGTCCCCGTGGAGGCCTTCCGCTTCGTAGCCCCGGGTGGCCAGGGCGATGACCAGTTCATCCACGCCTTTTTTGGTCCGGCAGAAGATGATCATTTTGCAGTCGTCGGTGGTGTCCAGGATCCGGCACAGGCCGTCCACCTTGTCCCGGGTTTCATAGTAGTACTGGTCGATGGTGGGCGCAGTGACCACTTCTTTGTGGATGGCCACCATCTTGGGGGTACGCATGTATTTCTTGCTGATGCTCAGGATGGGCCGGGGCATGGTGGCGGAAAACAGCATGGTCTGCCGTTCCGGGGGAACGTTTTTGATGATGTTTTCCATATCGTCCACAAAGCCCATGTCCAGCATTTCGTCGGCTTCATCCAGCACCAGGAAGTTCACGTATTCCAGGTCGATGGTGCCCCGGCGGATATGGTCCAGGAGACGGCCAGGGGTCCCGATGACCACCTGGATGCCCCGTTTCAGGCTGCGGATCTGCCGTTCGATGGGCTGGCCCCCGTATACCGGCAGTACCCGGATCCGTTTGGTCCGGCCAATCTTGCTGATTTCGTCCGCCACCTGGATGCACAGTTCCCGGGTGGGGCTCATGACCAAGGCCTGGATGTGCCGGTCCTTTTCGTTGATTTTCTGGATGATGGGGATCCCGAAGGCGGCGGTCTTGCCGGTACCGGTCTGGGCCTGGCCAATCAGGTCGTCCCCTTCCAGAGCCAGGGGGATGGCCCCCTTCTGGATGGGAGAGGGTTCTTCAAAGCCCATTTCCTTCAGGGCTGCCAGGATCTTCCGGTCCAGGTTCAGATCTTCGAAGGAAGTGATTTCCGGTTTGGCAGTTTCCGTTGTTTCCACCGGTTTCTTTTCCATTTCTGTGGTTTCAGTCATAATTTCTCCTTATCTTGTACAGGAGCTGTTACAGCTCCTTTACCCGGTCCATGGCCAGAGACAGTGCATTCATGGCCGCCCGGAGTTTGATGGTGGTCCGGGCCGCCTTGAACCGGCATTCCAGGACCTTGGTTCCGTTTTTATCCGCTGCACCGATGTACACCAGGCCCACCGGCTGGGTGGGGGTCCCCCCTCCCGGTCCGGCGATCCCGGTAATGCTGATGCCCAGATCCGTTCCGATTTTTTCCCGGATCCCCTGGGCCATTTCCCGGGCAGTCTGTTCGCTGACGGCGGTGTATTTGTCCAGGTTTTCCTGTTTCACCCCCAGCAGCCGGTGCTTTACGTCATTGGTATAGGAGACCACCGACCCCATGAGATATTCTGAGCTTCCGGGAATATCCGTCACCAGACTGGAGGCCAGGCCTCCGGTGCAGGATTCGGCAAAGGCGATGGTCAGATGTTTTTCTTTCAGCCGTTTGCCCAGGGCTTCCGGCAGGGTTTCGTAATCCACTCCGTAAATGTACTCACCCAGCACTTCCCGGATCTTTTCCTCGATGGCCCGGTTCATGGCTTCCGCCTTTTCCAGGGTATCGCTTTTGGCGGTGATCCGGATGATGATTTCTCCCTTCCGGGCATAGAGGGCAATGGTGGGGTTGGTCTGGGCCATGATGATGGCATCCAGCTTTTCCGCCACCATGGATTCCGTCAGTCCCCGGAGATGCAGCACCCGGGAATGGATGATTCCCTGAGCCGCATAGCTTTTCCGGAGATAGGGCATCACCTGCTGACCGAACACGTGGGTGGTTTCCGCCGGAGGCCCCGGCAGCATGATGATCAGTTTGTGGTCCGGAGTCCAGACCCCGATTCCCGGTGCCGTGCCCACTTCGTTGTTGAATACCACGGCCCCTTCCGGGATCATGGCCTGCTTTTTGTTGTTGTCCGTCATGACCACATGCCGGGCAGCAAAATACCGGGTCAGCTTGTCCAGCCAGAAGGCACTGGGCACCAGAGGCAGATCCAGGTACCGGGCCACCATTTCCTTGGTGATGTCCCCCCGGGTGGGCCCCAGGCCTCCGGTGGTGATGATGATGTCCGCCCGCTTCAGGGCAATGGCCAGCACTTCCAGCAGCCGGTCCCCGTTATCCCCGATGGTGGTCTGGTACAGCACGTTGAACCCGGCATCATTGAGCATCCGGGACAGATACTGGAAGTTGGTATTCACAATATCGCCCAGGAGCAGCTCCGTGCCCGTATTGATGACTTCAACATTCACAGGAAATCACTCCTTTTCCAACTGCCCCACCGCTTCGTAGGTGAAGCCCTGGCTGATCCGGACTTTCACAAAATCCCCGGGGTTCAGGGAAGCCGCCTCTTCCACGTAGATCTTCCCGTCGATATCCGGGGCTTCTGCATAGCTGCGGCCCACGGCCAGGTTGGGATCTTCCTCATCCTTGCCTTCGATGAGCACTTCCAGCACTTTCCCTTCCCGTTCCTGCTGGATCTCTTCGGAGATCTCCGCCTGGAGGCTCATCAGGGCATGGTACCGGTCCTGCTTCACTTCTTCCGGGATCTGGTTGGGCATAGCCCCGGCTTCCGTACCTTCTTCCTGGCTGTAGGTAAACACCCCGGCACACTGGAACCGTTCTTTTTTCACGAAATCCAGCAGTTCCTGGAACTGTTCATCAGTTTCTCCCGGAAAGCCCACAATGAAAGTGGTCCGCAGGCAGATGTCCGGCATCCGTTTCCGGAGTTTGGCCAGGAGCTCTTCCACCTGTTCCCGGGTATCTCTCCGGTGCATGGTGTGGAGCAGGCTGTTGCTGGCATGCTGCAGGGGCAGGTCCACATAATTGCACACCTTGTCACACTGAGCCATGGTTTCGATCAGTTCGTCGGTGAAGGAATCAGGATAACAGTACAACACCCGGATCCATTTCAGGTCAGGGATGGTGTTCAGATCCCGGAGCAGTTCCGACAGACGCAGTTTGTGGTACAGGTCGATGCCGTACTGGGTGGTGTCCTGGGCCACCAGGATCAGTTCCCGGACGCCCTGGCTCACCAGATCCCGGGCTTCCTGGAGGACTTCCTCATAGGGACGGCTCCGGTAAGGGCCCCGGATCTTGGGGATGGCACAATAGGAACACCGGTTGTTGCAGCCTTCGGCAATCTTCAGATAGGCCGTATACTGAGGGGTGGTCAGCACCCGTTTGGCCTTCTGGGTGTATTTTTGCGGAGGCTTCAGCAGGGTGAACCGTTCTCCCGCTTCCACCCGGTCGATGACGCTGCCGATCTGGTCGTAACATTCGGTTCCGATGATGGCATCCACCTCCGGCAGGTCTGCGAACAGTTCATCCGCATACCGCTGGCCCAGGCACCCGGTGACGATCAGCTTCCGGTGGGGCTCATCCTTTTTGTATTCCGCCATCTGGAGGATGGTGTTGATGGATTCTGTTTTGGCACTTTCAATGAAGCCGCAGGTGTTGACGATGATCACATCCGCATGGGTGGGGTCATTGGTAATGGTCCACTGGCGCTCTTTGATGAGCCCCATCATCACTTCCGAATCCACCAGGTTCTTGGGACACCCCAGGCTGACTACTCCGATTTCCAATCTGTTCTCCTTCCTTATTTCGCCTTGAACGTACGGGTCACTACGCCCCATTCCTTGGAGCCGTAGGGTACTTCTTTTCCGTTGACAGTGATCACTACATCCCGGATGCTGCCCACATTGACGGAAATGCTCTTGCTCCCTTTGTAGGTACGGGTGGATCCTTTGGGCACCGTAGCCGCTTCCACCTGTTTCCCGTCAATGGTGGTCTGGGTCCAGACCGGTTTCTTGTAGGTGACCACCACCGTGACCCCGTTGCCCTTGCCCAGGGTCTTTTCATCCCCTTTGGACTCTTCTTCTTCCTTCTTGGGCTGGGCCTCGGCGGCTGCTTGTTTTTCTTTCTCGCTCTTTTCCGAAGAGTGGTCGGATTTCACTCCATCGGTGATGTTGGTGGTAGCCTTCAGGTCCGGAGTGGTTTTCCCGCCGAACACGAAATAGGCCATGACCACGGTGAATACGGCCAGGCAGGCCACAAACACCCCGGTGAACACCTTGAAGCTGAAGGCAGGGGTTTTGCTGTCCGCCCCGCCGGCGGCTCCGTATTCTTCCCCGGCTTCGTCTTCCGGGACGGTTTCATAGAGATTTTCGTCGATGAAATCCCGGATCCGGTCCAGGACACCTCCCACTTTGGCTTTGCTGGCGTCCAGGGCTTCTTCCATGTTTTCCCGGTTCAGCGCCGTTTCCACCTTTTTCAGGGCTTCCTTGGGGCTTTCATGGGATTTTTTGGGTTCCGTCCCCTTTCCTGCCGGCTTTTTCCCAACCGCAGCAGCCTGGGCCCCTTTGGCAGACGGCTTCTCCGGCTGGGGAACTTTCTTTTCTCCGGTTTTGTCCAACCGTTTGGCAGTCTCTTCCCCCTTGGGAGCTTCCGGCTTCCCGGTTCCAGCTACTGGCTGGGCATCCTTGGGTCCGGGGGCCGTTTTGGGTTCCGGCCCTGCCGCCTCCTTCGCTGCTTCCGGCTTTGTCGGTGCGGCCTGGGCCGACGGCTTCACCGGTTTCATTACCTGGGTGGCTTCCATGGCTTCCTTTTTCCGCTTCTGAGGAGCCTGGGCTTCCTGAGCGGTCCGACGGCTGTTTCCATAGCCCACCGGCTCCATATCCTTCAGGGCCTGGACCTTGTCAAAAGGTTCCGGAGCCTGAGAGGATTCCGTTTTGGGAGATGCCGGCTGAGGCGCCGGGGGCTCCGTTTTTGCCTGCTTTTTTCCGGCAAAGGTTTCCGGACGCAGGATAATGGTATCGGAACTTTTCGGCAGCTCCGGCTGGGGCACCAACGGTTCCGGCGACTTCAGGATCTTTTCCGGTTCACTGCCGGTCCGGTAGGCCTCCACAAGGCCATTGCCGTCCAGGCCCAGATAGTTCCCGTAGTTCCGGAGAAAGCCCCGGATGAACACATCCCCCGGAATCTTGTGGAAATCGCCCTCTTCCAGGGCTGCCAGATAGGGTTCCCGGATGCCGGTATGTTCGGCAACCTGTTCCAGGGTCAGATGTTTGGCTTCCCGGTGCTGCTGTAAATAGGTTCCAATTTTGTTTTTCATGGTACAACCTCACTTTTAGACGGGGTAGAGCGGCGCAGGCAGGAGAATCACGGTTCTTCCTGCTTCAGCCCTTTTGTGAAGAACTTTTCTTTGATGGTGGCGGGGCTCATAATGAGCGGCCTTGGCTTGCTGCCGTCCGCCGGTCCTATGATGCCCTTTTCTTCCATGGCATCCACCAGCCGTGCCGCCCGGGTGTACCCGATCCGGAACTTCCGCTGGAGCATGGACGAGGATGCCTGCTGGGTGGCCATGACCAGCTCCACCGCATCCTGGAAAAGTTCGTCTTCCTCGCTGTCTTCCCCTTTCTTTTCCTCTTCTGCCCCATTGAGCTTCTGAGTGGTCACTTCACTGGAATAGGAGGTGGGTATGGCTTCCGCCTTGATGAAATCCACCACCCGGTTCAGTTCGTCGTCGGCAATAAAGGCCCCCTGGACACGGATGGGTTTGTTGGCTCCCGTAGGGAAGAACAGCATGTCCCCCCGTCCCAGGAGCTTCTCCGCACCGCTGGCGTCCAAGATGGTCCGGCTGTCGATCTGGCTGGAAACCGCAAAGGCGATCCGGGAAGGGATATTGGCCTTGATGGTCCCTGTGAGCACGTCCACCGACGGCCGCTGGGTGGCCAGGATCAGATGGATCCCGGCAGCACGGGCCTTCTGGGCCAGCCGCAGGATGGCATCTTCCACGTCCACTGCCGCCACCATCATCAGGTCGGACAACTCGTCGATGATCACCACTATGAAGGGCAGCTTTTCTCCCGGCTGCACATGGGCATTGTAGTCATCGATCTTCCGGACCTGGGTCTTGGCGAACAGACTGTACCGCCGTTCCATTTCCACCACTGCCCAGTGAAGGGCGGAAGCGGCCTGCTTGGGCCCGGTGACCACCGGTGTGAGCAGGTGGGGGATCCCGTTGTAGTTGGTCAGTTCCACCACTTTCGGGTCCACCAGGATCAGCTTCACCTCATCAGGAGCCGCCTTGTACAGCAGGCTGCAGATGATGGTGTTGATGCACACACTCTTCCCGGACCCGGTGGATCCGGCAATGAGCAGATGGGGCATCTTGGTCAGGTCCGCCACCACCACATGGCCGGAAATGTCCTTCCCCAGGCCGATGCACAGCTTGCCTTTGGCATTCTTCACTTCCGGACAATCCACAATAGACCGGAAAGAAACCGGCTCCGAAGTCTTGGAAGGCACTTCGATGCCGATGGCCGCCTTTCCGGGAATGGGTTCGATCCGGACGCTGGACACCGCCAGTTTCAGGGCAATGTCTTCCGACAGGTTCTGGATCTTGTTCACCTTCACCCCGGGAGCCGGTTCCAGTTCATACCGGGTCACGGAAGGTCCCTTGGTCACGTTCACCAGGGTGGCGTTCACCCCGAAATCGTGGAGGGTCTGCTCGATGGTGCCCCCCTGGGTTTCGATTTCCGCCTGGAAGTTCTTCTTGTTCACCGGTTTGTCCCGGTTCAGCAGATCCAGAGGCGGGAATTCGTAGGGGATCACTTCCCCGGTTTCCGCGTTTTCCAGACGGGTGGTCTGGGCTTCCGGTGCCGGAGCTTCCCACTGGGGTTCCTCCTGGTCACGGGCATCGTCAGAGGTGGTAATGGTAAACTTCCGGGGCGGTTCTCCCGTCCCCATCTGTTCCTTCTGGAACTTCAGGATGGGAGCCGTACCGGCAGCATTCACCTTCTCTTTCAGCCGCTCCGCCAGAGAAGGTTTCTTTTCCGGTTCCGGCTTTTTCCGGGGATTCCCGTCATCCTTTTCCTGGTCGTAGAAAGAATCATGGTTCCGTTTCCGCCGTTCCTGGTAGTCCTCCCATTTCTGGGCCACCGTCTCGGCCCCTTCCTTTACCCCGTCCTGAGCGGTCTGGAGAGGACTCCGCAGGGAAAATTTCCCGGACAGCACCAGGGAAATCAGCGTGGTGGCGGTAAGGACAATGAGTGCTCCCACCCGGCCGGCCACCTTTGTTAAAACAAACACGATGGTGCCTCCCAGGAGGCCACCACCGGTCATCAGATACTCAGGAATCAGTTCATGGCCTTCCGGCACCTTGTGCATGTGCCACAGGCTCAGGACAGAAACAAGGAACAGCAGGAGTGTAAAGAACTTTTTGGAATACCGCAGATGTTCGTGATTCAGGATGTACCCCATCCCCAGCACCATTAAGTACAGAGGGAAGAGAAAAGCTCCCACCCCCAGGGCGTAGGTCAGGACCTTCTTGAGGAAAGCCCCGGCGCTGCCCATGGGGATTCCCCCCAGGGCACAAAGCACAATGAGGCCGAAGGCGCCCAACAGGATGCCCAGTACTTCCCGGTTGAAGGTGAATTCGATTTTCTTGTTGTTTCTGCGAGTCCGTTCTCTTTTTTCCACGCTGTTCCCTTCCTGAAGATTTTTGGTTTATTGGAATCAGATTTCCATGATCAGAGGGAGGATCATGGGACGCCGTCTGGTCTTTTCGAACAGATACCGGCCCAGGCTGTCCCGGACGGCACTCTTCAGTGCGGACCATTCAGTGATGTTGTTTTCATGGCATTTGTCCAGAGTGCTCAGCACCCGGTCCCGGGCACCTTCCATCAGCTCTTCGGATTCCCGGACGTACACAAAGCCCCGGGATACGATATCCGGGCCGGCGGCGATCCGGTAATTGCTGTGGTCGATGGTCACCACCACGATCAGGATCCCGTCCTGGGACAATTGCCGGCGGTCCCGGAGCACCACATTGCCCACGTCGCCCACTCCCAGGCCGTCAATGAGTACCCGGCCGGCGGTGACTTTGCCGGAAATCCCGATGGAATCCCGGGTCAGGTCAACTACAGAGCCGTTTTCCGCAATGACGATGTTTTCCTTGGGCATCCCCAGCTGCATGGCCAGTTTCTTGTGTTTTACCAGGTGACGGTATTCCCCATGGACCGGCATGAAGAACTTGGGATGGACCAGCCGGTGCATCAGTTTGATTTCTTCCTGGCTGGCGTGGCCGGAAACATGGATCCCCTGTTCCCGTCCGTAGATCACTTCAGCTCCCTGTTTGTACAGGTTGTCGATGGTCCGGGCCACACCTTTCTCGTTGCCGGGAATGGGGGTGGCGGAAATGATTACCGTGTCACCGGGCATAATGGACACCTTCCGATGGTCGCTGTTGCTCATCCGGGTCAGGGCACTCATGGGTTCACCCTGGCTGCCGGTGGTGATGATGGCAATCTGCCGGGGTGCATAGTTCCGGCATTCGTCGATGTCGATGAGCACACCCTGGGGCACCTTCAGGTAACCCATTTCAATGGAAATGTTCACCACGTTCACCATGCTCCGGCCGATCACCGCCACTTTCCGGCGGGTCATTACCGCCGCGTCGATCACCTGCTGGATCCGGTGCACGTTGGAAGAGAAGGTGGCTACGATCACCCGGTTCCTGGCCATCCGGAACTGTTCGTCCAGGGTCTTGCCCACGCTTTTTTCGCTGGGGGTATACCCGGTCCGTTCAATGTTGGTAGAATCGCTCATCAGGAGCAGCACGCCTTTGCGGCCCACTTCAGACAGCTTGGCATAGTCGGTCACCTGTCCGTCCACCGGAGTCTGGTCGAACTTGTAGTCCCCGGTGTGGACGATCACCCCAACCGGAGTGTGGATGGCCAGGGCAACCGCATCGGGAATACTGTGGTTGACCCGGATGAATTCCACCCGGAAGGCGCCGGCCCGGACCGTAGCCCCAGGCTTCACCATTTTGCATTTGCTGTCAGAGACGCCGTTTTCCTTCAGACGGCCGGACAGGATCCCCAGAGTCAGGGGAGTGCCGTACACCGGCACGTCAAAATCCTTCATCACATAAGGCAGAGCGCCAATGTGATCTTCGTGGCCGTGGGTCAGGAAAATAGCCTTGAACTTCTCCTTGTTTTCCATCAGGAACGTGGTATCCGGGATCACCAGGTCAATGCCCAGCATGTCATCATCGGGGAATGCCAGACCGGCATCCACCAGGATCATGTCGTTGCCATACACAAAGGCCGTCATGTTCTTGCCGATTTCTCCCAGACCGCCCAGCGGAATGATGGATAATTTTTTCTGTTGTCCTTTATTGTTATTCAAAGGGACACCTCCTTCGTATTTTTGCATATCAAAAGACTGGAGTATCTTCGCGTTCCATACTCCCTTTTCGAAACTATGTTTTCAATTCCCGTATCCCCTACGAATCCGAACGATAACCATCGCTTCTGGTTCTATAGGACTAGTCTCTTGTTCAACATTATACAGGTTTGACGCCTGTTTTGCAAATCAAGTTTTGGCTGACTGCTCAGGAACCGATTTTTTGTTCCTTCATGAATTGTTCGGCACCGGGGGCCAACGGAAGCAGCGGGTCCAGGAAGAACCGTTTCTCCACATCCCGGTACAGGGCAGGTTGTTTGGTCTGGAGTTCCTTCCAGTGAGGCCACAGACGGTCCAGGAAATTCTTTACCGTGTCCTTGTGCACCGTTTTCCGGGTCACCAGGAGACACTGAAGAGCCACACTGGCACAGGGCCGGGTCTGGTTGGGATAGGTCCCTACCGGGATCACCACCGGCTGATACAGGGGATAGGCGGCCACCAGGTCTTCCAGGTCCTGGCCTTCGATAGGGACCAGCACCAGCCGCCGCTGCCGGGCAAGATCCCGGAGAGCCGGATGGGGCAGGGCGGAAGTGAGGATGGCCGCATCCACGGTGCCTTCCTTCAGAGCCCGGACCGTGTCATCCACCGAAAGATACTGGACCCGCACATCGTCTTCCGCAAGGCCCGCTGCTTCCAGTACCTGTCTGGCGTTGAGAGAGGAACCGGAACCGGCAGCCCCCAGGGATACGGTCTTTCCTTTCAGGTCCTGGAGTTTCCGGATCCCGGTCAGGTCGTAGGTAATGATCTGGACCGTTTCCCCTTGAAGGGTCCCCACCTGTTCCAGATCCTTCAGAGGCCGGTCTTCATAGGGCCCGGTGCCTGTATAGGCATACCAGGCCACGTCGCTCTGGACCAGGGCCAGGTCCGCTTTCTGCTGGCGCAGCAGTTCGATATTGGCCAAAGAGCCCGCTCCGTCCTGGAGCTTCAGCAGCGGCTGCCGGCCGTCCTGGTTCAAAGCGTTCACCAGGTCGTTCCCCAGACTGCCGTAAGCCCCCACCAGCTGGCCTCCTGCCAGCACCGTTTCTTTGGGAGGTGTTTTCCCCCGTTCCAGGTTTCCTGTCTTTGCCCCGCAGCCTGCGGTGCAGAAAAAGAGCAGGGCCAGAACGGAAAAGATCAGTTTCTTCATAGGTCTCTCCTTGTTCTCCCTGCTCCTGTTATTTCTGGAAATACGCCAGGGTCCCGGTGAGCCCCTTTTCCAGGTCCGTGTAGTCTTTCATGCCCAGGGTTTCCACCAGGGCCTTGTGGCTCAGTACGGAAGCGTAAATGTCTCCCGGCCGCACCGGTCCATAATGGACATCCATTTTATGGCCCAGGATCTTTTCCATCACCCCGATCAGCTGGTTCAGGGACACTTCCTCATTGGTGGACACATTCAGGGTGGCACAGCCGTTATATCCCACCCCCAGGCTCATGGCCCGGGCAATATCCCCGGCATAGACGAAATCCCGGGTCTGGTTCCCGTCCCCAAAGACAGTCACCGGTTCGTGCTGGGCGATTTTCCGGGCAAAGACGGAGATTACGCCCCCTTCTCCTGTTTCTCCCTGCCGTTCCCCATATACATTGGCGAACCGGAAAATAATGTGCTTCAGACCGAAGCACCGGCTGTACAGACGGATGTAGTCCTCTCCCACCGCCTTGGACAGACCGTAGAAAGAAGTGGGAGCCGGCACTTCTGTTTCCTGAAGGGGCAGGTTCTGGTTGTCCCCGTAAATGGCCGCACTGGAAGAGAAGATGATCTGTTCCACGCCGCTTTTCCGGCAGCCTTCCAGTACATGGACCAGACCAGCCACGTTCAGGTCTTCGTCCGCTTCCGGGTATTCCATGGAATAGGGCACCAGGGTCTGGGCCGCCAGATGGATCACTGTCTGGAATTTTTCCGCCATCAGGAAATCCGTTAGCTCCCGGGACCGGATATCCAGCAGCTGGAACCGGGCTCCTGACGGCACATAGGCCCGTTTCCCGGTAGACAGGTTGTCCAGCACCGTTACCTCACAATCTCCCCGGCTGATGAGCGCCGGCACCACATGGGACCCGATGAACCCGGCTCCCCCAGTTACTAAGATCTTTCTCATGAATCCATTTCCCTCCGATCGCGGATCTTGGTCAGAATATCCAAGCCAAAGCATTTGATGGTCACAATGGCGCCGATGGTGAACGGAATGTATTCACAGAAGAAACGCCAAAGGATGGCCAGCACCCCGGCCACACCGGGAGGCAGCAGAGAATTGAACAGCACCAGGAAGCCGCCTTCCGCCACCCCGCTGCCACCGGGGGTGGGAGTAAAGTACAGTACCAGGTTGATCAGGCACATGCGTCCCATGACAATGTGCAGGGGCAGGCTGATGCCGAAGGCCTTGATGAACACCGGCACCACCGAATAGATGAACAGCAGGCTGATCCCCGATTCCATAAAAGCCCGGAACACCTGCCGGGGATTGTCCTTCAGCATGAACATGGCCTGCTGGAAATCCCGGTACCCCAGGAAAATGGCTTCCTGGACCCGGGGAGAGAACCGGCGGCTGAACCGGGCCAGCCATTTTTCCAGCCGTCCCCCCATTACCAGGTGCCACAGGAGCCAGGGAGCCCCGATGAAAAAGGCGCACACCAAGGCAATGACACTGGTGGGCATCCAGCTTACCAGCACCGGATCCCACCAGAATACCAGGGGCATCACCAAAAACAGGAACAAGATGGAAAATACCGTCCGGACAATGACGATCAGGGTGGATTTGGCCACCGGTACCCCCGCCCGTTTCATGAACATGAGCATGGCAATACCTCCGCCCCCCTGACCGGGAGTCAGAAGTGCCAGGAAATAGTTGCTGAACACCGCGTAGAAAATATGGGCATAATCCATCTTCTCCCCGGAAAGCCTTGTCAGGGTGATCAGTCGGGTGGCATCGAAAAACAGCCCCACCGACAGCACCCCCAGGGCCAGCAGCGCATAATACCATTTAAAAGTGGTCAGATAGACCAGGGCCCGTACATCAAAAGTAAAATAAAGAACGCCTGCTGATACGATGATGACTACAAAGAACAACACGCACAGCATGCGGAATAGGGTTTTGTTCATAGAGTATGACCTGCCAGTATCGTTGTATTTTGAAAAGCTCTGAATCTGTCAATGCTGATACAATCTTTTATTATTATAGCATAGTACAGGAACAAAAACATAAAACAAATCGTAAATCAGAGCCTGAGCTTTCCTGTGTTGGCAAAATGGAGCTTGACGTATTGGGAAAGAGCCTCTTCCCCCTGGGCTTTGGCCAGCTTCCGGGCCGCTGCCGTAGCCTGGCTGCCGCCTCCTTTGGGCAGTTCGAAGCCTGCCTTTTGGGACAGCTCCCCCATCACTTCCACAAAGGCGTCCCGGGCCAGAATGGACGCCGCCGCCACTGCCATATCCGCTTCCCCTTTGGGCTGCTGGTACACTTTCAGCCCGGGATAAGCTGCTTCCAGGGTGGAGGAAATGGCATTGTGCCGGGTAAACTGGTCCACCAGGGCAAAATGGCATTCCGGCACCTGCTGGAGCACCCGTCCCAGAGCATGGATGTGGCCGCTGGCCAAAAGATGGTTCAGGTTCTGCTTCTGGCTTTTCAGCTGGGTATACCGCTGGTTGTAGAACTGAGGCTTCAGTACCAGCACCGTATGGGCTTTGGCGGTCTTCCGGATCTTTTCCGCCAGCTGATGGATCTTTCCGTCGGTCAGGGCCTTGCTGTCGCAGATCCCCCAGCTTTGGTACTGCCGGGCGGTTTCCAGGTCCAGGCACACCGCTGCCACCGCCAGGGGACCGAAATAGTCTCCCTTGCCGCTTTCGTCACTGCCGCACCAGAGCCCGTCGAATCCGGGTTTCCCGTCCAGCAGGGTCACTTTTCCCCCGCCGGCGGAAAGATCACCGGCAAGGGCTGAAGGTTCCGTCTCTCCGTCCAGCGCCTTCTGGCAGCAGTCCCGGAAGGAAGAAACTTTCCCGCTCCATACCTGTTTCAGGCCCTTTTTCCCATTGTAAAGGGCCAAGTTCACCGTGTCCGGGCCCTTCCGGACCTTCAGCTGCCGGCCATAATTGATTTCCTTCTGCTCCACCGGTTCTTCCGTGAGCAGCTGGAGTTTTTCCCGCACCAGGGTTACATACTGGTCAAAATCATAAGGGGTCATGCCCCGCCTTCCTCCTTTTGTCCTTCCGGCAGGGTCGGGTCCGGCTCCTGGAGATTTTTCGGAAGATCAGGAGGCCGCACCGTCAGGCTGCGGATGGAGACATCGATATTTTTCACCGGCATGCTGGTCATGCCTTCCACTTTCAGTTTGATCTTGGTCTGGAGGCTCTTCACCACTTCGTAAATGGGCGCCCCGAAGAACAGGATGATCTCCAGGAAGATGGTCATCCCCTTGCTGGTGTCCGAAGGCCGGCGCACCTTAATGGAAGTGATCCGGTCCACTTCCTTGTTCTTCTTCACCACGATCCGTACAATGTCGCTGACCACGTAATCGGATACCGTGATCTTCCCGTAGTAGCTGAAAGCCGGCCGAACAATGGATTTTTCCGACATGGCATGGGGCTTCCGGTTCCGGGAAAACAGCCGGTGAGGCAGATCCACCAGCACCCCGGACAGATGGGGCTTCAGTTCGATGGTGGGCACCGGCACCACGTGTTTTCCTTCCTTGATCCGGGTCTCCCGGGCCTTTTTCATTTCCCGGACGGTGGAAATGTCCTGGATGTACACCGTTTCCGAAGGCGCCGGGATCTGGAGCCGCTTGCAGATGGTCCGGACCATCTTGTCCGAAGTGCCGATCACCAGAAGAGTCCGGATGTCGCTTTTCAGCAGGGCTTCCCGGACTTCCTGGCAGTGGTCCTTTTCCATAAAGATGGCTCGTTTCACCGCCTGGACCTTGTTCTGTTCCGTTTTGGCACTGGTTCCGGCCAGGATCTTGGTCCCTTCGATCAGGAGCCCGTCATCGATGATGCCGTCGCAGTGATGGTCATGGGCGACCCCGATGGCCCGGAAGCTTTTCCCGGTGCCGCTGGGGCCTACAAATGCTACAGTTTTCATGGTATGCACCTGCTTTTCGGATCAGATTTTCTTTCCTTCGATGACACCCTTCACATTTTCGTAGGAAATGGGGAATTCTCCCAGGTGGATGGGGAACCGTCCCGGATTCCCGTGGAGATCGCTGCCCCCGCTGGTCAGGAGACCATGGTTTTTGGCCACCTGGAGCCAATCGTGGGGAGGTTTTTCCTTTAAAATAGAAGGATGCCACACTTCCATGCCGTCAAACGGCACCCTATCCAGCAGTTCTTCCACCAGATCCGGGTTCCCGATTTCCGCCGGATGGGCCAAAACAGCAATGCCTCCCGCCCTGTGGAGCAGGTCCACCGCCTCTTTGGGCTGCATCTTCACCTGCCGGCAGTAAGCGGGCCTGCCGCTGGCAATCAGGGCATCGAACACCGCCTGGGTATGGGAGAACAGGCCTTTTTTCGCCAGAACCCGGGCAATGTGGGGCCGCGCCAGGCTTTTGGACCCGTGGGCTTCTTCCCGGACTTCCTCCAGGGTTATGGGATATCCCAGCTGGTTGATTTTCTGGATGATCTTCCGGATCCGGGTGATCCGCCCCACCCGGGTCCAGGCCATGGCCTGGAGAAGAGGCTGGTTCTCCGGGTCGAAATGGTACCCCAGCACATGGACATCCTTCCCTTTGTAGTCCGTGTCGATCTCCACCCCCCGGATCAGCTGGATCCCCAGATGCCGGAAGTGAATGGTCCGGGCCGCCCGGTCGTAGGCCTGGATGTTGTCGTGGTCGGTGATGGCAATGGCGGCAATGCCGGACACCCGGGCCTGGGCAATGATTTTTTCCGGAGTGTAGACGCCGTCAGAAAAGGTGGTATGGATATGCAAGTCAGCCAGCATGGCAATTCTCCTTCGTCATTTCTTATGACTTGATTATACCATAGTGGGCGGAAAAAGGAAAAAGGGCGCTGCCGCACAGGCAGCAGCCCCCGTCAATGGTCAATCGTCAATGGCCAAAGGAAGCCAGCCAAGCTGGCCCTGAACACAAAAACCGTAGGGGCCGCACGCCGGGCGGCCCGCCGACTGCACCAGCAGCCGTTGAACGGGCGGGCTCCCCGGCGTGGAGCCCCTACGGATTCGATTCTGTATGCAAAATATTTTCTGCCGTTTTATTCGGCTTCCGATTCCAGGCTTTCCACAGAATCTTCCTGGAAATCTGCAGTCTTCCGTCTCCGGGCATACAGCAGCCAGTAGAGAACGGCACAGCCGATGGCACCCAGGCCCACGGCGGAATAGATGCCCTGGAATCCCAGCGGTTCCTTGAAGGCACCCAGGAGGTAAGGTCCTACCCCCAGCCCCAGGTCCAGCATGACGAAATAGGTGGAAACCGCCACTCCGATCCGGACTTCTTCCACCAGCTTCACGCAGATGGCCTGTCCGTTGGACATGAAGGTTCCGTACCCCAGGCCCACGAACACCCCGGCAGCCAGCATTTCCCAGTTCTGGGTGGTGATGGACAGCAGCAGGAGTCCAATGGCCAGGCAGGCATAGGTGGGATACATGACGAAGTCTTCCCCTTTCCGGTCGAACATCACTCCGGCAACGGGACGGGCTAAAGTGATGGACAGAGCATAGACCACAAAGAACAGGGTCCCGGCAGTCATCAGCTGCAGTTCCGCCGCATAGGTAGCCAAAAAGCTCAGCACGCTGGAATAGCACACCGCCACAACGAAGCCCACAATGGAAATCCCCATGACCCGGGGTTCCAGGAAGTTGGACAGGGACAGCTGTTTCAGAGCCGCCCGGTGTTCTTCCGTCAGCTGGATCTCATCCACCTTCATTACAAAGGCGGCCCCCAGGCAGATCAGTACCATCACAATGGAGAACAGAATGATCACCCGGAAGGGGAACATCTGCTGCATCACCATGCCGATGAAGGGCCCGATGGCCGCAGCCAGGCTCATGCTGAGGGCATAGTAGTTGATGCCCTCCCCCCGCCGTTCCGCCGGGATCATGGCGGATACGATGGTGCTGGTGGCCGTGGAGGCAATGCCGTAGCCCACCCCGCTCAGGAACCGGACGATGTACATGGTGGCCAGAGAATCGATGAGAAAGTACATACAGGTGGTCACCAGGAAGAACAGGATCCCGGCATAGAGCATTTTCTTCCGGCCGTACAGTTCCACGGACCGGCCCGCAAACAGCCGGGCCACCAGGGTCCCCAGCACGAAGATCCCGGCCGCCAGACCGGCTTCACTGACGGTGGCATGGAGGGAATGGATGGCTTCCGATGCGATGATCACCATCAGCATGTAGTAAATGATGTAAATCAGGAAATTGACCAGGGTATCCAGGACGAATCCTCTGGTCCACAGACGGGGTTTTGCAGACATGGACAAATCAGCGACCTTTCTTATTGGAATCACGGAATTTTTCTATGGTTCCGATTATACGAGGCTGCCGGTGATTTGTGTAGCGGATAAAAAAGATGGATGTAATCGGAAAAAGCGATTACATCCAGTCTGTTCGTTTCAAACGATGGGTTCCCCGGGCTTCTGGGCAAAACTGGCCAGCACCTGTTCCACATAAGGGCGGATCAGAGGAAGTTTGGGATTGTTCTTCCGGTAGATCAGGTACCCTTCCGCCTTCAGGGGCAGCTGGAGTTCATGCCAGCCGTTGTGATGGCCCAGGGTCCTCAGCAGCCGTTCCGGCAGCAGGGCCCCTGCCCCGTTTTCCTGGCAGTAGTGGATCATGGCATAGGGAGTGGACAGCCGGGCGGAAATCATGGGTTCCCGGTTTGTGCCGGCAAAATAGTCCTGGTAGATCTGGTTCATGAAATAGCTGGTAGGATACAGCACCAGAGGCCGGTTGAGCAGCTGGCTCCGGGTAAGGGGAAAGTCTCCCACCGGCAGGAGGGGTGCATAATACACCAGATTGTCCGTACAGAAGTGGATCACTTCATAGGCATTCGCCGGTTCCCGGTCCGGCAGGGATTCTTTCACAAAATAGGTGGAAACCACGTCCAGCCGGCCCTCGGTAAGAGCCTGGTGGATCTGGTAGGTGGGCAGATCAAACACGTTGAACCGAAGGCTGGGGTTGGTCTGGCGGAAATGGGCAATGTGCCGGTTCATGTGGATGTCCCCCAGGGACCGGAGGATCCCCACATTCAGCTCCACCGGCTGGGATTCTGCAGCCGCCCGGGTGTCATAGACGATTTTCCGCAGCCCGTCCATCCATTCCGTCACCCGGGCCAGGAACACCTTCCCCTCCTCCGTCAGCTGGCTCCCCCGTTTGGACCGGTGGATCAGGGTGATCCCCAGGGCAGTCTCCAGGTTCTTGATCTGGGCGCTGAAGGCAGATTGGGTAATATGGGCCTCCCGGGCCGCCCGGGCAAAGTTCCCCACCCGTCCGTATATAATGAAGCATTCCATTTGGGCAATGGTCGGTAAATCTCCAGACATGGCAATCTCTCCGTTGTGGTATAAGTTGTTCTTATTATAACAGATTGAGGAGAGGTGGTTAAGAGGGTAATGGGTAGGGGCGTGCCCAGGCTCTCCTTATTCCACAACCGCCTGATAAATCTTCTCCGACAGATCTGCCATGGTTTCGTAGGGGGTGTAGTTCCGGGTGAAGATCACCAGTACATAATCCCCGTTGGGGGTATACACGATGCCTCCGTCGTGGCGAAGGTCGTTGACTTCTCCCGTCTTGTGAGCCACCACCGTTCCCCGGGGCAGATCCCCGGGGATGCTGTCGTTGTCGGTCTGACGTTTGTAAATTGCCAGCATTTCCCGGTCCTGGGCCGGGCTCACGCATTTCCCCTGATACAGCCGTTTGAACAGCAGAGCGATGTCCCTGGTGCTGGTCAGGTTCTCCCTGCCGGCCGCCATGGCTTCTGTATCCATCATCTTCCGGCGGAGGACACTGTGGGTGTACCCATGACGCTGCATATAGGCGTTGATCCGGTCCATGCCCAGCCGGTCGATGATCAGGTTGGCGGCAGTGTTGTCACTTTCGGTAATCATCAGTTCCAGAGCCTCCTGGAGGGACACTTTGCTGCCGTACCCCCGTCCCTGGAGGACCCCTGCCCCGCCCACTACATTGTCCGGGGTAAGGGTGAATGTTTCATTCCGGCTCAGGCTGCCGTTCTGGATATCCTCATAGGCTTTGGCCAGGATGAAGACTTTGATCATGCTGGCAGCGGTCATGGTCTCACTGCCCCGGTACAGGCTCTGGTTGGTGGACAGATTGGTGAAGTACACCTGGGCCGGGCCGGCCGCCTGGATGATCCTGCCGATTTTCTGCATCCGGGGGCTGAGAGCTGCCCTGGCGGAAGCCGCCGGTGCACTGGCCTGGGCGGTACGGGGCAGTCCCACCCCGGGCAGCAGAAGAAGACCTGCCAGTACCAGGCCCATTCCCTTGTTCAATGGTTTCAAAAGAACTTCACTCCTTCTCCGGCCAGCCGCTCCTTCAGGCCCTTCATGAAACGGGGCCCCGGGTCGGTTTTGCCGTGATAATAGCCAGATATGTTTTCTTTCCATAAAGAGGTATGCCGGGCCAGGTCCTGCTGATAATGGCCCAGCACCCACTGGATAGTGGGGTATTTGCCCCGGAGATACCGGATCAGCCGTACATTGGCTTCCAGCTGGGCCTGGGTCAGGTCTTCCCGGCCCTCCACACCGCCTACGTTCTCAATACCGATGGAGCACCAGTTCAGGCCGATGGCATGGCGGTTCAGGGCGGTTTCCGGGGTCAGCTGCCAGATGGTGCCGTCCCGGTCTACCAGGTAGTGGGAGGCCACATTCAAAGTGCCGTTTTTCAGCCGGGAATTTTCCTCGTTGTAAAAATACCGGTACACCCCGTCCCGGGAATTGGACGCCGTCCAGTGGACCACCACCGCCTGGGGCACAATGGTTTCCATTTCCCGGCCGTAGTGGATCCGGGCATAGTCCCTCATCAGCCGGCGGCGCAGGTCCGTAAAGGCAAGGGGGCGGACCACCATGGCCGGTCTGGCGGGCGTGAGGGTTTCCTGTACCCTGGCGGCCCGGGCTGACGGTTCCGCCCCGGCGTATTTTCCCTGGACCGGGCTCCCAGAGCAGCTGGCCAGGACCAGTACTCCCGCCAGCGCAAGGGCCTGCCCGGCCCGTTTTTTCTTGTTCATGGGCTCTCCTCCTTTCCGTCCATTGTACTCCTCAATTGTTTTTTCTTCCAGTCCGTTCAAAAAGAAAGGGACATTGCTCCCGCAACATCCCTTTGCCAAACGGAATTTTTCACTGTCCGACAGGACCGATTTCG
This sequence comes from Acidaminococcus sp., assembly GCF_057597765.1. Classification (NCBI taxonomy): domain Bacteria; kingdom Bacillati; phylum Bacillota; class Negativicutes; order Acidaminococcales; family Acidaminococcaceae; genus Acidaminococcus; species Acidaminococcus sp. The sequence goes on along the minus strand of NZ_DBMBXK010000005.1, from coordinate 90,935 downwards.
ATTTCGTCGATTTTTCCTTTTTCGATTTCAAAGATCAGACCCACCCCGGGCATTCCGGCCGCCTGGTAGATGATTTTATCCCCACGGACCTTGTCCGGTTTTCCGTAGGTCTCCTCCAGGACGGAAGCGTCCATACCCACACGGATTCCTTCCGGGGTTGCCCAGCCGTTGTTGGCGGACACTTCTATATGATAGACGGCTCCTTCCGCCAGATGGATGGATACCCCATCCCCATATTCGTATTCCACCACCGATCCGGCTGGATGGGAAGATGAATGTTCCTGTTCCGTTTCCGTGGGGGTGCCGTATATCTGCCGGACATAGGATTCCCCGGTCCCATAGCCAATGCCGCCCAGGTACAGGGATTTCTGGGGTACCGATGCCAATGCGGCCGAAGCAGCCAGTGTCAAAAGTGTCGTAAGACCTGCAATTGTCCATTTTTTCATCTGGTCCATCCTCCGTGTTTTTGAGAATTATTATTGATAACCATTTTATCATAATTATATGGCAATTTACAACTGTTTTTTAGAAAAGAGCAGAAGCAAGGCCCCCTGGACGGCCGGGACGGGCTCCCCTCCGGGTAGCCCCTACGCCGTTGGGGGCGAATCCTCTCGTTCGATCTGTTGGACGTGATTGGCTGACTGTTGACAAAAAAAGTACTGCACATGTCCGATTTTCCCATGTGCAGTACTCTTTTTTCACTTTTTCCCCCCAAACAGACACCGCATGGAATTCAGCACACAGAGGATCAGCACCCCGGTATCGGCGAAGATGGCGAACCACATGTTGATGAACCCCAGAGCCCCCAGAACCAGGCTGATGACCTTGATGCCGATGGCGAACACGATGTTCTGGTACACGATACCCACGCATTTCCGGGCGATCCGGATGGCTTTGCTGATTTTCAGCGGGTCGTCGTCCATGAGCACCACATCTGCCGCTTCAATGGCCGCATCGCTGCCCAGGGCCCCCATGGCAATCCCCACATCCGCCAGGGACAGCACCGGGGCGTCGTTGATCCCGTCCCCTACAAAGGCCACTTTCTCCTTGGGCTCTTTCCGGCGGATCAGCTCTTCCACCTGTTCCACCTTTCCCTGGGGCAGCAGCTCGCTGCGGACTTCGTCGATGCCCAGCTCTTTGGCCACCGCTTCCGCCGTCCGTTTCTCATCCCCGGTGAGCATGATCACCTTTTTCACCCCGTTGGCTTTCAGGGTCCGGACGGCTTCCACGGCATGGTCCTTGATCCGGTCGGCGATCAGGATGTGTCCATGGTATGCCCCGTCGATGGCCACATGGACCAGGGTCCCCACCATATGGCAGTTCACATAGGGAATGTGGAGCATTTCCATGAGTTTGGCGTTCCCGGCGGCCACGGTATGGCCGTCCACCCGGGCCACCACCCCTTTACCCCCGTATTCCTGGATATCCGTCACCCGGCTCCTGTCGATGGGTTTGCCGTAGGCCTGCTGGAGGCTTTTGCTGATGGGATGGCTGGAGGCACATTCCGCCAGGGCCGCCATTTCCAGCACTTTTTTTTCTTCCAGTTTGTTGTGATGGACGGCGGAAACTTCAAACACCCCCTGGGTCAGGGTCCCGGTCTTGTCCATCACCACATAGGCCGTATGGGCCAGGGTTTCCATATAGTTGGATCCCTTGATCAGGATCCCCTGCCGGCTGGCGCCCCCGATCCCCGCAAAGAAGCTGAGAGGAATGGACAGCACCAGGGCGCAGGGACAGCTGACCACCAAAAACAGTAGGCTCCGGTACAGCCACATGTGCCACAGAGGCGCCATGCCCAGGGCCATCCGCACCAGAGGAGGCAGCAGGAACAGGGCCAGTGCCGCGCTGCATACCGCCGGGGTATAGACCCGGGCGAATTTGGTGATGAACACTTCAGATTTCGCTTTCCGGGAGCTGGCGTCTTCCACCAGGTCCAAAATCCTGGATACGGTGGATTCCCCGAACTCTTTGGTGGTCTCTATGGTCAGCACCCCGCTGAGGTTGATGCAGCCGCTGATCACTTCATCCCCAGGGGCCGCTTCCCGGGGAAGGCTTTCCCCGGTGAGAGCCGCCGTATCCAGACTGGACCGGCCTTCCACCACCCGGCCGTCAATGGGGACTTTTTCCCCGGGCTGGACGATGATCCGGGTGCCGATGGCCACATCATCCGGGTCCACCCGGACCAGTTTCCCGTCCCGCTCCACATTGGCATAGTCGGGACGGATATCCATCAGTTCGCTGATGTTCCGGCGGCTTTTGTCCACGGCATAGTCTTCGAACAGTTCCCCCACCTGGTAGAACAGCATGACGGCCACCGCTTCTGCATAGTCCCCGTTCTGGTAGATGCCCAGACCGAAGGCCCCCAGGCTGGCCACCGCCATCAGAAAGTTCTCATCCAGCACCTGGCCCTTCCGGATATTTTTCGCCGCCTTCAGCAGGATGTCCCAGGCCACAGTCAGATAGGCCGCCAGATAGGGCAGCAGGTGGAGAAAGCGGTATTCCAGGTCCACCCCTTCCCCGCTCCAGGCATCCGGCAGAAAGGCCCCGGCCACCGTCAGCACAAAGGCGGCGGCGATCCGGCCGATCATGATCTTGTTTTCCTGTTCCATATTCCCATCCTCTCCGGTATCCATTCAGCCATTCTTTAACAGTAAATCTTGCAATCGTCATCCAGTTTGGCCACAGCCGCCTGGCAACGGCCCATGACTTCCGCCGGATCCGCCCCCTCTGCAAAGGTCACCTTCAGCCTCAGCAACATAAAGTTCAGCACCGCATCCTGGACTCCCGGAGTGGCCTTCACCGCTTCTTCCATCTTGGCCGCACAATTGGCACAGTCCACTTCCACTTTATAACTCTTTTTCATGATTCTTCCTCCTTGCTCTTGTCTAACGATTAAACAATCGTTTAATCGTTTTTCTGACTTATTTATACCACAAACCAAAAAAATAAGCAAGAGAAAGGGGAATTTTTCTTCTTTCTCTTGCTTATAATTCAATAACTGTTTATTTGTTTACAAAATGCTCAGCAGATGGTAGGCCACAAAGGTAACGATCCAGGCCGTTGCCAGCTGGAAGAAGGCTTCAAAAGCCGTCCATTTCCAGCTGCCGCTTTCCTTGTGGATGGTAGCCAGCGCCGCCGCACAGGGCACGTACAGCAGGCAGAAGATCATCAGGCACAGGGCGTTGAGGCTGGTGAACCCAATGGATTCCAGGTCAGCGGCAAATTCCGCCATGCCCGCTCCAGAGCTTGCGTTGGTAATGCCAAAGAGCACGGCACAGCTGGAAACCACCACTTCCTTGGCGGAAATCCCGGCCAGAAGAGCCAGACAGATCTGCCAGAAGCCCAGGCCGATGGGCCGGAAAACCGGCACCAGCACATGGCCCATAATGGCGCCGAAGCTTTCTCCTGCATCGGTGGTGTAGCCGCTGGGGCCGAAGTTCAGCAGGAACCAGATCAGGATGGTGGCCACGAAAATGGTGGTCCCGGCCTTTTCCAGGTAACTCTTCACCTTTTCCCACATGTAAATGCCCACAGTATGCATATCCGGCAGCTTGTATTCCGGCAGCTCGATGAGCAGGAAGTCTTCCGTCTGGCGGTGCTGGGCCTTTTCAATGCCATGGAGCACCAGAGCCACCAGGATGGCCACCGCCAGCCCGATCAGGTACATGGAATAGGCCACTACCATGGCATGGCTGCCGAAGAACATCTCTGCAAACAGGATATAGATGGTGAGCCGGGCGTTGCAGCTCATAAAAGGCGTCACCAGCATCACCTTGTACCGGTCCCGCTTATGTTCCAGGGCCCGAGATGCCATCACAGCCGGCACCGTGCACCCAAAGCCCAGGAGCATGGGGATGAAGGCCTTCCCCGACAGCCCCAGACGGCTCATCACGTCTTCCATTACATAGGCCACCCGGGCCATATACCCGGAATCTTCCAGGAAACCCAGTGTCAAAAACAGGATCAGGATATTGGGCAGGAAGGTGACAATGGTCCCCACGCCCCCCAGGACCCCGTCGATGATCAGGGATTTCAGGGCATCGCTGACGGACCAGGCGGTGAGCAGCCCTTCCAGTCCGTCTCCGAACCAGCCGATGAAGTCTTCCATATACCCCTTCAGCCAGTCCCCTACGGTAAAGGTCAGGAAGAACACCACCGCCATGATCAGCAGGAACACGGGGATCCCCCAGAACCGGTCCGTCAGCACCTTGTCCAGCCGGTCCGTCAGCTTGTCGCTTTCTTCCTTGTGGAGCAGCACTTCGTGGATGATTTCTTCAATGAAATCATATTTTTCCCGGATGATCCGGGTTTCGTAGTTCTGGTCCAGGATATCCGGCCGGTCCACCGGGTGTTTTTTCAGCACTTCCTGGTCCTGTTCCAGCAGCTTGATGGCATGCCACCGGGGATTGATGATGTCCGGATATTTCACTTCCAGTTCCGCGATCAATTGGTCGATCCGGTCCTCAATGGGATCGGAATAGACCATGGCGTACATTTTGTGGTCCAGCCGGTGGACCCCCACGGCCTTGTGGTCGTGGATCAGCGGGTCCGTGTGTTTGGCGTCCCGGTGATGGATGGCCGCATGGAGCAGCACGTCCAGACCCCGGCGCTTCCGGGCGGAAACAGGGATCACCGGGATTCCCAGCATTTCCGGCAGCCGGTGCAGGTCGATTTCCATCCCCCGTTTTTCCACAATGTCCATCATATTGAGGGCCATAACCACCGGCTTCCCCAGTTCCAAAAGCTGGAGGGTCAGATACAGGCTCCGTTCCAGGGCGGACGCATCCACCACGTTGATGATCACATCCACTTCGTCACTGAGGATGAAGTCCCGGGAAACGATTTCTTCCATGGTATAGGAGGTGAGGCTGTAGGTGCCGGGCAGATCCACCAGGTGGATGTTCATGTTGTGGCGCCGTATGGCCCCTTCCACCTTTTCCACGGTGACCCCGGGCCAGTTGGCCACCTTCAGGTTAGCCCCGGTAAAGGCATTGAACAGGGTGGTCTTCCCGCAGTTGGGGTTCCCGATGAATCCGATGGTCAGGTTCTGGGCATCGTGGAGATGCTTTTCAGGCTGCTGCATATCAGTCATGGTCCACCTCCACCTTGTCCACGGTAATGTTCCGGGTCATGTTGTAGCCCAGGGCAAACCGGGTGCCCCGGAGCAGGATCACCATAATGCCCTTTCCCTTCCGGGTAATGCAATGGATCCGAGTCCCCAGGGTCATCCCCAGGGCCTGGAGCCGCCGTTCAATCTGGAACGGCAGATCGATCTGAGTAACGACTGCAGACTCCCCTGTCTGCAAATCCTTTAAAAGCATGTACTGTTTTCCCCCTGTAAGTAAATTCAGCGGTAAAGGAAACTGCCCAGTAACTGAAGGCCCGTATCCCTTTATGCATAACTAACCGCATTTGTAATTATAATCAATTACCCGGGTATTGTCCACAGGAGGGAGGGGCGGCCGGGACGGGCTCCCCTGCGGCTCGCCCCTACACCGTTGGGGTCAAGGGTTTTCGTGCTATTGATTGGACGGGGTCGGCACAGGGACGATGAAAACCGTTTTCCCCGCATCCCTGCCGAATCTCCGACCGTGACGGCGTAGGGGCGAGCCGCAGGCCCGCCCGTCCCTGGCCTCCCGGAAAGCCCGGGCCAAAATGGCCTTCTTCAGCAAATCGATCTGGGCAAGGGCGGATTAAACAGAATCAGGGAATACCGTAGTGAAGCGTGCTGCATGACCTCCGGCCAAACCCATCCACCGTCCTGCGGACGGTCCCCCTTCCCTTTCAGGGAAGGACTTCAACGTGGTATGCCATTGGTTGCCCGGAGAAACGGACCCCCGTGCAGGCGGGTGGCTCTGGCGATATTTTGCCTGCGGCGAAAATCTTGAACCGCCCCTACGGCGGTGTGATGCGGCCCCTGCGGTTCTGTGCTCTTCACTTTGAATATGCTTGATGATGCAGGATAATTGTGCGATAATTATTATAGTAGCAGATTTTACATAACCGTACTGAAAGCAGGGGAGATGGCACTATGGTATCAGCAGACTGTATGGGAAAGTACATTCTCCAGCACTTGGAGGAGGCACTGGAAAACCACTGGGTCCAGGTGTATTATCAGCCGGTGATCCGTACCCTTACAGGGAATCTGTGCGGTCTGGAGGCCCTGGCCCGATGGGTGGACCCCCAGTCGGGAATCCTTTCCCCGGCCACCTTCATCCCGGTGCTGGAAGAGGCCCGGCAGATCCACCGGCTGGATGCTTATGTGCTGGAAGAAGTGTGCCGCACCATCCGCCAGCGGCTGGATGCCAACCTTCCCATCATCCCGGTTTCCTTCAACCTGTCCCGGTATGATTTCTCCAGCCTGGATGTTTTTTCCCTGGTGGAAGATACCCGGCAGAAATACAACATTCCCCGGGATTTCCTCCATGTGGAGATTACGGAAAGCGTCCTGGCCCAGAATGCGGAAGAGGTGCACAAGGAGGTGGACCGGCTCCGGACCGAAGGGTATGAAGTGTGGCTGGACGATTTCGGCAGCGGCTACTCTTCTCTCAACATCCTGAAGGACTTCCAGCTGGATCTGATCAAGCTGGACATGGACTTCCTCCGGAATTTTACGGAAGCGTCCCGGATCATTGTTTCTTCAGCCATCACCATGGCCAAGCGTCTGGGGATCAAGACCCTGGTGGAAGGGGTGGAAACCCGGGAACAGGCGGACTATCTGGCTTCCATCGGCTGCGGACGGCAGCAGGGGTTCTACTACGGAAAGCCCCAGCCTCTGGAGGATACCCTGGCTTTGATGGAACAGGAAAAACGGGTGGTGGAACCCCGGAAGTGGTGCCACTATTATGACCGGGCCAGCGGCGAAATCCACGAAACGGACAGTCCCCTGGCTCTTTTTGGCATGGATGAAAAAGGGGCCATCCGTTATCTTTATACCAATGAGGCTTATGACAATGCCATCCGCCACATGAGCTACACCCTCCAGGAGATCCAATACAATCTGAATCATCCGGAAAACAGGGATGCCCTCCGCACCTACCTGTTCTGTGTGGAACGGTCCCGGACCACGCACCGACCGGAATCCTATGTCTACATCGACGGCGGAGATTACGTGCTGGTCCGGCTCCAAGTGGTCTGTGAGATGAACGGCCATCTGCTGATCACCACCACCCTCACCAACGTTTCCCAAAGCAACGCCCAGATCCGCCAGAACAAAATGGATGCCAATCTCCGGTATCTGTACAGCATGTTCGATGATGTGAACCTGGTGGATTTGAAAAAAGATACCATTGAGATGCTTTATGCCAACAACAACTCCAGCCATGTGTCCGGTCCCTGGAAGTTCCAGGATATCCGGACGGCCTTGAAGGATTTTGCCCGGAAGAGGATATTCGAGGAAGACCAGGCGACTTATCTGGCCTTCACGGACCCGGACACCGTGCTGGCTCGCATCCAGAAAAGCCCCACCGGAAGGATTTCCCAGCTGTTCCGGTGCCGGAACAGCACGGGCAACTACACCTGGCGGGAATGTATGGCCATCCAGCTGACCCATGGGGACAGTTCTCTGATGCTTACGGCAGACCGGACCCTGGAAGATGAGGATAGAATGCCGGTTGTTCCTGCAAAAACGGCGGAGGTCCTCCCTACCCTGCTCTGGGACAGCCTGAAAAAGAACACCCAGATCAAATATTTCTGGAAGGACCGGAACCGCTGTTTTCGGGGGGCCAGCCAGGCCTTTCTGGACCATTACGGCTTCCAGTCTGAAAAAGAGATTATCGGGAAAACCGATGAGGACATGAACTGGCACCGGGATAATATCCCCTACCGACAGGATGAACTGGATGTCCTGCAAAAGGGAATCACTGTTAAAGACGTGCCGGGAGAATGTATCGTAAAAGGCCAGCTCCATCCCATTACCTGCAGCAAATGGCCCCTGTACTGGAACGGGCAGATCATCGGGCTTATGGGATATTTTCTGGATATGGAGAAACTGAACCGAAAGCTGCGTCACGAACTCCCCACACCCTATGATGATGTAATATCCGGTCTGCGGAACCGGCAGGGATTCCTGGAAGACCTGATCCACTGCCAGGAAGATACAGAAGGAGAGGCCCGCCTCTATTGTCTGATTTTACTGGAAAGCTGTTTTGACAACTATCTGAAAAAAAGCTACGAACCGGCTCTGCTCCAGGATCTGATCCGGAAAGAGGCTCAGATTATCCAGAACCTGGCTGGCAAAGATTCCGCCATTTCCCGGCTCTACAATTCCACCTTTGCCATTATCCGCCGGGAAGCCAACCCGGAAGAATCGGAAGCCCTGGCCCGGAAGATCCAGAAACGGCTCCAGGCCATCCACCAGGTCAACGGGAACCCGGTAACGGTAACTTTCCGCTGGAGCATCGTCCATTCCACCGATCCTCTGCTGAAGAAAAAAATCGGTCCCAGCCAGATCTATCGGCTGGCGCTGAAGAAGTTGAGGGAAGAATAAAAGGGACTGCTGCACGCAACGTGCAGCAGTCCCTTTTATTCTTCCACCACTTCCGCCTTGAACACCATAATGGTATCCGCATCGCTGCAGCAGAACTCGGCGGTGCCTTTAGGCTGGCCGGGGATCTGGCCTCCGTACCGGAGAATGTCGATGTAGGGAAAGGCACAATGCATGGCCATGGGGCAGATTTTGCCCCGGTCTTCGTCGAAATCGAAGACCTCCCCCACATGATGGCCCCGGTGGCAGCCCATCTTCCCCCGCCGGTCGGTAACGGTGATCCGGATCTTCGGTCTGCGTCCAGCCATGGCTTTCTCCCTATTCCAGGGTCAGCAGCAGAGCCATTTTAAAGGGCTTTTCTGCCTTCACCCAATGGAGCCCGTTTTTGGCGAACCGGAACTGTTCCCCCGCTTTCAGTGTATGGGCCTTTCCTTCGTAACCGATGATCCCTTCCCCGTCCAGGGCAAAGATCAGGGCATCCCCGGGGGCCGCATGTTCACTGAGACCGGTGCCGGCGTCAAAAGCCATGACCACGAATTTCATCTTTTCATTGTGGACCACATCCATATTCACGATCCGGCCTTCCTGATAGGGCAGCAATTCTGCCAGTTTGAATGCTTTGCCTGCTTCCACTGCTTTGTTCATGATATCCTCCTTCTGAATCTCTACTTCCACATACACCGTATCCACTTCTGCGCTCATGCCCACAGGGACTCCTGTAGGAGTCAGGATGCTCTGACCCGGTTCCAGCACCGTGCCTGCCAGGGCTCCGGTGAGCTGGAGCCGGCCTTCCTGGACCAGGAGCAGTTTGTAATAGGGATAGATCTCCCCGCTGATGTCCGTCCCAGCCCCCAGAGAAAAGACCCACACCGGGTTCCGTCCTCCGGCGATCTGCTGGGAAACCGTGCACCCGGCCACCGGCTGATGGGTCCGGCCCAGAGAAAACACCTGTCCCGCCGTCAGTTTCATGGGTACCACCTGCTTTCCTTTTGTTGGTTGTATTGTAACATGGGAAAAAGGGAAAGTACGTTGGTGAGACAACGGAAAAGGGGTGTTGCACGTTATGTTCAACACCCCCCTTTTTTATTCCTCCCCCTCCGGGAGCTTCTGGAAGAACTTCCGGATCAGCACAACTGCCAGGAGGAAGCCGCAGAAATCGGAAACGCTCTGGCTCCATTCCAGGCCGGTGATCCCCAGAGCCCTGGGCAGCACCAGCAGAGTGGGAATCAGGAACAGACCGCTGCGTCCGGCGGCCACCAGCATGGCTCCGGCGGTTTTCCGGGTGGTCTGGAGACACATGTTGGTTAAAATGGTGAGAGGCACCAGGAAGAAGGTAAGGGCCTGGCACCGTAAGGTACGGGACCCGATGGCAATCACCAGGGGATCATCCCGGAACTGTTCCAGAATGGGTACCGCCCACACAATGGCAGCGGCAGCGGCTATGAGAGCGAACAGGGTGCCGCTTTTCACCGCAAACCAGAAGCCTTCCCGGAGCCGGCGGTACTTTTTGGCTCCGTAGCTGAACCCGCACACCGGCTGGAAACCCTGGCCGAAGCCGATGATCACGGAGGCCGCAAAGAAACTGAGCCGGGTGACGATGGACATAGCCGCAATAGCTGCATCCCCGAAGGCCCCGGCCGCCACATTGAGGAAAATGGTGGACAGGCTCTGGGTGCCCTGGCGGATCAGGGACGGAGCCCCGCCGGCGATGATTTCCTTCAGGATGGGCCAGGATGGATGCATGTTCTTCAGCCGGATGGGGATGTTGGCCCCCTGCCGGGTCATGAAAAGGAGGATGCAGAAACTGACAAACTGGCTGAGGATGGTGGCATAGGCTGCCCCGGCCACCCCCAGATGGAACTGGAAGATAAAGAGAGGATCCAGGAACACGTTGAGGAATCCTCCGATGGTGATCCCCACCATGGCAAAGGCGGCGCTGCCCTGGAACCGGAGATGGTTGTTCATCACCAGGCTGGACATCATTACGGGCGCCCCCACCAGGATCACGCTCATGTACTGGACTGCATAGGGCAGGATGGTAGGGGTGGAACCGATAAGGGTAGCCAGCTGGGGAGCGAACAGGTTCCCCACCACTGCAATCAGAAGGCCGCAGAGAAACACGTACAGGAAGCTGGTGGAAGCCATGGTTTCCGCCTCCGGCCGGCGTCTGGCCCCCAGGAGCCGGGAGATGCTGTTGCCGGAGCCGATGCCGAAAAAGAAGGCAATGGCATGGATGATGGCCATGGTGGCAAAGGTGACCCCCACCGCTGCAGTGGAGGCGGTATCGATTTTGCTGACGAAATAAGTGTCCGCCATATTGTAGAAGCTGGTGCACATCATGCTGATAATGGAGGGCAGGGCCAGGGAAGCAATCAAAGGCTTCACCGGGGCCTCCAGCATCTTCTGGTACTTTCTGGCTTCTTTGGAAGGCTGAGGTGCTGTATCTGACATAAGAAAACCGCCAATCTGTCCGGACTGGGCTGGACAAGTATTTTTTCTATTATACCATAAAGGAGCTGTTGCATGAGCAACAGCTCCTTGTCAATGGTCAATTGTCAATGGCCGATGGAGGCTCTTATTTCCCCAGGGCATCTGCCTGGATGATGGCGGCATAGAGCTGATCTTCGGTTACGTCGGCCACCATGTTGTGGATGCTTTCTCCGGGCACACAGGCAGCTCTGGCAATCTGCCGGATCTGTTCATCGGTGGTGATGCCCAGTTCGGCCAGGGTGGTGGGCAGGCCTACTTCTTTGCAGAAGCCCTGGACATCCCGGAATTCATCCTCTTCCACCCCTTCCAGCACCAGCTGGACCAGGGTACCGAAAGCCACACAGTTTCCGTGAGGAGCGCTGTGACCGCCCAGGGAGGTGATCCCGTTGTAGAAGGAATGGGCACAGGCCAGCCCGCCGTTGTCCGCCCCCACCCCGGACAGGTACACATTGGTCTCGATGATGGCATCCAGGGCCGGGGTCACCACCTGGTGTTCCACGGCGGTTTTGGCCTGGGCCCCGTAGTTCCGGAGGTTTTCGTAGCACAGTTCACACATGGCCATGGCGGACCGGGTGATCCCGCCGTTTTCCAGGCTGGGCGCATCGGTCCGATAGCAGGCCCGGGCTTCAAAATAGGTCCCCAGGGCATCCCCCATGCCGGCCACCAGGAACTTCACCGGTGCATGGGCGATGATATAACTATCCACCAGCACCCCGTCCGGATTGTTGGGATAGAACAGGTAGCTGTTGAAGGAACCGTCGTCGTTATAAATCACGGACAGCCCGGTGCAGGGAGCATCAGTGGCTACCACTGTGGGAATGATCACCACCCGTTTTCCTTCGTAATGAGCCGTGGCTTTGGCGGTATCGATGGCGGACCCGCCGCCGACCCCTACCACCACATCGATGTTTTCCGCCCGGACCATTTTCCGGAACTTGTCGATTTCCCCTACACTGGAGATGCCTCCGAACACTTCGTAGTGCCGGTGGGTATCGCTGGTGCCGAAGCTTTCTTCCAGTTTGTTATGGCAGGTCCGGTGGCCGCTCCGGCTGCAGATGAACAGCCAGTTCTTCCCCAGATCCTTGAAATAATCGTAGAATTCCTTCAGGGCTCCACTCCCCTGTACATATTTCAGCGGTGCACGCATGAGACGCAGTCTTGCCATAGTGAGTTCCTCCTTTGTACTGAAAATCTCTCTCAACCAGAGAAATCGTGTCCTTTGGAGACAGATTTTTGTTTATTGTATTATACCATAAAAGATAAGTTTTTAACAATAATTATTGATTCTTTAAAAGATAAACAAAACGGTTTTCTATAAGTTTTATGCCTTGCGTGTTTTTTCCAAAAATTCAGTAGGCGAACGTTCCAAAATATGTTACAATAGTTTTACAGAGTTTTTACATTTTTACAAAGTCTTTATAAAGGAGGAAGATTTGTATGAAACTCAAAAAGTGGCTGGCTGCGTCCGCCATCTGTGCCCTGGCCCTGGCTGTTGGTGCCTGCGGGGGCAAGAAAGCTCAGAAAGCGTCCGGTGAATGGAAACCCAACAAGGACATCAAGGTCATTGTAGCCTACAAGGCAGGGTCCGGCACGGATACCGGTGCCCGGGTACTCTGCAAGGATGCGGAAAAATTCGTAGGCAAGACCCTGATCATCGAAAACAAACCCGGCGCTGACGGAAAGATCGGCTGGACGGAACTGTCAAAAGCCAAACCGGACGGCTACACCATCGGCTTCATCAACCTGCCCACCTACACCACCCTGGCTCTGGCCAAGAATGCTTCCTTCGATGACAAGAGCATCGTTCCCATCTGCAACCATCTGAAGGAAACCGGGGTTGTGGTAGTCCGGAAGGACAGCCAGTTCAACAGCCTGAAAGATCTGGTGGAATATGCCAAAGCCCATCCGGGCGAACTGAAGGCTTCCACCAACGGGGTACAGGCTTCCAACCACACGGCAGCCCAGCTGCTGTCCACCACCGCCAAGTTCAAATACAATGCGGTGCCTTACGGCGGTACCGCTGACCAGCTGCTGGCCCTGCGCCAGGGCGAAGTGGACTTCTCCTGCGCCAAACTGGGGGATGTGGAACCTCTGATCCGGGGCAGCAACGCAGCCCTGAAACTGTTGGGCGTATTCTCTGAAAAACGCCTGGACAACTACAAAGATGTGCCCACCCTGGGTGAACTGGGCTACTACAACAAGTGGTACGGCTCCGCCCGTGCTCTGGTGGCTCCCAAAGGCACTCCGGAAAACATCATCAAATTCTATGAAAATGCCTTTAAGATGACCATGACCGATGAACAGACCATCCGTGACCACAAGAACGCCGGTCTGGAACTCCACTACATGGACAGCAAGGAACTGGGCAAACTGATCCAGGAACAGATGACCTTCTGCAAAGACGTGGTCAGCAAACTGTACCAGGACGCCTGAATGACACAAGCGGAATAAATCGGGGGCTGCCAGGGTGCAGCCCCTCTTTTGAGGGGAAACCATTATGAAAAAATCGGAACTCAGTGTAGTGATCTTCATGCTGGGATTCTGTGCCTTCTTCTTTTACGAGACACTGCAACTGCCTCCGGCGGCACAGAGCTATCCCAAATTCGTCATCGGCCTGTTGGCCGTGCTGACTCTCATGCAGCTAGTGAAGATGGCCTGCAGCTGCCACGGCCATTTCACCATTGTCAACGATCTGCCGGAAGTGTGGACCCATTTCCTGCCCAGGCAGTTCTTCACCTTCCTGATTGCCTCCATCCTTTTCTTTGTGCTGATGGTGCTGATCGGATTTTATCCTTCTGCTATTTTATATCTCCTGTTCATGCTGCACTTTTTCCACATTGAAAAGAAGTATATGGCCATCACCCTGGTGGTGCTCATGGCCCTGATCTATATTGTCTTCAGCGAATTCCTGTCCGTGCCTCTGCCGGACGGCCTGCTGCTGGAAGAACTGCTCTAGGAAAGGGAGGATGAAAGAATGGAAAATCAATACGCATTGATGGCCATGGGGTTCATCAACGCCCTTTCGCCTATAAATATCGTCATTATGATCGCCAGCGTGACCATGGGGATCGTCATCGGGTGCATGCCCGGGCTTTCGGCGGCCATGGGGGTGGCCCTGCTGCTGCCCCTGACCTTTGGGATGGAACCTTCCGCCGGGCTGATCATGCTGGGAGGCATCTACTGCGGGGCCATTTTCGGGGGCTCCATTTCCGCCATCCTGATCCACACCCCCGGTACACCGGCATCGGCGGCCACAGCCATCGACGGGTATGCCATGACTTTAAAGGGCAAGGCCGGGAAAGCCCTGGCCACTGCCTGTATCGCTTCTTTCTGGGGCGGACTGTTAAGCTGCATTTCCTTGTATTTCTTTGCTCCCATGCTGGCCAAACTGGCCATGGAATTCGGCAGTCCGGAATACTTCTGGCTGAGCCTCTTCGGCCTCACCATCATCGCCGGGATCAACACGGATTCCATGATCCTGGGGCTCATGTCCGGGGCCTTCGGGCTGGTTCTCTCCACCATCGGCATGGACCCCATGCAGGGGGTAGAACGGTTCATGTTCGGCCAGGATTCTCTCTATAACGGCATCAACATCACCTGTGCCCTGATTGGTCTCTTTTCCATGAGCCAGGCCTTTATCCTGGCGGAAAAAGCCATTGTGAAACGGGCCAAAGCCGCCAAGTTCAGTGACCGGATCATGCTGACCCTGAAGGAAATGAAACAGATCACCCCCACGGTGCTCCGGAGCTGGATCATCGGGAACATCATCGGCATCCTGCCCGGAGCCGGGGCTTCCATTGCCTGTTTTTTAGGCTACAACGAAGCCAAACGGTTCTCCAAACATCCGGAAGAATTCGGCAAGGGCTCCATTGAAGGGATTGCCGGGTCGGAAGCGGCCAACAACGCAGTAACCGGCGGTTCCCTGATTCCCACACTGACTCTGGGGATTCCCGGGGAAAGCGTTACCGCCGTGCTTATGGGCGGGCTGATCATCCACGGGCTCCAGCCGGGACCGGAACTCTTTACAAAGTATGCTCCCATGACGTATACTTTCTTTGGCGGATTCGTGGTCATCCAGTTCTTCATGCTGCTGATCGGCCTTTTGGGCTGCCGTCTGTTCGCCAAGATTGCCCGGGTGTCCGATGCCATCCTGATTCCCAGCATCTTCGTGCTGTGCGTGGTGGGTTCTTTTGCCATCAACAACAGTGCCTTTGATGTGAAGGTGATGTTTGTGTTCGGGGTCATCGGGTATCTCATGCGGAAATGCAACATGAACACCGCTGCGGTTGTGCTGGCTCTGATTTTGGGGCCTTTGGGCGAAAAAGGACTGCGCCGGAGCCTGAGCCTTTCCGGCGGGGATACCAGCATCCTGCTGTCCACCAACATCTGCAAGATCCTGCTGGCCCTGTGCCTGCTGTCCCTGCTCTCTCCCTTTGTGATGAAGTTCTTCAAGAAGGAAAAGAAAGCGGACGAAGCGGCCCTGGCGGCAGAAGACAAGGAAATAGACGAAGCAGACAAAAAATAATAAACGGAATGGAACAAGTGCCTTCTCACATCAAAAGACCCCTTGCGATGGAAGACGGACGGATTAAAGGGGGTGCTGCGCTGCAGCACCCCCTGTCAATTCTCAACGGTAAAAGGAAGGAACCCGGCAGCGGGTTCCAGTAAATGGAAACGCAGCCTGCGGCTGCTAACCCACCACCAGCCTGACGGCTGGTCCCCCGCCCTTGAAAAGGGCGGATAATGGGTATGTGAGGAGGTCTTTTTATGGAAGAAACCCGTGTGGCGATTTTGGGAATCATTGTAGAGGATCCGGATGCGGTGGAGGACCTGAACTCCATCCTTCATGACTTTGGTCCCTATGTAATCGGGCGGATGGGGATTCCCTACCATGCCCGGAACATCCACATCATCAGCGTGGTGGTGGATGCCCCTCAGGACATTATCAGCAACCTGTCCGGCCGGATCGGGAAGCTGCCGGGGGTGTCCTCCAAGACAGCCTATGCCAAGGTCACTTCCGGCCACGAGAACCATGAAGGGTAAGATCCGGTTGGTCCTGCCCTTTGTGCTGGTGTTCCTGCTGTGGGCCTGGGCATCGGCAGAAGGGATCTGGAGCAGCTACATCCTCCCCTCTCCCGGCCAGGTGTGGGACACCTTTCTCCACATGGTCCGGAACGGGGAGCTGGTCCGGCACATCCTGATCAGCCTCCGGCGGATCCTTACCGGGTTCTTCTGGGCCTTTCTGGCCAGCTGCCTTCTGGCCAGCCTGAACCTGCTGTTTCCCCGGCTCCGGGCCTGCTACGGAGGGCTCCTGGAAGTGTTCCGCCATGTACCGCCCCTGTCCCTGATTCCCCTGCTGATCCTCTGGTTCGGCATCGGGGAACTGCCCAAGACCATCATCATCGTGCTGGCTTCCTTCTTCCCCATGTACCTGAACATGGACGACGGGTTCCGCCGGTGTGACCGGAAGCTGCTGGAAGTGGGCCAAATGCTGGGGTTCTCTCCCTGGAAGGCCCTGTGGAAGATCCGGCTGCCAGCGGCCCTGCCCGGGATCCTCACCGGACTCCGGGTGGGCATGGGCTACAGCCTCCGGGCCATTATCGGGGCGGAAATGATAGCTGCCGACAGCGGACTGGGGTATCTGATCCTGGACGCCCAGGCCATGAGCCGCAGCGACAAAGTGTTCATCGGCATCCTGACCATCGGAGCCCTGGGCCTTTTGCTGGATGGGATCTTTGCGGCAGTGGAAAGGAGGCTGCTCCGTTGGATGCGCTGAAGCTGGACCATATTACCAAAACCTATGGTGCCCGGGTGGTGCTCCGGGACCTTTCCCTGGCTCTTTCGCTCCGGGAATGTACGGTGATCCTGGGGAAAAGCGGCTGCGGGAAGACCACCCTGCTGCGCATCCTGGCGGGGCTGGAAACGCCGGATGCCGGCACTGTGGAAAAACCGGCCGGGCTGAAACTGGGCATGATGTTCCAGGAGGCCCGGCTGTTCCCCTGGCTCACCTGCCGGGAAAACATCGCCCTGGGACTGCCCAAAGGGGCGGACCCGGGAGAAACGGACCACTGGCTGGACCTGGTCCAGCTGACGGATGCAGCGGGCCAGTACCCGGCCCAGCTGTCCGGAGGCATGCAGCAGCGGGCCTCCCTGGCCCGGACCCTGGCCATGCACAGCAGCCTGATCCTCATGGACGAACCCTTTGCGGCCCTGGATTACTTTACCCGGGGCCAGCTCCAGCAGGAACTCCGGTCCATGGTGGAAAAGCTTTCCATGGGAGTGGTGCTGGTGACCCACAATGTGGACGAGGCCCTGACCCTGGGGGACCGGCTTCTGATCTTGAAAGAAGGCCGGATTGCCCAGGAACAGTACCTGCCCCCGGGCCAACGGGACCTGCTTTCCCCGGGGCTGATCGAAGCGAAAAAAAAGCTGCTGGAGGGGCTGCTGCAGCCCGGCAGCGGCCCGTTAAACGGTCAACGACTGAAAGAAGGAACCTGCTCCAGCCGGTTCCTTTGAAGAGAAACGCCGCTGAAGCGGCTAACCCACCACCAGCCTGACGGCTGGTCCCCCGCCCTTGTCGAGGGCGGATATCCCCTGAGACGAAAGGATCTGTTACAAATGTCATTGAAGAAAAAACTCTCTGTTGCTCTTGCCTGCTGTCTGGTGGCAGTGGGAGCCCTGGCTGCCGGGTGCGGCAGCGGCAAATCCGCCCAGAAGGCGGCTCCCAAAATGGACAAGGTGAGCATCACCTATGTCCAGGCACCCCTGAACATCCCTTCCATTGTGGAAAAGGCCAACCAGAGCTTTGAGAAGAAGTTCAAGGAAAAGAACATCACCGCCTCCTACTCCACCATCACTTCTGGAGCGGATCAGACGGCTGCCCTGGCCAGCGGGGACATCCAGTTCCTGAACTGTGTGGGCGGTTCTTCCGTGCTCCTCAGCGCTGCCAACGGCAACGACATCAAGATCATCAGCCTGTACTCCCAGGCTCCCAAGGCCTTCAAGCTGTTCTCCAAGGACGGCAGCATCCAAAGTGCCGCTGACCTGAAGGGCAAGACCATTGCCGGGCCCAAGGGCACCATCCTCCACGAACTGCTAGCCGCTTATCTCCAGCAGGCCGGGCTTTCCATGAACGATGTGAAGTTCGTTTCCATGGGCCTTCCTGCCGCCGCTTCCGCCCTGGAAAACGGCAGTGCTGACTGTGCTCTCCTGGCCGGTCCTCTGGCCTACAATGTGGAAAAGAAGGGCATGCACGTGGTCACCACCGGAGAAGGGCTGGTATCCGGCCTGACGGTTACCGCAGTCAGCGGCAAGTTCTACAAGGAACACAAGGACCTGGTGGATACTTTCCTGGCCGTCCAGAAGGAAACCCTGGACTTCATGAAGAAGAATCCGGACAAGGCCCTGGAAATGACCGCCAAAGCCACGGAACTGAAACCGGAAGCCGTAAAGGAAATGGCTCCCCTCTATGATTTCAGCATGACCATTACCCCCGAAGCCATCGCCTCCCTGAAGAAGACCCAGGATTTCCTGGTTGCCTCCGGGATGATGGAAAAGAAAGTGGATGTGGATGCGTTGTTTGTAAAGTAAGTAAAAAAAAGAAGCTGTTGCCAGCTGCAACAGCTTCTTTTTTTTACTTTCAGCGAGGTTCCACCAGCAATTTGATGGCGGTCCGTTCTTCACCGTCGATGTTGATATCAATGAACGCGGGAACACATACCAGATCCATACCATGAGGAGCCACAAACCCCCGGGCAATGGCGATGGCTTTCACTGCCTGGTTCAGGGCACCAGCCCCAATGGCCTGGATTTCAGCTTTACCGTTTTCTCTCAATACACCTGCTAACGCACCTGCTACAGAATTCGGATTGGATTTTGTCGAAACCTTTAGTACATCCATGTTCGGTTCCCCCTCATCATTTTTTGTGATGTTTGGAAAATGTTCAATACGCAGTACTCCAATCAGTGTTGCAATGAGTGAATCGTTTCCCAAAAATCAATTTATGGATATTATAACATACTTTAGGAAATTTGTTACACATTTTTTTGATTTTACAAATTTATTACATGAATTTTTAACAGGCTTCTTTTTTCAGGAAGTACAGTAGAAGCGCTGACAGGGTTTTTGCATCAAAAATGTCTTCTGACATGACCATCTGTTTAACTTTTTCTTCCGGAATCACTTCCACCTGGAGGAATTCATCGGCATCGGGATGCATCTTTCCCTGGTGGAGACCGGTGGCCAGGAACAGATGGATGGTTTCGTTGGTGAATCCGGGGGTAGTGACAATAGAAGTCATCCGGGTCCAGTGATCGGCGGTAAGACCGGTTTCTTCGGACAGTTCCCGCTGGGCGCTGGGGAGGATTTCTTCCCCTTTTTCCAGTTTGCCCGCCGGGATCTCGTAGATCACCGAATGGACAGGATACCGGAACTGCTTTACAAACACCATGCTGCCGTCTTCCATTACCGGCAGGATCCCCACGGCTCCCTGGTGGAGGATGTATTCCCGGGTGGAATCATTGCCGTTGGGCAGTTTCACCTGGTCCACATAGAGATGGAGCAGACGGCCTTCAAAGGCGGTCCGGGTAGAAAGCTGTTTTTCATCCAGCCGATCATCGTGTAGGGTTTTCATGAATGTCAGACTCCTTCGTTTCTTTGAATTTGGCGGCCATAGCCAACAGTTCCTTGGCATTTTCCCGGGCAGAACGGGAGGTATTGGTGCCGCCGGTCATACGCATGATCTCCTGAATCCGTCCTTCCGGATCCAGCACATCCACCTGGCTGATGGTGCTGCCTTTTTCCGCGCTTTTATGGATGTACAGCTGATGGTCGGCGAAGCAGGCGATCTGGGCCAGGTGGGTGATGCACAGCACTTGCCGCTCCCGGGCGATGAGGGCCATTTTTTCCGCCATTTTCTGGGCGGTAACGCCCCCCACCCCGGTGTCGATTTCGTCGAAGATCATGGTGGGCACCCCGAACTTCTTCATCATCACCGTCTTGAGAGCCAGGGCGAACCGGGACAGTTCACCGCCGGAAGCGATCCGGCCCAGAGGCTTCAGATCCATCCCCGCATTGGCGGAAAACAGGAACTGGATGCTGTCCTGGCCCCGGCCGTGGCATTCGGGCAGCCGGGTAAACTGAAGATCCACCCGGCCTTCAGGCATGGCCAGGTCCCGGATATGGGGCAGCAGGGCCTTCACCAGGCCGGCAGCGGCTTTCTTCCGGGCGGCCGTGAGTTTGTCCGCTTCCGTCTGCATTTCTGCCTTCAGGATGGCTTCCTGTTTCCGGAGCCGGGCCAGGGTGGATTCCAGGGACAGGAGCCCTTCATATTCCGCCTGGGCCTTGTCCCGGTAGGCCAGTACCTCTTCCAGGCTGCCTCCGAATTTCTGCTTCAGCCGGTACAGCAGGTCCAGCCGTTCCTGGGCCGCTTCCAGGGTATCCCGGTCATCATGATCCGCCGCCAGAATGTCCCCCAGGGACTGGCGCACGTCTTCCAGGGTTTCCCAGGCAGAATCCATACTTTCCGCATAGGGTTTCAGCTCAGGCGCATAGTCCAGCACCCCTTCCAGAGTGGTCCGGGCGGTGTTGATGGCATCCAGGGCACTGGGGCCGCTGTCTTCGCCCCCTTCCAGGTAGTGATGGGCTTCCCCCACTGCCTGGAGGATTTTTTCCTGGTTGCTCAGCTTCCGGACCGTTTCCCGGAGCTGATCATCTTCTCCCGGCTGGATATGGGCTTCGTCAATTTCCTTGATTTCTGCTTCCAGCCGCTCCAGGTCTTCGGTCTGGTGGGCATCCTTCAGCAGCCACTTTTTCACCGTTTCCCTGGCTTTGTCATAGGCCACGAATTTTTCCTGGTATTTTTCCAACAGGGTCTGGAGCCCTGGTTCCAGGTGGTCCAGGATGGTGAGAGCCGCCCCGGGGGCCAGCAGGGTCTGGTTCTCGTGCTGACCGTGGATGTCCACCAGCTGGCTGGCCAGACGGGTGAGCACGTACACCGGCACCTGCCGCTCGTTTACAAAGGCCTGGCTCTTGCCCCCGGCAGTGACCTTCCGGCGGAGGAACAGGGTGTCTTCCCCCAGATCCAGATCCAGTTCCCGGAGGATGTCATGGACATTTTCCAGCCCCTCGATGTCGAACACCGCCTGGATCCAGTAGGAATCCGCCCCTTTCCGCAGGTAGTCCCCGCTGGCCCGGCTGCCCAGTACAATGCTGAAGGCGTCGATCAGGATGGATTTCCCGGCGCCGGTTTCCCCGGTGAACACATTGAACCCCGGGGTAAAGTCCACCCGCAGATGGTCGATCAGGGCAAAATTGTGCACTTCCAAGGAATTCAGCATGTCAGCGTCCTTTCTTGACCATGAGCCGCTGCTTCACCGTCTCCACATGGTCCTTGGAATCCACGATCAGGAGCACCGTATCATCGCCCCCTACGGTCCCCAGCAGTTCCTTCCAGCTGAGATGGTCCAGGGCATAGGCCACAGCCTGGGCAGTGCCCGGCAGGGTATGGAGGACGATCAGGTTCTCGGCGGAACTGATGGTAAGGGTGTAGCCCCGGAGGGTGTCCTCCAGCCGTTCCGTGGTCAGGATCTTGCTGTTTTCCGAAGGGAAGGAATATTTGTACCGTCCGTCCTCATCGGGGATCTTGATCAGCATCATTTCTTTGATGTCCCGGGACACGGTGGCCTGGGTCACGTTGAAGCCAGCCTTCTTCAGAGCTTCTGCAAGATCACTCTGGGTTTCGATCTGCTGGTTCTTGATGATGTCTTTAATGGCTTCCTGTCTGGATATTTTCATGGTCTTTCCGCTTGCCTCCTAAAGAATGGTCTGACCTTCATTTTTCAGCATCCTGTCCTGCCAGGTCGCATAGTAGGACAGGGGATTGATGCGCACGAACCGGGCATCACAGGGACTTTTTTCGATCAGGGCCCGCTGGTTCCAGGCCAGATGGCTTACCGTCATCCCGTCCGCGGAAATCAGGATGGTTTCGTAAGGAGGACGGGGGGCGATTTCAATGGCATGCTCCATGGGGATCACCAGAGGACGGGCATGGAGGGCATGAGGGCAGATGGGGGTGATGATGCTGGCCTTCAGGCTGGGATGGACCACCGGTCCCCCTGCCGAAAGGGAATAGGCCGTAGACCCGGTGGCGGTGGCAATGATCAGCCCATCGGAAGGGGCGTTGGCGGTAGGTTCCCCGTCGATCTTCAGACTCAGCCGGGTAAGCCGGGACCGGTCCCCGCTTTCCAGCACCATGTCGTTGAGGGCATGGGCCTTGCAGATCATCTTCTCTCCCTGCCATACCGTAAGCTGGAGCATGTTCCGTTTTTCCAGGATGTATTCTCCCGCCTTTACCTTCAGCAGGGCCTTGTACAGATCCGGAGCCCCCACTTCCGTCAGGAATCCCAGTTTCCCCATGTTCACCCCCAGCAGGGGGATGTTCAGCTGGGTCACGTACCGAGCAGCCCGGAGGATGGTCCCGTCTCCCCCCAGGGTCAGAGCCATGGAAAGCTGGGACAGACTGGCCGGGTCTTCCTGGTCATAGCCGGGTACTCCGTAGCTTTCGGCGATTTCCCGGGGGAACACCACCGGGATCTCTTCCGCCTTGCAGAATTCCACCAGCTTGGGCAACAGGGCCCGGACCTTCTCTTTCGGCAGATTGGGGAACACCCCCAGCCGCAGTCTCTTTTCCATGGTTCCACCCCTCATTTTTTCTGTCTCTTTATTTTTCCAGGGTCTCGTGGGAAGCCGCCACCACCTCCCGGATCCGTTCCGGCGATACGGTGTCTTCCCCTTCTTTTCCCATATAGAACAGATATTCAATATTCCCTTCCGGTCCCCGGATGGGAGAAAAATCCAGTCCCCGGGCCACAAACCCCAGTTCCCGGGCCTGGGCGATTACCTTTTCGATCACTTCCAGGTGCACCGCCGGATCCCGGACCACGCCTTTTTTCCCCACTTTTTCCCGACCGGCCTCGAACTGTGGCTTGATCAGGGCGATGCCGAAGCCGTCGGACTTCAGGATCTTATAGGCGCTGGGCAGCACCTTGTCCAGGGAAATAAAAGCCACGTCAATGGTGAACACATCCACCGGTTCCCCCAGGGAATCGGCTTCCAGGAACCGGACATTGGTCCGTTCCATGTTCACCACCCGGGGATCCTGCCGGAGTTTCCAGGCCAGCTGCCCATAGCCCACGTCGATGGCGTAGACCCTGCTGGCTCCATGCTGGAGGGCGCAGTCCGTAAAGCCGCCGGTGGAAGCCCCCAGATCCGCCACCACCTTCCCTTCCAGGGAGATGGGGAACACCTTCAGGGATTTGTCCAGCTTGTAGCCGCCCCGGCTCACAAAGGGCATCTTTTTCCCCAGCAGGGTGATTTTGGCATCGGGCTTCACCATGGTGCCGGGCTTGTCGATTTTCTGGTCGTTCACCAGCACTTCCCCGGCCATGATTACAGCCTGGGCCTTGCTCCGGGATTCAAAGAACCCCTGTTCCGTTAAAAATACATCCAACCGTTCTTTTTTCATAGTTCCTCTTTCCAGGCTTGCAAAATGGTATCCGCGGCCCCTTCCGGATCCAGTTTCAGGTCACGGAGCAGCAGTTCCCGCTTTCCATGGGGCACGTACAGATCCGGGATGCCCAGGTTCAGCACCCGGCATTCCTTCAGCCGTCCCATCCGGTTCAGGGCATCCAGCACCCCTTCTCCGAAACCTCCCGCCAGGGAGTTTTCCTCCAGGGTCACCAGCAGCTTCACGGTGTGGCTGGCGGCTTCCAGGGCTTCCCGGTCCAGGGGCTTTACGAACCGGGCGTTCACCACCCCCACGGACAGCCCCTGCTTTTCCAGCAGATCCGCGGTTTTCCGGGCGGTATCCACCATGGTCCCCACAGCCCACAGATCGATCTGGCTCCCTTCCTGGAGCCGTTTGCTCTTCCCGATGGGCAGGGTATGGATTTCCGGATCCAGGGGAACCCCCAGCCCGGAGCCCCGGGGATACCGGAGCACCGAAGGCCCGTTGTATTCCAGGGAGGTTTTCAGCATATGCCGGAGTTCGTTCTCATCCCCGGGCACCATCATCACCATATTGGGCATCAGCCGGAGATAGGACAGGTCATAGGCCCCGTGATGGGTGCTGCCGTCGTCCCCCACCAGACCGGCCCGGTCCAGGCACAGGGTAAAGGGCAGGTTCTGCATGGCCACATCATGGAGCAGCTGGTCGAAGGCCCGCTGGGCAAAGGTGGAATACAGGGCCACCAGAGGATGGTAGCCGTTGGCCGCCAGCCCGGCGCCCATGGTCACTGCATGCTGTTCCGCAATGCCCACGTCAAAGAACCGGTCCGGGTAATATTTCCCAAATACGTCCAGGCCGGTGCCTTCCGGCATGGCGGCGGTAATGGCCACCACTTTCCGGTTCTTCTCTCCCAGTTCCACCAGGGCATCGCTGAACACTTTGGTATAGGTGGCAGGAGCCTGGGGATTGGAGAATTTCTTCCCGGTGGCAATGTCGAAGGGGCCGGTGCCATGGAAAGCGTTGGGCCGCTCTTCCGCCGGTTTGTACCCTTTCCCCTTGGTGGTGAGCACATGGATGAACACCGGCTCATCCAGCTGCTTGGCCTTTTCAAAGGTTTCCATCAGGGCAGTCAGGTCGTGGCCGTCCACCGGTCCCAGGTATTTAAAGCCGAAGTCTTCGAAGAGCATCCCGGGCACAAAGAAGTACTTGAAGCTGTCCTTGAGACGGCCCACCGCCCGGGCCACACTGCTGCCGATGGAAGGCAGCCCTTTCAGGAAGTTTTCCACTTCCGTTTTCACCCGGGAATAGGTGGGATCCGTCCGGAGTTCCGTAAGATAGGAAGACAGGGCCCCCACGTTTTTGGAAATGGACATTTCGTTGTCATTGAGGACCACGATCAGCTTCTTGTGGAGATCCCCGGCGTTGTTCAGCCCTTCCATGGCTTCCCCGCCGGTAAGGGCTCCGTCCCCGATGACGGCAATCACATTGTAGTCGTCCCCGGCCAGGTCCCGGGCACAGGCGATTCCCAGAGCCGCCGAAATGGAGGTGCTGGAGTGGCCGGTGCCGAAGCAGTCATATTCGCTTTCCGTCCGTTTGGGGAAGCCGCAGAGGCCGCCGTACTGCCGGAGAGTGGGGAATTTGTCCAGCCGGCCGGTCAGCAGTTTGTGGACATAGGACTGATGGCCCACATCCCAGACGATCTTGTCCCGAGGCATGGAAAACACCTTATGCAGGGCGACGGTCAGTTCCACCACTCCCAGGTTGGGGGCCAGATGCCCTCCGTTCCGGCTGGTCACTTCCAGGATCTCCTCCCGGATTTCCTGGCACAGTTCCGGCAGCTGGGCATCGGGGATTTTTTTCAGGTCCGACGGTGCATGTATGGTTGGCAACAGTTTCATAAGGGTCCGTCCTCCCCCGTCCTTATTTCTTCCGTTTGTACAGATAGCGGGTGATTTCCACCAGGGGCTGGGCCTTTTCGCCCAGGGGCGCCAGGGTCTCTTCCGCTTCTTTCAGGGTCTGGGCGGCCATTTCTTTGGCTTTTTCCAGACCGAACAGAGACACATAGGTGGATTTGTGGAGTTTTTCGTCGCTGTGGGCCGGTTTGCCCATAACCTTGGCATCCCCTTCCACATCCAGGATGTCGTCAGTGATCTGGAAGGCCAGACCGAAGAGAGCGGCAAAATGGGTCATGGTCCGGAGGGTGTCCGGATCCGCCCCCCCCAGCATGGCGCCGCCCCGGACCGCAGCCACGAACATGGCCCCGGTCTTGGCTTCGTGGAGCTTCTTCATCTGTTCCAGGGTCAGCTGCTGGTCTTCAGAGGTAATGTCCAGAGCCTGGCCGCCTACCATGCCGGTAGGGCCGGCGCATTTTGCCACCAGACGGACCACCTCCAGGAGCACCTTGGGATCCACTCCCCGCTGTTCCAGCATCACTTCAAAAGCCTGGGTCAGCAGGCCATCTCCGGCCAAAAGGGCCATGGCATCCCCGAACACCTTGTGGTTGGTGAGCCGGCCCCGACGGTAATCGTCATTGTCCATGGAAGGCAGATCGTCGTGGATCAGAGAATAGGTATGGATCATTTCCAGTCCTGCGGCCACCGCCACAAAATCCGTACCGTTGGCCCCCACCGCATCTGCTGCCGCCATGAGCAGGATGGGCCGGAGCCGCTTGCCGCCGGCCGCCACAGAATACATCATGGCCTTGTCCACCGGGGAAATGCTCCCCACTCCCAGGCGCACCTGGAGATATCCGTTGACCAGAGCCCCACGGCTCCGTAAATAACTGCGCAATTCCATTATTCCTTCTCCTCCGGAAACAGGGCCAGGGCAAAATCATCCTGGCTGGTTTCCACGATTTTTTTCACGTCCTGCTGGACTTTTTTCAGCTGAGCCGCACAATTCCGGCTCAGTTCCATACCTTCTTTATAGAGAGCCACTGTTTCATCCAGGGACAGTTCCCCGCTTTCCAGCTTTTCCACAATGGTTTCCAGCCGTTTCAGGCCCTCTTCAAAGGAAACCGTTTCTGCTTTCTTTCTGGGCATTATGCTTTTCCTTCCTTGACCGTTTCCACCTGGGAGACTGCTGCTCCCTGGGCGAACCGGGTCACCAGGGTATCACCGGGCCGGAGATCCGACGCCTGCCGGACCACCTTTCCCTGTGCATTTTCTGTTATGGTATAGCCCCGCCGGAGCACCCCGTAGGGATCCAGGGCCCCCAGCTTGGCTGTAATCACTTCCAGTTTCTGCTGCCGGTTTTCCAGCAGCCGGTCCCCGGCCTGTTCCAGCCGTTGGCTCAGGCTGTCCAGGGTCTGGCCGGCATTTTCCCACAGTCGTTCCGGATGAAGGAACACCCATTCTCCCTGGAGCTGTTCCAGAGCCCGGGTGCTGTCCTGGAGCCGGGTTTCCATGGTCCGTTCCAGCCGGCGCACCAGCTTGGCCAGATTTTCCCGGTCCCCGCTCCGTTCCGGCACTGCCAGTTCCGCGGCTGCAGAGGGAGTGGGAGCCCGGAGGTCTGCCGCAAAATCGCTGAGGGTAAAGTCGATTTCGTGACCCACGGCAGAAATCACCGGGATTTCCGAAGCGGCGATGGCCCTGACCACACCCTCATCGTTAAAGGCCCACAGGTCTTCCATGGAACCCCCGCCCCGGCCTACGATCAGCACGTCCGCCAGTTTGTGCCGGTTGAAGAACCGGATCCCCCGGATGATTTCCGGAGGGGCTTCCGTGCCCTGGACCTTTACGGGATACAGCCGGAGCTTTACGGAAGGATCCCGGCGGCCGGCCACGTTGATGATGTCCCGGACCGCTGCCCCGGCAGAAGATGTGACGATGCCCACCACTTTGGGATAGGCAGGCAGGGGACGCTTCCGGCCGGGGTCGAAGAGCCCTTCGGCGGTGAGTTTTTCCTTCAGCTGCTCATAGGCGATCATCAGGTTCCCGGCTCCCAGGGGCATCATCATGTCCACGTAGAACTGATAGACCCCGTCCCGTTCATACAGGTCGATCCGGCCCACCCCCAGCACCTGGTCCCCGTTTTTGGGCAGCTGCTTCAGGCGCCGGGCCGCACCGGCGAACATAACGGCTTTCAGCAGGGTCTTGCCGTCTTTTAAATTAAAATAACAGTGACCGGAAGGATACTGGCGGAAGTTGGACACTTCCCCCTGGATCTGGAGGTTGGCGAATTCCGGTTCCTTCCGGAACAGCCCCTTGACGATCCGGGTCACTTCCGACACCGTATAGATTTTTCCAACGATCATGGTTCCTCCTGCCTTTCCCGGAGTACGGCGGCCCAGGCATTGCCCACGGCACCGTCCACGCTGTACCGGGGATCCGGGGCCCACAGGCCGATCTGCCGCCGGCTGAGGAAAGCTTCCAGCTGATGGCGAATTTCTTTGTTGGCGCTGACCCCTCCCACCAGGAGCACCTGGGAAAGGGCTTCCTTCTGGCACACCCAGCCGATGGTCCGGGCCAGGGCTTTGCCGATGGCCTGTTCCACCCCCAGGGCCAGGGAAGCCGGATCCGCCCCCTGGTCAATGGCCCGGAGAGCCTGGGTGCAGGGCCCGGACAGGGACAATTCCCCCTCCTGGCTCCATACCTTCAGAGGATGGGGTTCCGCTGCGGTCTCTCCCAGTTTCTCCAGCCGGGCTCCGGCGGGAAAGGCCAGGCCCAGAGCCACCCCCACCCGGTCGATGAACTGGCCGGCGTGGAGGTCGATGCTGGTGCCCCGGGGTTCCAGAGTGAATTCCCCGTCCTCCTGGCGCTCACACAGGAGGAGGTCCGTGGTGCCGCCGGAGATGTGGACCAAAAGGAACCGGTCCGGGGCCGTTTTCCCCACGGACCAGAGACCGGCATACATGTGATTGTGCTGATGGGTAAAAAAATGGACCGGCACACCCAGCACCTTTCCCAGGCTCCGGGCCATCCCCAGTCCCACCAGAAAGGCGGGCATGTAGGAATCTTCCCGGGGCCGGGGTTTGGCGCTGACGCCGATGGCCGCAATCCGGCGGCCGTCCAGTTCCAGGGCTTCCAGCAGATCCGGCAGATTCCGGGTATGCTGGTAGACCATTTCCGACTGGGCCAGGCCCCGGCGACCCGGTTTCACCGTCAAAAGCCGCCGCTGGTCTCCCATCAGGTTCCCCTGCCGGTCCATGAGCGCCGCCGAAGTGGTGTAGCAGCTGGTATCCAGCCCCAGGACCGCTTCCTCAGCGGCCATGCTTCTTCACCAGGCTCCCCAAAAGGCCGTTGATGAAGGCGGGAGAATCATCCCCTCCGTAGATTTTGGCCAGTTCCACGGCCTCATTGATGGCCACTGCCGGAGGCACCGGTTCCGGGCTGCAGAACATTTCCCAGGATGCAATCCGCAGCAGGTTCCGGTCGATGCCGTTCATCCGCTTCAGGGTCCATTTGGCGTCCAGGCCGTTCAGTTCCCCGTCCAGGGCTTCCCGGTTTTCCCGGACCCCGTTCACCAGTTCCAGGGCATAGGCCAGGTCCTTTTTCCGGGTATCCTGGATGTCTTCTTCCTCCGCCATGGTCTTCACCGTTTCTTCCGGAGACTGTTCCGGAGAGAATTCCAGGGCAAACAGGCTTCTCATTGCAATGGTACGTGCTTCTCTTCTGCTCATATGATTGGTAAACTCCTTTTATTTATGGTACGGAGGCAGCAGGTTGTCCAGCAGATCCACCAGATCTTCCCCTGCATCCATTTTGTAACCGATGTAAAAACCCAGGCCGATGCAAAACAGCAGGAACACCGCCCGGAAAAAGCCCAGGAGAAGGAACAGGATGCCCACCACCAGGCCCACCGAAGCGCCTATGATCCGCCACCGGCTGGTTTCAAACAGTTTGCGTAAAATTTCCTGCCACATGGTCTTCCACCGCCTATTCCTTGGCCTTGATGTGCTTGAAGTACACGGACACTTCCGCCACTTCCACGCCCACCACGTTCATGATGTTCTTTTTCACCGTCCGCTTCACTTCGTCGGTGGTGTCCGGGATGTTGATCCCAGGCTCGATGGAAGCGTTGATCCGGACGCTGAGCTGGTTGTCCTTCAGCAGCTTTACCCGGCATTTGGCGCCGAACACCCCGTATACATCATTGGTGAACCCGGAAATGTAGTCTTCCATGGCCCGCTGGCTTACATGGATCTTCCCTTCCCGGTCGTTGTCAAAGGTCAGGTCGTTGCTGCCGCCCCGGCTCCAGCTGGCAAACAGCAGCCGGAGGCTCACCAGGAAAATCACCACCCCGCCGATGGTGTATTCCCAGCGTCCGGGGACCCGGGCGGCAAACTCTGTAAGATCATGGACCGGGATGCCGTTGACGCTGACAATGACAATCAGCACCGCCACTGCTGCCATGATGATGGTGTACATGGTCAAAATGATCCGATCGAATATGCTCATGCTTCTCCCCCCGACGTTTCCTGGCCTTTGGGGTCAGATTCTCCTTCCGGCGGCCGGACCGGTTCTGGAGCTTCCTTTGCTTCTGGCTGTGCTTCCACCGATTCCCTGTTTTCCGAAGTTTCTTCCCCGGCAAAGGCGCCTTCCGGCAGGGACGGTCTGTCAGCCGGTTCCTCTTCCCATTTCTTCACCAGTTCGTCCGTATCGTCCCTGCCGCTGAAATCCTTTTCTTTTTTCTTCTTGACGCCTTCCACGTGGACATCCACTCCTGTGACTTCGTAGCCGGTCATGTTTTCCACGGCTTCCTTCACCTTTTCCTGGAGCTTGATGGCCACATCGGGGATATTGAATCCGTAGGTGATGATCACATGGACCTCCACCCGGACGGTGTGGCCTTCCGTATAGACCTTGATGCCTTTGGAAAAATTCTGTTTCCCCAGCATGTCCGTCAGCCCTTCCCGGATGCCGCCGCTCATGCCGTATACCCCGTTCACCTCCGAGGCCGCCAGCCCGGCCACAATGCTCAGGACCTCGTCAGCCACCTTGATGGCACCCATATCGTCCGCATCGGGACTGTTTTCCAACTGCGCCTGCTGTTTTTCTTGTTCGTCGTTCATAGGCTGTCTCCTCAAACGCAAGTTTATACAATTTAATCAGTATATTATACCATATACAGGCAAAAGTGGGTAGGGCAGGGCTCTGCACTCTGCGCTCTTCACTCTTCACCTTACATATAGTATGATATAAGAAACGACAGAAAGCAGGTGATGGCCATGACTTCCCCCTTCTGGTTCTTTTTGCTGTTCTGCCTGGCTCTGCCTGGAGCTTTGGGAGAAGGGGCCCCGGTGGACCCTTCCCAGGCTGACCCTCCCGAACAGGAGGAAAAGCGGACAGCCCCCTGGCTGGAGCTCCACGGAGACTACCGATATCTCTACGGCAAAGGCCGGTTTGCCGCCCGGACCCCCGCCAACCTGAAAAAAAGCCGCTGGCCCCGGAGGGACCAGGATGTATTCCTGCTCCAGCGGCGGCTGCGGCTGTTCCCGGTGGTCCACACCAGCCAGGAGACCCAGCTGAAATTCATGATCGAAGACAAACGGAACGACAAGGACCATACCCAGGACCATCACCCCTCCCTCTCTCGTGCTTATCTCCAGCACGAAAATGACCACACCAAATGGGAGCTGGGCCGGTTCAACCTGTATCTCATGGATGGGAACGTGATCGACAAACGGGTGGACGGGATCCGCACCAGCTTTGGGAAAAAGACGGACCCCGCCGGACGGACCACATTGTTTGCGGGCCAGACCACCGGAGACGACAACCTCCATCGGAAAACCGGCTGGTTCATCCAGGGAGAAAAACAATGGCGAAAACTGAACTTCCGGTCCGCCTTCCTGGATTTCCGCAACCGCCAGGACCAGCCTGCCAGCCTGCCCGCTCTCCAGGCTTTTGGTCTGGAACCGGAATCCAGCGGCAAAGGCTTTGACCGGCAGCAGATCTGGACCACTCGTTTGGAATACCAGCCCCGGGACCGATGGCTCTTCGACCTGGAACTGCTGGGGTCCAAAGGCTCCCATGGACAGGATGGATACCAGGAAAAGAAAACCGGCTTTGTGGCTGCGGTGACCTATGGGGAACTGGATGAACGGAAGGGCGGCACCTGGGAAACCTGGCTCCGGTACTATGACCAGCCCCAGTCCAGCATCCTGTACCATACCATGGACGGGGATACGGGATTTTTCCAGCGTCAGGGGTTTCGGGGCTGGGGCATCCGGATGGATTATGTGGTAGTCCCCGGCCTGGTCTGGGCCCTGGAAGGATTCCGGCTCCAGAACAAAAAAACAGGACCCTTCACCCGGGATTTCCGGGAGTGGGTCCTGGGGACCAGCGTGACAGCGTATTTTTAACCAAACCCTTCTTTGAGCCCCGCATAGTTCTCATAGCTGTCCCGCAGCATATGGATGACCTGGGCGGGGTCTTTTTGCAGCCAGTCCTGCCGCTTTTCCGGCATGATGGTGAACCAGGCCGGAGCTCTCAGGAGATTGTTCAGGGATCTGTACAACTGCTGTTCGGGGATTTTCTTCAGTTTCCCGGTCTCTGGCTGTACCTCATAGCCCTGTTCCCTGCCCTCTCCTTCGGCATTGACCAGGATTTCCAGCTGCCCGTTCCAGTCCATATCCAGCACCGCAAGGTTCACCATGCCCTCCCATCTGGGGACCCGGTCCCACTGTTCCCGGTTGGCCAGAAGGATCTGGAGCTGGTACCGAAGAGCACCGGGGGCCAGGGGCCGGGGTTCAGAGACACCGCCGGGCCACTCATGTCTGTGGGGAAGGTCCCGTTCACAGGCCAGAGCCGGAGCTGCTCCCAACAACAGAACGAGCAGTCCCCAGGCGGCACGTTTTTTAATGGATCCATCCATTGTTCCCCCTCCCTTCTTCGGCTCTCTTTACCTTTCAACCATCTGGCTCACGGTTCCTCCTGCCAGGTCCATATCATTGATCCTTCCCTGGACATTCTTGAAGGTACAGTCGATCAGTTCCAGCCGGGACTGGGCCACGGCGAAAAGGGGGAGATTGGTGCTGGTGTCTTTGAACAGGGTCTGGATGATCTTCATATCCCTGCACTCGATGGCATTGATCAGGCCATAGGTGCAGCTGCGGATCACACTGTCCCGGAGGGTAACGCTTTCACAGCCCAGGGCTTCGTACCCATAGGTCCCGCACCCGTACAGGTCCAGATTTTCCAGCCTTGCGTCCTGCACCAGATCCAGTTTCAGTACGGCTCCGCTGCAGCGGCCAGCCTGCAGGGAATGGCCGACCCGGAGATGGGCCAGCCGGAAGTTCTGACAGTTCCGGAAATGCAGCACCGGAGTATAGGGATCCTCTGTTACGATTTCTGCCGTGATCTTCTCCGTATCCTGGCCCCGGATGGTGAGATCCTGGAATCCGGCCAGCTCCAGGTCCTCATAGGCCATATACAAGCCTGGAGGGCTGAGGGGATTCCATGGGAATCTGTGGATCACCTGCTCCGCAGCGGTGCTGGCCAGCCAGGTGGACAGGTTGTAGCGGCCTGGTGCCAGGATGACTTCCGTATGGTCATCCAGGGCCTCCATCATTTCCTGTACATTGTGGACCAGGACGGTTTTCCGGGGAGCAGCAAAACCCCCGGCCGTCAACCCCAGAACCAGGACCAGACACAGCAGCAGAGCCCGTATCAGGTCCGTCCATAATTTACCGATCCGTTTCATCAACTGTCACCTCCCTATTCCTCCCGCACCACCAGGCTGCCGTCTTCTCCGCTGAGCTGGAGGATCTTCCGATGATACCCCTTCCGGTCGTAATAGGACAGGCCGGTGGCCCGGGCCGTTCCTTCCAGATTTATGGGGTAGTTGTATCGGGTACCCGGTTCCAGGTTCCCCAATGGTTCATCCGTTTCCACCTGCCAGGTCACCTGACCGCTGTCACTGACCTCTGCCACCTGGAGGGTGAGCAGGTGCACATCTTCCAGGGTCTCTCTGGGAATCACCGCCAGCAGGGGTTCTCTGAACTCGCCGGGCTGAATCAGGGAAAATTCCACGCTCCCTTTGCCCCACCAGGCCAGGGACTGCCAGGACAGCGTTTCCACCTTGCCCATCCGTTCTTTCTGAAGTTCGAAGAACTGCCCCGGTGTCATGGCCTGTTTCTTCGACAGGGCTCTGTCCGGGACTCCATGGTTGTTCCAGTACACTTCCTCCTTCTCCTCAACCGGGTCCCAGTTGGTGAAGGTACAGCTTTCGCACACCAGGTTCCCGTCCCCGTCGAGATGGTACTCGCCCAGGATGGAAAGCCCCGCGCCTCCGGCTCCCTGGTTCAGGAACCGCCCGTTTCCCAGATAATACCAGGCGTCCCGGTACCAGCCGCTGAACACCCGGTGGGGCCGGCCCTCCCGGAGGGTGAACAGGTTGGTGATCCTGTTGTCCTGGCCCGTCAGCAGTTCCGGCTCCCCGTT
The DNA here is from genome assembly GCF_057597765.1 of Acidaminococcus sp. NCBI lineage: Bacteria > Bacillati > Bacillota > Negativicutes > Acidaminococcales > Acidaminococcaceae > Acidaminococcus > Acidaminococcus sp. Next base: position 57,072 of record NZ_DBMBXK010000005.1, on the reverse strand, counting down.
CCCGTTGCAGTCCAGCAGCTGGTACTTCACCTGTTCCAGCCCCTGGGCCGGGGACAGTTCCCGGATTCCCTCCCAGACAGCCACCAGGTCCTCCCGGTCCTCTCCATAAGAGTCAGGGTCTCTGCCTCCCTGGATCATATCATACAGGGTGTCCAGTTCCCGGCCATAGATTCCTTCTCCGCTGGAAGCTCCTGCCAGGACCGGCAGACCAGTAAGAAAAGCCATGAGGCACAGACAGGCCAGCGGCCTCCAAATGTCCTTTCTTTCCATGGCTCCTCCTTTTCAGAACTTTCCGCCGCCGCCATGATCCTCATCGGTACTGTCGGCCTTGGCGTTTTCGCGGCTCTTCTTCGGCTTACGATGGACCGTCATGTACAGGTAGTTGTCCGCATTTTCTTCCAGCTGGAAGCTGTCCCGGTCCAGATAGACCCCGGCTTCCAGAGCCGGCATCACATTGTTCATCTGGCCGATGAGGATCCGGCGCACCAGGAATCCGATGCCCAGGGACACCGCCGCCCCAATGGCCAGGGCCAGGGGATTGAAGGCGTCGGCCGGATCATAGGGTTTGCCTTCTTTCTGGTAGTAGGCCAGCAGTTCATCCGTCCCTTTGGCAAACTGGCCGAAGGCTTTCGGATAGTTGTTCTTTTTCAGGGCCGGCAGGAATTTTCCGCTGAGGGCCTTGATGCCGGCTTTGTCGGTGATCATTTTCCGCATGCCGTTGTCGGTGGAAATGTACCAGTCCCGTTCCTTCATGGACAGGAGCAGTACCATATTCCCCTTGAGCCTGCTGTCTTTGATCTTGTCCAGCAGTACATTGGCGAACTCTCCGGTTTTTACGCCTCCGGTGCTTTTCACCGTGACCACCGCCAGCCGTACCTGATATTTCTGGTTCACCTGGTCCAGGGACTGCTGGAGGACTTTCTCTTCCTGGGGCCGCAGGAGATCAGCCTGATCCAGCACCAGGGCAGAGGCTGCCGATGCGGAAACGGCCATGCCCACCAGAAGCACCAGGAGTGCCAGGATGCGCAGTAACTTCTTCATGATGACCTCCTTACGTCAGAAACATCTTTGCCACAAAATACAGCGCCGGTGTGAGGATGGCCGCCACAGCCCCCATGATCATCAGGGATTTCTGGTTGTCATAGGGCAGTGTCCCCACCATCTTCCCGGTCTGTCCGTTCATCATAAAGGTGTAGGGTTTGTCCTGATACCGGGTGGTCAGGATCCACACCGGAGCCAGGGCATAGGCCACCTGGTCTTCTTCCTTCCGGACCACGCTGTCCTTGAGGATGGTCCGGTCATAGCCCCTGGCCTTGACGGTTTCTTCCAGCACCCCTACGGCGGACCGTTCCACCCGTTCATCGGCCCGGGGCACGGAAGCTTCCGCATCCACATCGTATTTATCCGCCAGGAAACCGGTGAGATAGGCCGGGCTGAAGGGCACCATCTGGGAATAATCGAAGGGTTCGATGCTTTCCATGTAGGTATCGTCCATTTTGCTGGACCCATCCACCGGAATCTTGTGGAAACTCATCCGGCCGCTGCGGATGCACTGGAACACCCGGGTTTCCGTAATGATCTCATCGCTGGTTTCCATCACATTGTCGTCTTCCCCCTGGAAGTCGGCACTGGCATGGATCTTGGAACCAAAGAGCCAGAAGGGCACGTACATGGGCTGGATGTCCTGGATCCGGTTGTTGGCCGTAAAGGCCGCCGGCAGCAGGCGCTTGCCCTTGTAGAATTCCTTCAGGGCCGCCACTGCATCTTCTTTGGTCTTTTGGAAGGGGATCACGTAATCCGGCTTCAGCATGCCGCTGAACCGGTTGGGAAGCATGGTGGGATTCCCGCAGTAGCAGCATTCGGTAGCCAGGGTGTTTTCGTCACAGACGATTTCCGCCCCGCAGGCGGAACAGGTGAAGGCTTTCAGGATGGCAGCTTCTTCCGTGCTCCATTCCTTGCCCGCCATTTCCGTATTCCAGCGTTCTTCTTTGGCCTCCTGGGCCGCTGCCGCCCGTTCCTGCTGCCGGGCAAAGAGGGCTTCCATCTGTGCCACGTCCAGTTTGGTATCGCAGTAGGGGCAGACCACCTGGCTTGCCCCCGGCTGGAATTCCAGGGGCCCGCCGCAGTTGGGACACTTGTAGGCAACAGAGGTATCGGTCATTTTCACTCACCTCCTGTTTCAGGTCTTGTCGTTGTCGTCAAAAGGATCTCCGCACTGGGGGCAGAATTTCGGGGGATGATGGGGATCGGGGGGCTGCCAGCCGCATTTGTCACAGCGGTACAGCGGTGCATCCTCCGGTTTTTTGGCTCCGCAGTTCATGCAGAATTTTCCCTGGTTCACCGTGCCGCAACCGGGGCAGGTCCATCCCTGGGGCTGGGCTTCCGGTTTGGGAGCGCCGCATTCCATACAGAACTTCCCGGTATTCCCTTTGTGGCCGCAGGCGCAGTCCCAGGTCCCTGCCGGTTCCGGCTTTTTGGCGCCGCAGGCCATGCAGAACTTCCCGGTATTGCCCTTCTGGCCGCAGCTGCAGTCCCAGCCATTGGGAGCCGCCGCTCCTGGGGCAAACCCATTGGGCTGACGTGGTGCTTCTGCCGGCGGTGGGGCCGGCTGCTGGGCCGCCGCCTGGCCTGCCAGGGCCTGGAACATGTTCGCCCCGGCATTCCCTGCCATATTCATGCCCATGAACCCGAAGGCGGCTCCGGCGTTCTGGTTTCCTGCCGCTATCCTCATGGAATCGGTGCTGGAATCCACCACGGCCCCCATGGCTATCCGGGGATCGCTGCCCATGGTCATGCCCATCTGGACCTTCTGGATCTTTTCTTCATCCGCTTCATTGGCTTTGATATTGCTGATCCCGAAGGAAACGATTTCAATACCCCGGAGGTCCCGCCATTTTTTGCTCAGGACATCGTTGAGGGCTTCCGCCAGTTCAAAGGTATGGGCCATGATTTCCGTGTAGTCGATCCGCTGAGCGCTGAGCTGGGCAAAAGCCGGTGCCAGGGCCATGAGCAGTTCGCTTTTCATCTGGCTGTCCAGGGTTTCCCTGCGGTATTCGTCGAAATCGTTCCCGGCCACGTGGGTATAGAACAGGATGGGGTCCGTGATCCGGTAGCTGTATTCTCCGAAGCACCGGAGCCGGATGGTCAGCACCTGGCCAGTGGTGTCATCCTTCACCTTGAAGGGGATTTCGCTGGGAGTCCCGTATTTGTTCCCGATCAGTTCCTTGGTATTGAAATAGTATACCCGCTGATCCTTACCGGTATCCCCGCCGAAGGTGAACCGTTTCCCCATCTGTTTGAAGATTTCCTTCACATTGTCTTTCAGGTCTCCGGTAAAGATGGACGGTTCGGTGCTTTTGTCGTAGGTGTATTCCCCCGGTTCTGCACACAGATCCACCACCTTGCCGTTTTCCACTATCATCATGCACTGGCCGTTGTTCACAGCGATCCGGGATCCGTTGCTGATGATGTTGTCGTCGCCCTGGTTGGAGCTCCGGCTCCCGGTCCGTTTCTGGCCTTTCATCATCAGGATGTCCGGTGCCATCTGGCAGTAGAAAAACTCTTTCCATTGATCGGCCAGCACGCCGCCTACAGCGCCCATCCCTGCTTTGATCAGTCCCATAATTTACCTCTCTTTCTTCAATCCGTTCCTATTTTCCATATCTTCTACACTCTTCCCTCTTTTCTCCCCTACAGATCCATCCGGTACAGTTTGGCTTCGCCTTTCTCCCGGCTGATCCGGCGGTAGATCAGGATGGAATCGTTTTTCATGGGGGTGAGGATTTCCATGGTCAGTTTGGGTTCTGTCTTGAATTTCCCCAACAGCTTTCCATCCTTCTTGCGGTAAATCCAGTAGATGCCGCCTTCTTGTCCCAGCACCACCCGGTGCTCGGTGACCACGTACCCACGGCCTTCTTTGGTAAGAGGTCCCTCAAAGGACTGGATCAGCTGTCCGTCCTGCAGACTGTACTGCCGGACCACATTTTGATTTTCACCCTTGTCGTTTTTCATATACCCCATCAGGTATAATCCGTCCTTGTCCGCCCATTGTTTCTTGATGTTCAGTCCAGCCTTCCTTATCGCCTCTACGGTAAGGAGTTCCTTCCCCTTGGTAAGGGTCCCTTTGTCCAGGATCCCGGTCCAGTAGTCCCATTTTTGGGTAAAGACCACATCCTTCCCCTGATCGATGGGAATCAGAGTCGTGCCGGTGAAATCGGTGGGCACCATGGTCTTTCCGTCGTAATAATGCCAATAGGAAGCTTCATTTTTCTTTTCACGACTTTTATAATCCCCTTGTTTGTGCCAGTCATAGACAGTTCCGTTGGATACCACCAGTTTGTCCCGCCAGTAGGCCCGTTCATCCAGCACCTTCAGGTCACTGAGCGTCTCATCCTTGAAACTGACAGACCGGAGTTTGGTCCGGTATGTTTCGTCCTTGTTGTCGAAGCCGAAGAAGTAAATCCGGTCCCCGTCCACCGCCAGGGTGTCCGTCCACAGGATCTGGTCCTTGAATGTCAGCCCGGTATATTCATAGATGTTCACCGTCCGGCCGTCTACTTTAAAACTGGATGCCACCGGGGTGCTGATTTTCTTCCGCACCGGCAGGTCGGCGTTGGGGTCTTCAGGGGTTCCTCCGCCCCCGTTTCCCCCACCGCAGCCGGATGCCAGGACACACAGGGTCAATGCTCCCAACAGAATTTGTTTCCATGTCTTTTTCATAGTATGCTCCTTTCTCCAGATATCCGTTCGTTCTCTTTCTGCTTTTATTGTACAGAATTTTCAGAAGGAACACACTGTACTAAAGTACAGGTTTTGGTAAAAAAGAAGTCAGACCCAGCCCCTTAAGGGCCGGGTCTGACTTCTTATTTCCTATTTACTTGAATCCGTCCCTGTCCTTCCGGCTTCCGATAGGCTTCGCTGACGCCCTGTTTCTGGACGTAATCAGCCAGGATTTCCACGTCGGACAGGCCCGGTTCCGCTACCAGGGTGGTGTCCCGGAACATGGTATAGCCGTTGCCGCCGTCACTGAGGATGTAGCTGGTCCCGGCCACCAGATAGTCTTCCGCCGGATCCAGGGGTTTGCCGCCGATCATCACCTGGCGGACCCTCCGTTCCCCTTCCACCCGGGCGAAATTTCCCTGGTCATCCAGTTTCACCGGCGAGGGGATGGCCGGATCGTAGACAAAGGTCAGCCCGGATACCTGGAGGAACCCGCCGTTTTCTTCCGGCGCATGGGATACACTCAGTTCCAGGGCATCCAGCAGCTGCTGGCCGGAAACGCTCCGGAGCACCGCCTGGTTCCCAAAGGGGAACAGTGTCAGAAGGGTCTTCCGGGTCCAGGCGCCCCGAGGCAGACCGGAACGGAAGGAGCCCCCGTTGATCAGGGCCGCATCCGCCTTGAAACAGGTCCGGAAAGCATCTGCGGCAAAATCCCCCAGATTGGTTTCCTTCTGGCGCACGGCCCGCTGGCCCTCCAGGGAATCCACCAGTTCTACAGAGGATTCTCCCACCTTCTGGGACAGAACCTTGTCCACTTTAGCCAGTTCTTTCCGTACCAGTGTCTCCACTTTGGGATCCGGTGCCGGCAGATTTCGGATCAGTTCGCCCCGGATGGTACCGTCATCTTCGATGACCATGCGTCCCAGGGTTTGGAGCTTGGTCCCGGTCTGGGCCACCGGGATCATTTTGCCCTTCCGGTCCGGGTAATACACTTCGTACTGTTCGTGGGAATGGCCGTCGATGAGCCCATCCACTCCCGTTACATGGGCCAGGAGCGCCCGGCTGCTCCACACGGGGATGGAGCCGTCGCTGCCCAGATGAGATACCAGGATCACCGTATCCGCCCCTTGTTCCCGGGCTTCCTCTACGGTATCCTGGACCTGTCTGTAAAGCTTTACCCCTTCCTTGTCCTCGCAGAACCCATAGATGAAACGGCCTTTCCCGTCCTGGAAGAACCGGGGCGTGGACGAAACCAGGGTACCGGGGGTGGTGACCCCGATAAGCGCCACCTTCCGTTCTTTAAAGGGAAAGATCCGGTAGGGCGCCAGCACCGGTTTCCCCGTATCCCGCCGGACGAAGTTGCAGCTGGTATACCCACACTTCAGCTTTTGGGCCAGGGACAGGAAATTGTCCATACCATAGTCGAATTCATGGTTGCCGGGAATGGCGAAATCATACCCGGCAGCGTTCAGGATCCGGACCATGGCCCGGCCGTCGGTGAGCTTCCCCAAAGGTTCCCCCTGGATGGCGTCCCCGGCGTCCAGGAGCAGGGTCTGGGGATTTTCCGCTTTCTGCTGCTTTTTATAGGCCGCCACCCGGGCCAGGGTGAGATTTTTGTCCACCCCGCAGTGGATGTCGTTGGTGTGGAGCAGCACCACCTGGGCCCAGGCCTGGAGGGGCATCAAAAGAGCCAGGAGAGCCGCAGAGGCACCGGCCCGGAAAAGTTTTTTGCGGTTGGTCATAGTTTTCTCCTTTTGGTTACAGCCGGTCGAAGACTTTTTCCACCATGGGCCACAGCCGGTCCTGGTCCACGGCAAAGACGATCCGGGCCTTCTGGGTCCCTTCCGGTCCGAAGCCCCGGTAGGCCATGGTATCTCCATAGCCCGGTCCCACCTGGTCATTCACATCCACCGGCAGGGTTTCTTCCCGGGTGATCACCTGGGGATCGATGACCACCGCAGCAGCCAGCACATCCCAGACATAACTGGAAAAGCCCGGATCCTGCTGGAACAGAGGTCCGGCCCAGTACTCCTTCCACATGGTGCGGGCCCAGGGCTGGGTGATTTTCCCTGTAAGCCGCTGGTATTCCTGCCGGCTCAATTTGGCCGTGTTGCACACATCCAAAGGCAGGAACACCTGTTCCGTCCAGGGTGCCCGGTACACTTTCCGGGCGGATTCCGGGTCGATCCACACATTGAATTCTCCATGGGGCATCACATTGCCTTCCACCATGAAGGCTCCGGCCATGTACACCACCCGTTTCACCAGCCCGGCAATGGCCGGATCCCGGTCCAGGGCCGCCGCCAGGTTGGCTCCGCTGCCAATGGCCACCAGGGTCACCTGACCGGGATTATTCCGGATGGTCCGCACAATGAAGTCTGCCGCCCTTTCCTTCCGGGGCTCCAGTTCCGGTTCCCGGTGGTACCGTTCCCGGTATACCTGCTGCCAGGAAGCCGGACGGGAATAGCCGGCGGCTCCTTTATGGCTGTCGAAATTCTGTCCGTACAGGCGTTTTTCTTCCGCCATATGGGCAAACCGGTCTTTCCGGGTGGGTTCATTCACCCCCATGAACACCGGGATATCCTTCCGTCCCATCCCTTCCAACTGACGGATGGCCGCTGCGGTGCCGGTTTCCACCCAGGTGTTCCCAAAGACGATGGTCACCCCTTCCAACTGGATGTTGGGGGCCTGGGCCAGCATCATCATGGCCACCCCGTCATCCAGCAGTTCCACCATATCCGTATCCAGGATCACCTTTTCCTTCTCAGCCGCCAGCCCCCGCCCCAAAGGGGCCAGGACCGCAAGCGCCAGGATCCCCACAATACGAAAGAATTTTCTGAAATCATTCTGTATCTTCATTATCTTCACCTCCTGTCTCCAGTATACCGGAAGAAGGAGATTTCCGCACTGTACTAAAGTACAGGGTTGAGAAAAATGGAGGGGTTTTGCACAAAAAGTACAACACCCCTCCATTTTGTCAGCTTGTTGCCCTTGTTCAAAGCCAGTTTACTGGCTTCCTTCGGCAGTTGACAGTTGACTGCTGACAGGGTCTGTTGCCCCAGCAACAGACCTACTCCCTCCCCGCATACCCTTTCTCTGCCGCTTCCACAGCCAGTCCCACCAGGCTTTTGTGGCCGGTTTTGCTGAGCATGTTGCTGATGTGGAAGCTGACGGTCCGGCGGGTCAGCTGCAGCCGGTCGGCGATTTCCTGATAGCTCAGGTTCTGGCAGACCAGGTGCAGGATCTGGATTTCCCGCTGGGTCAGGGTGGCGTTGTAAAATCCAAAGGTGGTCCGTTCCTGTACATCCGGGAACAGATGCTCCCCCTCCATGGTACGGTGGATGCAGTCCACGAACTGGTCTGCAGCACTTTCTTTGTAGATGAAACTGTCCGCCCCCGCCTCCTGGGCCAGTTCCACAAAATGCACATCCTGGAAACCGGTCATGATGATGACTTTGATCTGGGGAAAATGCTTTTTGATCTTCCGGGTACATTCGATCCCGCTGGTCTTCCCTTCCATGCAGATATCCATCAGTACCACATGGGGCTTCAGCCGGCCGCAGGCTGTTTCCACCATTTCCGAAAAGGGCAGCTGCCCCACCACCTCCAGGTCTTCATACGGTTCCAGCAGCCTGGCCAGCCCATCCAGCAGGATTTTCTGGTCATCCACCAGCAGAATACGGATCATCGTTCGTCCCTTCCTTTTCTTCCATCCCAAAACGGATTTTCAGTATAAAATGAGGGGTCCCGGAAACGTCCAGTTTCCCGCCCCGGCTTTCCACTTTTTCCCGGATCCCGGTAAGCCCGCCTCCTGCCTGGACGGGTCCGGTGCAGCCCAGTCCATTGTCCTGGATCAGAAGGTTTTCTTCGTCCAGGACCAGAGCCACCTGGCTGGCCCGCCCATGGCAGACGGCATTGGTCAGGGCTTCCCGGATGATCTGCACATACAGTTCCCCTTTCCATTCCTCCTCCGGCAGATTTCCCCGCACGGTGACCAGTACCCCCAGCTTCCGGTACACAGAAACCAGTTCAGCCAGCCGCACCTGGGGTTTTACCCGGATTTCCTGCCGCACATCAGAAAGCATGTTGACCAAAAGGGGCATGATTCGCTGGTAATCGGCGAAATCCCTGTTGTTCAGCACCTGCTGGAGCAGGCTGATCCGCATCCCCATCAGATCATGGATCCGGATCCGGATTTCCCGGAGGGTTTCCCGGCTCTGGATTTCCTGGACATGCTGGAGCAGTTCCTTCAGCTCAGCATTTTTCTGCTGCAGCTGCCGGTTCTGCTGGTCCAGGGACTGGTTCAGCCGCTGGAGTTCCGTGACATCACTGGCAGTCAGCTGCCAGTGGGACTGCCCCTGGAAATAGATCTTGACCCGCTGGAACAGCAGCCAGCGGCCGTCCGGCAGCCGGAAAAGCAGCCCTCTGCCCTGGTTTTCCCGATGCAGCCCGGGCCTGCGGACTTCCTGGAGCAGGTGCCACAGCATATTGCCGTTCCGGATCCCCACCCCCAGGACACTTTCCGTATACCGGAACAGGGCCCGGTTCATCAGCACCGGTTCGCCGCTAGCCAGCGAGATCAGGACCCCTTCCTCTAAAGAATCAATGGCTTCCTGGATGGAATACTCCGTGATCTGCATCCGTTTTTCCTGGATGGTTTCCGGCAGGAGATCCAGGGACCGCACCAGAAAAAGCCCCAGGGCCAGGCCCATCTCCCAGGGATAGCTCCCGTCGAAAAAGGGCAGGATCGCCATTCCGGCCAGGCACAGGGACAGACACCTGATTGAATCTCCCTGCTGCCACAGGGCCAGCACCAGGAGACTGCCGCCAAGGACCAGACGGAACCCCGTACCATAGGGTTCTTCCCGACCCAGCTGGATATCCTGGATCAGATCGCTTTCCAGGAGGATCAGGAGGACCAGGATCACCCCTTCCAGCGCTTTCCGGCGGCGAAACCGGAACCGGGGAAGGGGCTGGAGGAAATAGATCAGGAGGCTCTGGCTCATCAGCCCCACAAAGCCCAGCAGCACCAGCACCCGGTGGAACAGAGGTCCCAGCTTTACAAAATCTACCATGATCCGTCCCCCTTCTGGTGCTGAAGAACCAGACTGCTCCCGTATTCCAGTTCCCGGCAGAACAGGCCCCTGCCATAACGAGATTGATGCTGCGCCACAAATTCCCGGACCCAGGGCCGGGGATCCCAGAGCAGGGACAGCTCCCATCCCTTCTCACTTTCTTTGAAGCAGCAGATCTGGGAACTTTCCCCCTGGCGCACCGCCTCTTCCGAAGCCTCCTCCAGCAGCTGGAAGAAAGCCAGGGACGTTGTCACCGGCAGCTGCCCCTCCAGACGATCGTCCACCAGCGTCTTCAGTCCGGTCCGTTCCAGGTAATGGCAGAGTTCCCGGACCGCCAGCTGCAGTTCCCGGACCGGCAGGCTGTTGTCTTCCCGTCCCCGGAGCAGCAGGACACATTCTTTCTTCAAATAACAAGCCAGCACATTGAGCCGTGCCACCATCTGCCGGGTGCCCTCTCCTGGTTGGGCCTGCTCCAGGGCCCGGGCATACTGCAGGAAAAGGGGCCCTTTGCTCTGGAGTATGCCCTCCACTTCCTCATAAATCCGTTGCCGGGTCTGCTGATGGATCCGTTCCCGCCGGATCTTTTCCCAGTTCCGCCGCAGCCGGTAGACCCGCTGCAGGGTCTGGGCCGTCAGTTCCAGTTTTTTCTTTTTTTGGCGCAGTTCGCCCATGTCCTGGTACCATACCACCTGTCCCCCGGAAATGGGCATGGTCCTCCGCTGCCAGTCTCCGTCCGGAGGGACGGGCAATTGTTGGCACTGGTACACCGTTCGTCCCTGCCGGTCCAGGATGGTCAGCCCCAGGCGGGAATGGAGAAAGCAGTCCCGATACTGGCTGTTCCCCGGCAGCAGCCGGGACCGGAGCAGGGCTTCCATCCAGAGGAAACCGAAAAATGCCGTCCACAGGACCAGTTCACTCCGGAAGATCCAGGAAACCCGCAGGATATAGCCGGCAATGTATCCTCCGTACAGCAGGATGACCGTAAAGGGCTGCCACAGCCTCTCCAGACTGATTTTTTCCCGGAAAGCCCTCCAGCACAGCCACCCATTGGCCAGAAGCAGCTGGGCCAGATAACTGAACAGGATCAGGTAATACACAAAGCCATAGGTATAGATATCCTGGTGGGGATTGGTACTGGGCTGGATCTGGAACACCAGCTGATGCCAGTCATTGGTCAGCGCCAGCCCGGCTAAAAGGAGGTCAACAAGCAGCAGGCCCTGGAGCCAGCGGGGAAGAGCCCTGTCTTCCGGTCTCCGGTTGCTGGCATAGCTGATCCAGACCACCAGAAAAGCCAGCAGCCCCATGCAGGGATAATAGCCGTACCAGAGCAGGCGGGCCAGGGCAACCCAGCCGGTAATCAGGGTCAGCCGCAGCAGCCGGATGGTCAGCCAGACCAGCCACACCCAGATGCTCCAGCCCACCGCCTCCCGGGCCCCCAGCTGGAAGATCCGTTCCCGGAGGGACCCACCCCACAGGATCACCCCGATCATTATGATCAGATACAATACAGGCAGAGGAATGCCAAACCGGGGTTCCTGCAGGAACGGCAGGAGCTCTGTCATTTCCTGTAAAAATTGCTCCATGGTCCCCTCCCTCCTGTCAAGCTAAGTGATTAGCATGACTTTTTCCTCATTATACCATGAAGGAAAGGGAAAGAAAAAGGGACTGCTGCCTGCGGTATGCGGCAACCAGTTTTTGCAGCATATTCAAAAATTTGCCTGCAAATTCAACATTTGGCTCCAGCCTTCAGGCTCCAGACTTAAGCCGCTATGCGTCTCTACGACTAGGGGGTTGTTGCACAGAACGTGCAACAACCCCATCCCGGCCTCCCTCTTCACTCTTCCCTATTTTCTTTTTTCACGGTACAATAGAAAGAGAAATCTGATAAAAGGAGGCCTTACCATGCTCGTCCACCATCTGTTGTCCTTTGGTGAACCGGACCGGCTGGCGGTCTTTGACCAGGGCCGTTCCTATACCTACCTGGATCTCCGTACTCTGGTCCGTCAATGCCGGAATGCCCTGTATGCCCAGGGGATCCGGCAGCAGACCCGTGTTGCCATTTTTTCCCAGAAAACCGTCCACTATATCGTTGCTTATCTGGCCCTGGCTTCCCTGGGCGCCATTGCCGTACCCATCAACAGCCAGCTGAGCCAGCGGGAAGTGGGATTCATCCTCCGGGATTCTGAGTCCAGTTTACTGCTCTATACCGGTAATCCTTTTGCCTGGAACGCCCTGGAAGCCACGGCGGATCTGGAGGGATCCATCCGCCAGCTGCCTCTGGACGGGTATCTGGACAGCCCGGCCCCGGAAGCGCCGTCTCTTTCGGAAACCTTCACGGACCAGGAGCCTTTCCTCATCATCTATACTTCCGGCACCACCGGCCGGCCCAAAGGGGCTCTGCTGTCCCACGCCAATGTGACCTGCAACGCCCGCCAGTTCCAGGAAATCCTCCGCATCACCCCAGAGGACCGGGTGCTGGCGGTGCTGCCCCTGTACCACTGTTTCTGCCTGATCACCGCCTTGATCAATCCACTGCTGGTGGGAGCCTCCCTCTTCCTGTATGACAGCGTGAACCTGAAGGACATTGTCCATTTCATCCGGGACCAGCAGCTGACGGTGCTGTACCTGGTGCCTTCCCTCTGTTCCCTGCTCATCCGCCGGGGACAGCCGGAGGACCTGACCTCCGTCCGGTACACCGTGGTGGGAGGCACCGCCATGCCGCTTTCCCTTCTCCAGGCTTTTGAAGCCCGGTACCATCAGCCCATCATTGAAGGATACGGCCTTTCGGAAGCTTCGCCGGTGGTGTCCGTCAATCCCCCGGAGAAGGTGAAAAGCGGCACCATTGGCCTGCCCCTGCCGGAGATCCAGGTGAAGGTGGTGGATCCGGAGGGACGGGAAATGCCCCAGGGCAGCCGGGGCGAACTGCTGGTCAAAGGACCCAATGTGATGCTGGGCTACTGGCATCTGCCGGAAGCCACGGCAGATGCCCTGGTGGACGGATGGCTCCACACAGGCGATGTGGTGGTGGAAGATCAGGACGGATACCTGCGGATCGTGGACCGTCTGAAGGACATGATCATCAGCATGGGGGAAAACATCTATCCCCGGGAAATCGAAGAACTGGTCTATGCCTACCCGGGCATCGACGAAGCGGCGGTCATCGGCATCCCGGACAAGCTCCGGGGCCAGGCCGGATGCTGCTTCTACACGGTCCGGGAAGGGGAAACCGTGGACCCCAGGGCCCTGAAAAAATACCTGCAGCAGAATCTGGCCATCTACAAAGTCCCCCGGGTATTCCGCCAGCTGGAAGCCATGCCCCACCTGGCAACGGGGAAAATCGCGAAGAAGGAACTTAGATGAAAAAGGAGTACTGCACATGAGCGTGCAGTACTCCTTTTTTGTCAGCTGACCGTTGACAGGGCTGTTGCTCACGCAACAGCCCCATTTTTTTATCCCCTTACCAACCGGTAGTACTTCTTCTTCCCCTTCCGGAGCAGCAGGCTTTCTTTGCCGTCGAACAGAGTGTCGTCCACAACGGTGTCCACGTCGGTGATCTTGGCATCTTCGATGGACAGGCCGTTCTGCTGCATCAGCCGGCGGCCTTCGCTCTTGGTGGCGATCACCTTGTTTTCTGCCAGGAGATCCAGCAGACGGCAGCCCCATTCGTCCTTCCGGACGGTGATGGTGGGCACATTGTCCATGTTGCTGCCAGAACCGAACAACGCTTCCGTGGCGTTTTTCGCCTTTTCCGCTTCTGCTTCCCCATGGACGATCTTGGTCACCTCGTAGGCCAATACCTTCTTGGCTTCGTTGATTTCCGCACCCTGGAGAGCCCCCAGCCGCCGGACTTCATCCATGGGCAGGAAAGTCAGCAGCGCCAGGCATTTTTCCACATCCGCATCGTCGATATTCCGCCAGTACTGGTAGAAATCGTAAGGAGAGAATTTCTCCGGATCCAGCCACACAGCGCCGCCTACGGTCTTGCCCATTTTCTGGCCCTGGCTGTTGGTCAGAAGAGTGTTGGTCATGCAGTAGGCAGGCTGGCGGTCCTTCCGGCGGATCAATTCCACCCCGGCGATCATGTTGGACCACTGGTCGTCCCCGCCCAGTTCCATGACGCAGTTGTATTTCTTGTGCAGGGTATAGAAGTCATAGGCCTGCATGATCATGTAGTTCATTTCGAAGAAGGTCAGCCCGTTGTCGCTGGCCAGACGGGTTTTGTAGCAGTCAGCGGCCAGCATCCGGTTCACGGAGAAATGGACCCCTACGCTCCGGAGCATGTCCACATAGTTCAGCTTCAGCAGCCAGTCGGCGTTGTTGGCTACAATGGCCTTCCCTTCGGACAGGTCGATGAACCGGCCGATCTGTTTCTTGAAGCATTCGATATTGTGGTTGATGAATTCCGGGGTAAGCATCTTCCGCATTTCATTCTTGCCGCTGGGGTCTCCGACCATACCGGTGCCCCCGCCCAGCAGGATAATGGGACGGTGGCCGGCCCGCTGCATATGGGCCATGACCATCAGGGCGATGAAGTGACCAACATGGAGGCTGTCCGCAGTAGGGTCAAAGCCAATATAGAAAGTGATCTTTTCCTTTCCCAGCAGTTCTCTGATTTCATCCGGGTGGGACATCTGTTTCAGGTATCCCCGTTCTTCCAGTACATCCAATACGTTCATGGAACATCCTCCTGTAGCAATTTTCAACACAAAAAAGCCGGCTGGCCCGGCCGATGGCAGCCTGACCAGCCCGGTTCCTTATTTCTTGGGTATTTCAGACGTGCAATGAGGGCAGCGGGTAGCTTCCGGATCCACCGGCATTTTGCAGAACGGACACAGGGTGGGTTCTGCTTTGGGTTCTTCTTTCTTGAACCGGTTCATCAGGGACACCAGGCAGAAGATCACAAAGGCCATGATGATGAAATCGATGACATTGGTGATGAAGCTGCCATAGGCGATCACCGGCAGGTTGGCGGCTTTGGCTTCCGCCAGGGTATTCACCTTTTTGCTGGACAGATTGATGAACAGGTCAGAAAAATCCACGCCCCCGATCAGGATCCCCAGAGGGGGCATGATAATGTCGTTGACCACGGAAGAGACAATCTTCCCGAAAGCACCCCCGATGATAACACCGACGGCCATGTCCACCACGTTGCCCCGGAGGGCGAAGTCTTTGAATTCCTTGAAAAAGCTCCCCATCATTGTTCTCCTTTATTTTTTCGGCGGCAGGATTTCCAGCCAGTAGTTGTCCGGATCGGTGATGAAATAAATCCCCATAGCCGGGTTTTCAAAACAGATGCAGCCCATTTTTTCATGCTTGGCATGGGCGGCGGCAAAGTCGTCGGTTTCAAAGGCCAGGTGGAATTCATTGTCCCCCAGGTTGTAGGGTTCCTTCCGGTCCTTCAGCCAGGTCAGTTCCAGCAGATGGCTGGTCTGATGGTCCCCCAGGTACACAATGGTGAAATCCGGGGTTTCGATCCGCCGGGTCTCTTCCAGGCCCAGGGCTTCCTTATAAAAAGCCAGGGATTTCTGAAGGTCCAGCACATTGAAGTTGTTGTGGACAAATTTGAAGTTCATGGATTCTTCCTTTCTTCAGGCTGCCTTTTTCCGTTTGGAAATAATGGACAGGCAGGAACCGAACAGGATCAGGGCGATGCCCACGATCATGTTCACCGTAATGGGCTCATCAATCACCAGCCAGGCCATAAAGGCGGTGAGGATGGGTTTGATGTAAAAAGCCAGGGACGCGGTAGCAGGGTCCGTATATTCCATGGCCAGGAAATAGCTGGCGTATCCCAGCCCCGTCACCCCTACGGCGATGTAGGCCAGAGGCGGGATGTGGGCAGCGGTAAGGCCGCTGAGAATGGGAATGTCCGTAAAGACTTTCAGTCCCAGGGACAGCATCAGGTTCCGCACCGGTTCAAAGGTGGAGATCCCGATCAGGACCAGCATTTCCAAAGACCCGCAGATGAAACTCAGGCTGGTCATGGCAATGCCCCCGTAGCGTTGGGCGTGTTTCCGTCCGGCGATGCCGTACAGGGCAAAAGTCAGGGCAGACAGCAGGATCAGGATGATGCTCAGCTGGCTGCCGGACATGTTCACCGGGTTTACGATGCAGATGATCCCGGCAAAGCTGGCCATCAGGGAAAAGACGGTCAGTTTGTCAATGGGCTCACCCAACAGGAAATAGGCAAACAGCACCACGAACACCGGGTTGCAGCTGAAGATGACCCCGTTTACCGAAGCCTTGCCGTAGACAATGGCCATCTGATACAGGATCATGCTGACCACAACCCCCAGGAAACCGGAAAACAGGAAGAATTTCAGATCCTGTCCGTTCAGCTGGACGTTCTTTTTCTTCAGGGCGCTGAAGGCCATGGGCATCAGCACCAGTCCCCCGATCAGGAACCGGAGGAATGTGATCTGGATGGGATGGAACATGTTCCCGAAAAACTTCAGGGCCGTTTCCATAGTCCCAAACAGAAAGGCGGTTACAAGGACGAAAATATACCCCTTATTCATAAAATTTTACTTGACTCCTTCCAGGATAAAATCCAAAGGAAGCGTCGCGGAGGCGTTTCCTGGGTATAACAGATGGTTATTTCTCACCGATGATCCGGACTTCCGGCTCCAGCCAGACGCCGCTCATGGCGTGGACCCGTTCTTTCACGTCGTCCATCAGCTGGAGGATCTCCGTGGCCGTGGCATGGCCCCGGTTCACCACAAAACCGGTGTGTTTCTCTGATACCTGGGCATCACCTACCCGGTAGCCCCGAAGGCCTGCCTGGTCGATCAGTGCCGCTGCAAAATATCCTGGAGGTCTCTTGAAAGTGCTTCCCGCACTGGGGAAATTCAAAGGTTGTTTACTCACCCGTTTTTGGGTCAGATCATTGATCCGCTGCCGGATAGCTTCCGGATCATCCCGGGTCAGTTCCAGGGTGGCATCCAGAATGATGTCCCCGGTCTCCATCACCACAGAATGGCGGTACCGGAAGTCCATTTCTTCCCGGTCCAGGGTCCGGCATCTGCCCTGGGTATCCGCCACAGTCACCGTACGGACCAGGGTGCCGATTTCGCCCCCGTAGGCACCGGCATTCATAAGAATGGCGCCCCCCAGGCTGCCGGGGATCCCGGAAGCGAATTCCAGGCCGGACAGTCCTCCTTCTGCCGCCGCCGAAGCCAGCCGGGAAAGAAGCACCCCTGCTTCCACCCGGATGGTGGTACCTTCAATGGCCAGCTTCTTCAGGCTGCGGCCCAGTTTCACCACACAGCCCCGGACGCCTTTGTCCAGGACCAGCAGGTTGGATCCGTTGCCGATTACCGTAAGCGGGACGTTCTGATGGTGGATCTCCTGAAGGAGGCTGCACACCTCTTCCCGGGTCTCCGGTGCCACCAGAAGGTCCGCCGGCCCCCCTACCCGGAAGGTGGTGTACTGTTCCATAGGGGCATTGATCTGGAATTTCCCGGGCAGGTGTTCTTCCAGAAAAGAAAGTAAACCAGACATGGTCATCAGTCCATAACTTCCTTCAACGTATCACTGAGGGTCTTGGACAGGTCTCCGAACATCATCTGGAACCGGATGTAGGCCTGGATGTATTCTGCGGCCACCGGGTTCAGCTGGAGCACGTTGTACAGTTCCTGCATTTTCTTCACTTTGGCATCATCAGGTTTCTGGCCCTGGTACTGGGCGATTTCCAGTTCCTGTTTCTGCTTCAGGAAATCCTTCACCATGGATTCTGCAGAAGAATCCGAGGCCAGTTTCCCTTTGGCTTCCACCAGCACTTTATATTCATGGGATTCCTTAATGGCTTTGCAAAGATTGTTCATTTCGTCATAAACGTTCATGGTCTGAACCTCCTAAAAATAGATTCATATCTTATTAATTTTACCATAAAAGGATAAAATTTGCAGACAAATTTTTCCAAAGGAAACGCAGCCGGCTCCTTTTCACTGGTTCAGCACCTGGTACCGGCTGCCGGCGTCGTAATCGAAATGCCACCATTCCATATCGCTGGCCGTAAAGCCCTGCAGGGTCATCTGCTGCCGGAGCAGGTCCCTCAGGTACCGCTGCTTCTGGGTCCCTCCGGCAAACTGGGCATACTGGGCCGGGGAGGGTTCGTCAAAATCCGAGATCATGGGTACTTCTTCTCCCGTGTCCAGGCTGTACAGGCTCACGTCGATGCTCCGGCCGGAATTGTGGGAATACCCTTCTTCCGCCTTGGGAAGCATATCTGCATGGTCCTTGCCCAAAGCCAGGGTGGCCAGTTTGAAATCCTGCCAGGACCGGTAGGCTTCCCACACCACCAGGCCGTATCCATAGGGCCGCAGTCCGTTCTGGACCCTGGCCAGGGCCTGGGCGGCGCTCCGGTCCAGCAGGGCGTTCTGGCGCAGCACCAGAGGCGCCCCGAAAAGATTGTTGTCCGTGGTGTACCGGAGATCCAGCTTTACCCCGGGTACGGTCTGGGCCACATCCACCAGGTCCGCAGTCTTGTCATAGGGCAGACTGGGTGGCACGGCTGCCGCCGCTTCCTTCCGGAGTTCTTCCATGGGGTTGGGAGGCGTCACCCGGACAGGTTTGCCGTTTTCCCCACCGGTGAATCGGCGGGTATAGCTTTTCTGGCCCAGGTTCAGGCTGATCCCCAGGCCGTTCTTGTCACGGTCGAACCGGACCGTGCTGTCCGCATCGGTGTTGGGTCCCACTTCCCGCAGGTCATAATTGTCGTAATGGTTCTTCACCAGCTGGTACACATTACTGCCGGTGTAATCCCGGTCCTGGCTCTGGAACCGGTACAGCAGCTGGAGCTGGCCCTTGTTTTCCCGGACCGCCACCTGCTCTCCGTTTCCCTGATAAAAGCCCACCAGGGCCGCTTCTTCCCGGTTCAGTTCCTCCGGTTCCCAGGCTGCCGCCCGGGCCGTCAGTGCCAGCCCCACACAAAGACAGGCTGACAGGATTGCCGTTTTCTTAAACATCCCGGTTCTCTCCTTCCTGTTCCACCGTATCGTCCTCCGGCAGGGGATGGACGTTTTCCACCACTTCCGCCTCGTGGGCCCCGTTGGCATCCACCTTAGACGGAGGGGCACAGGGCGGGAAGGTGATCACAAAGGCCGTGCCCTTGCCCACCTTGCTCTGGACCTGGACCCTGGCCTTGTGCATCCGGATGATTTCCCTGCCGATGGCCAGTCCCAGCCCCGTCCCGGGAATATGCCGGGAATGGGATTTGTCCGCCTTATAGAACCGCTCCCAGATATAGGGAATGTCCTCTTCAGGAATTCCGAAGCCCTGGTCGGCCACGGTAAGCACGGTACCCTTCTGGCGGTTTTCCATCACCTGGAACCGGATTACCGAACTGTCCGGGGAATACTTCATGGCATTGTCCCCCAGGATCATCACCAGCTGATACAGCCGGTCCCCGTTGCCGTACACCAGAAGGCTGTCATCCACATACTGTTCCAACCGGATATCCCGTTTCTTGGCCCGGCCTTCCAGCATGTTCACCACGCTTTCCACCACTTTGCCCAAAGGGATGGGTTCCATTTCCTCTCCTTCACCCCGCTGGAGCCGGCTGATGTCCAGCAGTTCGTTGATCAGCCGTTCCAGCCGCTGGGTTTCGTCGTTGATCAGCTTCCGGTATTTCCTGATGTCTTCCGGATCCGTAATGGTCCCATCGGACAACGCTTCATTGTAGCCCTGGATAATGGTAATGGGAGTCCGGAGCTCGTGGGACACATTGGCCACGAAATCCCGGCGCATCTTTTCCATTTTCCGGCTTTTCCGTACGAACTGTTCCAGATCCCGGCCCAGGGAATTCAGACTCCGTCCCAGGTCCGCCACTTCGTCATCTCCGTCCACTGCCACTTTCAGGGAATAGTCCCCCAGAGCAATGGCCTTGGCGGAATTCTTCATGGAAATCAGAGGCTTCACCATCCGCCGGGTAAGCCCGCTGACAATAATCACACTGACGAACAGGGCGATGATCCCCACAATGATGGTGTAGATGTAAATATCCTTCAGCACCTTGTTCAGGCCTCCCAAAGGAGACGCCAGCAAAAGGGCCCCGGTCACTTCCCCCCGGGTGTCCTTCAGGGGGATCCCCACCATCAGCACCTGTTCCTTGTAGTAGGGATGATAAATCCGTTCATTGACCCGGTCCCCGCTGTACACTTTCGCCAGGGTTTTCCGGAACCGCTCGCTGTTGGGGCCTCCTTCCTGGATCTGCTGATCGATGGCCGCCACGCTTTTCATCCATTTTTCCCGGCGCTTGGCTTCCCGTTCCTGTTTGGAGGAATCTGATCCATCATGGACCTGTTCGTATTCCGTACCAGTTTCCGAAGCCCCGATCAGGTCGAACTGGTTGTTGAACACCCAGATCCGGGCCCCCACCAGCTGGTCCATGGAAGTAAGATATTCCCGAAGGATGGTCTTGTCCATGTGCGTGGCGTCGAAGTACCGGATCATCATGGCCACCTGGCCGCCTTTGTCATTGAGTTCCAGTTCCTTGGTCCGGAAGAAATAATCGGTGATCAGGTAGCTGAGGCCTACGGAAATTCCCACGATAATAGCCAGAATCAGGCCCATGTAACTGTACATGAGCCTGGTGCTTAATGACTTCTTCACTTTTTGACCTCAAACTTGTAGCCCACACCCCAGACGGTCATAATGTCCCAGGTGGAATCCGGCGGAATGTCCAGTTTGTGCCGGACCCGCTTGATATGGGTATCCACAGTACGGGTATCCCCGTAGTAGGTGTAGCCCCAGATCTTTTCCAGCAGCTGGTTCCGGCTGAACACGATCCCCGGATTGGAGGCCAGGCACCAGAGCAGTTCCATTTCCTTGGCGGTGAAGGTGATTTCCCGGCCAAAGGCAACCACCCGGTATTCGCTGAGATTGATCATCAGGTTGGGATATTCCAGCACCTGTTTGTTCTGGCTGTTCATGGAGGCGTTGGTCCGGCGGAGCACCGCTTTCACCCGGGCCACCACTTCCCGGGTATTGAAAGGTTTGGAAATGTAGTCGTCCGCCCCGATCTCCAGTCCCAGGATCCGGTCGTCATCAGAATCCTTGGCCGTGAGCATGATAATGGGAATGTCGGAAATCTTCCGGACCTGTTTGCACACTTCCAGTCCGTCCAATACAGGCATCATAATGTCCAGCAGGATAATGTCCGGCTTGCCGGCCTGGACCTGGACCAGGGCTTCTGCCCCGTCCGCCGCTTCAATGACCTTGAAGCCCTCTTTTTTGAAATAAATGCTTAAAATCTCACGGATCTGCGGTTCGTCATCCGCGATCAATACGGTCTGTTGTTTGTTCATAGAAAGCCCTCACTCTTCTGGCAGAAAGCTGCCGGATTGAAAGAATCCCTTCTTCCAGGACCCATAACTGAGTGTCCAAAAGCGGCACTCCATTGGTTTATTATATCATAAAATGTCAACAGAGGGGGACCGTTGCCTTTGCAGCAGTCCCCCTCCTGGCTCATTTCTTCGACCGGAGCCGGAGATATTCTTTTTTCAGAGCATCAAAGGTTTCGTCACAGATATCGTGTTCGATTTTGCAGGCATCGTGTTCCGCATGTTCCTGGGAGACGCCCAGGGATATAAGGATGTGGGTCAGCACCTGGTGCCGCTCATAGATCCGTTCCGCAATATCCCGGCCGGTTTCCGTCAGGTTCACAAAGCCCGATTCGTCCACCGTAACCAGGCCCTCTGCCCGGAACTTTTTCATGGCCACACTGATGGTGGGCTTGGAATAGCCCATTTCGTTGGCAATATCAATGGAGCGTACCAGCCCCAGACGATTTTTCAGCACCAGGATGGTTTCCAGGTACATTTCCGTGGATTCTGATTCATGGTATTCCATACGTTTTCACCTTATTGCTGCAGCATCGGAGATGCTGGTTATTTTGGTTAGTGTTTACATTCTATTCTACACTATGTTCAGCAATTGTGCAAACGGGGAAGGATCTCCGGTATGTGTCAACAAGTTCTCAGTAAAACCTTCATCACAGTATAGTTATTCATTCATGTCCGAAAGTAAAGAGTGAAGAGTGCAGAGTGAAGAGCATGGGCCCGTAGAGGACGCACAACAGGCGGTTCGCCAGATGTACGAGTCTCCGACCCCAACGCTGTAGGGGCGGGCCTGTCAGGCCCGCCCGTCCCGGCCGCCCAGAGGGCAAAAAATTCTATACCCATACACCCGCGTGCTCCACCCCAGGAGCGACAACACCCGATGTTGTCCCGTAACCAAGGAATCCAGATGTGTCCCCCTTTCAGGGGGACACAGAAGAGGGGCTGCTGCATGCGCAGCAGCCCCTCTCCTCAGGCTGGAGACTTTCCCTTTCCTTACATCAGTTTCCGGAACATTTCGATGACCTGTTCCTTGGTGGCTTCTCTGGGGTTGCCGGGATAGCAGGCGTCGGCCAGAGCGTCTTTGGCCAGCTGGTCCAGGTCTTCTTCCCGGATCTTTTCGTTCTTTTCCGGGATCCCCACGTCCTGGGACAGCTTCCGGACAGCGGCAATGGCAGCATCCCGGTATTCTTCCTGGGTCATGGAATCCACTCCTTCCACCCCCATGGCTTTGGCGATGGCTTTGTATTTGTCGCCGGTGTATTCCTTATTGAATTCCATGGAAATGGGCAGCAGCATGGCGCAGGCTACTCCGTGGGGAGTGTCATAATGGGCGGACAGGGTGTGGGCCATGGAATGGTCGATGCCCAGGCCCACATTGGAGAAGCCCATGCCGGCGATGTACTGGGCCAGGGCCATGCCTTCCCGGCCTTCTTTGGTGTTGGCCACTGCGCCCCGGAGGTTTTCGGCGATCAGCCGGATGGCTTCGATGTGGAACATGTCGGTCATTTCCCAGGCGGCTTTGGTGGTATACCCTTCAATGGCGTGGGTCAGGGCGTCCATGCCGGTGGAAGCGGTGAGGCCTTTGGGCATGCTGGACATCATATCCGGATCCACGAAGGCCACCACGGGCATGTCATGGGGATCCACACAGACGAATTTCCGTTCTTTTTCCACGTCGGTGATCACGTAGTTGATGGTCACTTCCGCAGCGGTACCGGCGGTGGTGGGCACAGCCAGGATGGGCACGGAAGGATTCTTGGTGGGAGCGCAGCCTTCCAGGCTCCGGACGTCAGCGAATTCCGGGTTGGCGATGATGATGCCGATGGCCTTGGAGGTATCCATGGAGGAGCCGCCGCCGATGGCGATGATACAGTCAGCGCCCGAGGCTTTGAAGGCTTCCACCCCGTGCTGGACGTTGGCAATGGTGGGATTGGGTTTGATGTCGGAATAGACGGTGTAGGGAATGTTGGCCGCATCCAGCAGATCGGTGACTTTGGCGGTGACGTTGAACTTCACCAGGTCCGGATCGGAGGCTACGAAAGCTTTGGTGAACCCTCTGTTCTGGAATTCGGTGATGATGTCTTTAATGGCACCGCTGCCGTGATAGGAAGTACCGTTCAAGGAAATTCTGTTTGCCATAAAAAAACTCCCCTTTCTTTTGTTACGGAATCGGAACACAGTCCGTTGTTCTTTGATTCCATTGTAAAAAAGAAAGAGAAGTTCCACAAGTGACACTTTTCCTCATCTGTCACCTTGACTGTTCAGTCATTACCGGAGCAGGTCACAGCGGACGAAAAGGTCCGTAAGAGCAGGCGGCATGGCCTGGAGCATCAGGTCCGCCAGCTGTTCCGGAGCTGCATCCCGGGTTCCCCGTCCCACCCATTTGGCGGTCATGTAGACGGAGGCCTGACAGTACATTTCCAACAGGGCCAGCACTGCCCGCTCCAGGTCTTTCCCGGTCTTTTTCCGGTACAGGTCCTGGTAGAACCCATAGATTTTCCGGAAGTCGTGGTCTTTCAGATTGTTCTGCTGGTCCGACTGGAACGCCGCCCGGAAGAACACCTTTTCCGCCTGGATATAGCGGAATTTCCGGACCAGGCCTTCGTAAATGGTCCTGCCGTAGCCCATTTCCCGGAAGGAATTGGCCAGCAGTTCATCAAAGTACCAGTTCACCAGATCATATTTGTCCAGAAAGTGCCGGTAAAAGGTCTGGCGGGATACCCCGGCCTCCCCGGTGATTTCCTTTACGGTGATGTCTTCCAGGCTCTGCCGGGCCATCAGCCGTTTCACCGCCTCTGCCAGCCGGTATTTGCCCCCGGATTCCCCGGTATGCTGTGATTCCTGTGGTTCTGCCATTGGGTCCGTCCCTCCCTGCTATGGTGTACAGACCCTATTATAGCAAAAAAAGGGGGGTGTGAAAAAATGAAGAATCATTTTTTCACACCCCCTGGTCTCAGGCCGTTGACCCTTGACCTTGTTTACTTCAACAGCCCGCTTTCTTTCCAGGCCCGGGTGACCTTTTCTCTTTCTTCGTCGGTCATGGGGCACAGGGGCAGACGGTAGGGCCCCGGGTTGAAGGGTGTCATCAGTCCTACGGCTTCTTTGATGGGGATGGGGTTGCTCACCAGGAACATGCTCCGGGACTGGAGGACCATGGTCTTGTTCAAGTCCCGGGCCTTCTGGACTTTACCCTGTTCGAAGCTCTGCATCATCTCCTGGATCAGTTCTCCGTTCACATTGCTCAGGACGGAAATCAGCCCTACGGCGCCTACGCTCATAAAAGGCAGGATCAGGGCATCGTCCCCGCTGTAAATGGAGAAATCTTCCGGCACCAGACGGTACAGGTCTTCCACCTGGCTTACATTGCCGGCAGCTTCTTTAATGGCCACAATGTTTTTGCATTCATGGGCCAGACGGGCAACGGTGGCAGGCAAAATATTGCTGCCGGTCCGTCCGGGCACGTTGTAGATCACAATGGGCAGGCTGGTATTGTCTGCAATGGTCTTGAAATGACGGTAGAAACCTTCCTGGGAGGGCTTGTTGTAATAGGGCCCCACCACCAGGACTCCATCGGCGCCCACTTTTTCTGCCAGTTTGTTCATTTCCAGTACATCCGCCGTGTTGTTGGAGCCGGTGCCTACGATCACCTGGCCTTTGCCTTTGGCTCTTACCTTGGCGATGACTTTGGTAAACAGTTCTTCTTTTTCTGCATAGGTCATGGTGGGGGCTTCCCCGCTGGTGCCGCTGACCAGGATGGAATCAGAGCCGTGGTCCAGCAGCCAGGAGGCGAATTCCGCCGTCCCGTCCGCGTTCAGGGAGCCGTCTTCGTTGAAGAAGGTCACCATTGCTGTAATCAGTCTTCCGAAATAAGGTTTCTTGTTCATGCTAACCACCTTTTATTGTTGGAAAGCAGCGTGCAGGGCATTGACTGCTTCTTTTACCTGGGATTCCCGTACAATGGCGGAAATCAGGTTGTCAGAATCTGTAGTTTGAAGGATCTCGATGCCGGCTTTGGCCAGAGCGTTGATGAACCGGGCCATGATGCCAGGCACACCGCCCATATGGGAGCCCACCACGGTCACTTTGGCGCAGTCTTCCACTTTGGTGTACTTGCAGTTTTCCGCTTTCAGCACTTTTTCCGCATCAGCGGCAGCAGCACTGTACACGGCGAACATCAGGGAATGGGGCTGGAGGCTCATGGTACCGATGCTCACTCCGTTTTTGGCCAGGGTGTCGAACAGTTCAGCCCCGTCATTGGTTTCCAGGTTCACGGAGAAGAAGGCGATGTTGTTCTTGCTGGCCACCCCGCAGGCATGTTTTTCTTCCAGGGAATCGGTTTCTTCCATTTCCTTGGGCTGGTCTTCCTTGCTGATCAGGGTACCAGGGGCTTCGGAGAAGGTGCTCTTTACCACCATGGGGACCCCGTAACGCATAACGATTTCCACCGCCCGGGGATGGATGACCTTGGCGCCCTGGTGGGCCATTTCACGGATTTCATCATAAGAGATCTGTTTGATGATGTGGGCATCCTTTACAATCCGGGGATCGGCGGTCATGACCCCGTCCACGTCGGTGTAGATTTCCACCTTGTCCGCATGGACGGCTACCCCGAAGGCGGCGGCAGAGGTATCGCTGCCCCCACGGCCCAGGGTGGTCACGTTCTTGTGATCGGCGGTTACCCCCTGGAACCCGCAGATTACAGGGATGATCCCCTGTTCCACCAGTTCCAGCAGGTTGTCCGGTTCCACCGTGCGGATTTTGGCATTGCCGTATTCATCATCGGTGATCATGCCGGCCTGGCCCCCGGTAAGGGCTTTAGCCTTCAGGCCTTTTTCCTGGAGGGTGGCGGCCATTACCGTGGAGGAGATGATTTCTCCGCAGGCCATCAGAAGATCCAGTTCATGAGGAGCCGGGTTGGGGTTCACACTTTTCAGCATATCGATCATGGTATCCGTAGCAAAGGGATCTCCCCGGCGTCCCATGGCGGACACCACCACAATGGGAGAATATCCCTGGGCAATGGCTTCCTGGACTTTGCCCACCACTTTTTCACGGGTGGCAGGCGTAGCAACGGACGTTCCACCGAATTTTTGTACAATGATTTTCATTTTAAACTCAGGCTCCCCTCGAATATCTCGTTTGGTTTTCTCTTACAGCCAGCCGTTCTTCACCATGGTTTCCGCAATCTGCAGGGTGTTCAGGGCAGCCCCTTTGCGGATCTGGTCCCCTACGCACCAGAAGTTGAAGCTGTTGGCCGCGGATTCATCCCGTCTCAGACGGCCCACATACACATCGTTCTTGCCGGAGGTGTACAGAGGCATGGGATAGATCTGCTGGGAAGGATCGTCCTGGAGCACCACGCCGGGGAAGCCGGCCAGAGCCTTGCGGATGTCTTCCAGTTCCACGTCATGTTCCAGTTCCACGTTGACGGATTCGCTGTGGCTCCGGTATACGGGAACACGGACGGTGGTGGCAGTAATGCGCATTTCCGGATCGGAGAAGATTTTCTTGGTTTCGTTGACCATCTTCATTTCTTCCTTGGTGTACAGGTTGTCCAGGAAGATATCGATCTGGGGCACCAGGTTCAGAGCCAGCGGGAAATGTTTCTTGGCGCTGGCGCTGGGGAAGATCTTGGCGGTCATTTCTTCGCCCCGGGCAGCCTGTTTGATCTGGTTTTCCAGTTCGTCCAGCCCGTCTTTGCCGGCGCCGGAAGCAGCCTGGTAAGTGGAGACGATGATCCGTTTGATCCGGGCCAGATCGTAGATGGGTTTCAGGGCCATGACCATGATGATGGTGGAACAGTTGGGGTTGGCAATGATCCCGTGATGTTTGGTAATGTCCTGAGGGTTCACTTCAGGGACGATCAGAGGCACATCCGGATCCATCCGGTAGGTGCTGGAGTTGTCGATCACCACGGCACCGGCCTTTACGGCAATGGGAGCAAAGGTCTTGGAGATGCTGCCGCCGGCGAACAGGGCCACATCCACCCCATTAAAGGAGTCGGCTTTGGCTTCTTCCACTTTATATGTCTTGCCCCGGACGGTGAGTTCCTTGCCGGCGCTGCGGGCAGAAGCCAGCAGTTTCAGGTTTTTGAAGGGGAAGTCCCGTTCGTTCAGCAGATTGATGAATTCCTGTCCAACGGCGCCCGTAGCACCCAGAATTGCCAAGTTGTATTCTTTCATGATTTTCGTCTCCTCTTATCCTTAATCCAGAATCTGATCCAGTCCGTACACCAGGCCCTTGCGGTTTACCATGGTCCGGCAGCCCAGCATCACACCGGGCATGTAGCATTCCCGGCTCACCGGGTCGTTGCGCACCGTAAGGGTTTCGCCCATGCTGCCGAAGATGATTTCCTGGCTGGCCACGAACCCGGGCAGCCGTACGCTGTGGATCCGCATCCCTTCATATTCGCTGCCTCTGGCATGGGGCAGTTTCTCCACTTCATCGGGATTCCCCTGCTGGACAAAGCCGCCCCGGACTTCCGCCAGTTTCTGGGCGGTAAGGATGGCCGTGCCGCTGGGAGCGTCCAGCTTTTTGTCATGATGCATTTCGATGATCTCCACCTGGGGGAAGTATTTGGCCACTTCTGCGGCGATTTTCATCATCAGCACCGCCCCCATGGCAAAGTTGGGACAAACCAGGATGCCCACGTTGTTCTTTTCCGCCAGGCCCTTCAGTTCACCCAGGTTTTCCTGGGTGAAGCCGGTGGTGCCTACTACGGCGTTGACCCCGGCGTTCAGGATGATCCGCAGGTTCCCCATGACCACATCCGGCCGGGTGAAGTCCACCACCACATCGGGCTTATGGGCTTCCAGGGCCTGTACCAGGTCCGTATCCACCGGGCAGCCTTCCACGGTTTTGTCCTTGCCGAACACGTCCACGGCGCCCACCAGTTCCATATCCTTCTGCTGCAGGACCGTTTGTACCACTGTATGCCCCATTCTGCCCAGGGCACCGTTTACCATCACTTTGATCATTCTGTGCATCTCTCCTTTGTTGATCCTTTGGGAGACAAAAAAGCAGGTCATCGAGGCGAGCCCAATGACCTGCAAGAAAAGAAGCCGCTCCTGCCGTGGCAGGGGACTTGGTTCCGTTCCCATTGATAGCTCTCCACCCAAAGGCGACAGTCTGCAGATTGTTCACCTGCATCCCAGCATAAGCGCGCACCCGCAGCTTTGCTTCGGCGGTTCCCCTTTCATTCCCCTCAACGGTGTCCCTCAGAGAATTACTGATGTTTTCCGCGCCTCTATCTTTTGTTTAGTTATGGTAACAGTATAGGAGTTTATCTTCAACTTGTCAACCTTTATTCACTACCGAAGACAACTTTTTTCAGTCCCGGAGCCCTTTCCGCAGTTCCGCCTGGGTCCGGCTGAAGAAATTTGTTAAATCTTTTACAAACTGCTGGGAATATACCGTGCTGTCAATGGTGCTCCGTTTGGCAAAGATGGCTTTCTGCTGGGCCAGGTTCTGGCCTTCGTAGCCCCGGAGAGCTTCCACCAGCCCATCATAGGTGGCTCCGTAGCTGTAATCCGGAGTGGCTTCCATCTGTTTGCCCAGGGCCAGGTAGAATTCATTCCATTCTTCTTTGGAAAGGTCCTTTTTCAGGGCCGTCAGGCAGCCCCGGATCAGGTGAGCCTTCAAATAAATATATTCCCGGAGGGCCGTTTCCCGCTGTTCCGGGAACAGTTTGAACCATTCATACAGCTGGTAGCCGCCCCAGTCTCCCATGGTGTCCACCAGGCCGATCATTTTCTTCCATTTATTGTCCGTCATGGTCATCCCTCATTTCGTGGTGCTGCCGAAGCCGCCGCTCCGCTCCTGTTTGGGAGCCCTGGCGTCATCATCGGCCAGCAGATACGTATAGAAAATCCCCTGGGCCACCCGTTCCCCTTTTTCCAGGGTCACGTCCTGGCTGCTGTCATTGGCCAGGGCCAGCAGCAAATGGCCTTCGTTGTCTGGATTGTTGTAGTAATCCGCATCCACAATGCCTTCGTTGTTCACCAGGCGCAGGTGGCGTTTCACCGCCATGCTGGACCGGATGTGGATGCCCAGGTATTCGTTGTCCTGCATGTAGGCCTTTACTCCGGTGGGGACCATTTTCTGGCTGTGGGCCGGAATGGTCACGGTTTCCGGCAGATAAATGTCGTACCCGGCACTCCGGGCGGTCTGCCGGCTGGGCAGGGGGAAATCCACCTCTTTATAGGAAGAGATTTTTTCAAATCCGCGGATTTTCATGTTTCACAGGCTCCTTTTTGTTCTCCAGATTCCAGGCCTGGATCTCTTTTTCCAGGGCGGCCACAAAGGTCCGCTGAGGAATGGGGAGAAATTCTTCTTTGATCTTTTTCTTTTCCAGGCTCTTCCCTTTCCGGGTCAGCACCTGGATCTGGTTGATCCGGTAGGTGTGGTCAGCTTGGTTGATTTCCACATCCATAATGCATTCTTTGGCCGAATCATCCTCTTTCAGATCCTTGGCATACAGGTGATCCAGCAGCCGGATGAACGAGGGATTCTTCAGCACTGCCCGGGCTGTGGCCTGGGTCAGGGACGGGGTCCTGGATTCCTGGCGGAACGAGGCAAGGTCCGTATAGTAGGCTCCGGAAGTATTTTCTCCCAGAAGGCTCCAATCAGTGGGTTTGGCCGCCAGGGCATCCCCGCTGCCCCAAAGGACAAAGCAGGAAAACGCCAGGGCCAGCAGTTGTTTTTTCATAGGCCCACTCCTTCACAGTTGGTTTTATTCCTTCATATTATAGGATACCAGGTTGCAAGTCAAGGGGTTGGACTGGCAACAGTTCCCCACCACCCCATCATCACCGCCCCGGCGGCTCCGGCTTCTTTCAGTTCCGGGACCTTTTCCGGGGTGATGCCTCCCAGGGCGTAGACGGGGATGGGGCTTTGGGCGCACACCTGCCGGAGCTGTTCAAGGCCCCGGGGCGCCAGACCCGGCTTGCACCGGGTGGGATAAATATGGCTGAAGGTGCAGCAGTCCGCCCCCAGCCAGGCTGCCTCCAGCACCTCTTCCAGACTGTGGCAGGAGGCCCCCACTTGCCCTGGGAATTTCTGCCGCCACCTGTGAGGCAAGGCCCGGAGCACCGGCATGGGCAGCTGGATTCCCTCCGGCTCCAGTTCCAGCGCCGCTTCCACAAAAGTATGGAACCAGCAGGGAACCCCCGCCCGGCGGCATTTTTCCAGCACCTGCCGGCCCAGGGAAACATATTCCTCCAAAGAAAGGTCCTTTTCCCGCAAAATCACTCCCGCCGGACGAAGGGTCAGGATCCGGTCCAGCTGGTCCAGAAAGGGCATGGAGTACAAATGCCGGTTGGTGATGCAGAAAAGGGGAAACGACATGGGAAAGGCCTCCTTGACAGGGATTTTATGTTGATTATAGCATAAAAAAGGGCCTGCCGGATGTTCGGCAGGTCCTTTTTATCCATTCAAAGCCAGCTGTGCTGGCATCCAACGGCCATTGACTATTAACCGTTAACAACCAAATTCACTTTTTCCACAGCCCATGGAGGTTGCAGTAAGCGTAAGCGGATTCCACTTCATCCCCATCCACCAGGGCGAACACGGCCTTGGGAGCATCCCCCGGCTTCAGTTCTTTTCTCTGGTTCCCCTGTTTGGTGTGCAGGGAGATCCATTCAATGTAATGTTCCGGCTGCATGGGATGGAGCACGGAACCAACGGTCACCGTTACGATATTGCCGGAAACTTCCACTACCGGCACATGTTTTTCCTGAGCGGCGTCCGTGGTATTGGGCACCAGTTCATCCATCTTCTGGCCGCAGCACATTACCGGCACGCCGGTTTCTTTCACAACAGCGATGATCTTCCCACAATGAGCGCATTTGTAGAATTTCTGTTCCATAAAAAATTCCTCCTCACAAGCAAATGGTATGGTTGTCAGCCTTCGTCGACAATCTTTTCTGACAAGTCCATGATACCATAAAAACAGGAGGAAAGAAAGGGGATAATGTGATATAATAGTAAATAAATAATAATTCTTTGCTTAAAATATTATCTGCTATTTGAAAGGAGGCCCCTTATGGGATTTTTCACCAAAAAGATCACTGTTTATAAGGAAAAAGGCTGCAAAGCCCACTGGCAAACTGCCAAAGAAGCCCTGAAAAACGCCGGCATTTCCTTTTCCTCCACCTCCCTTCCCAGCGAAGCCCCCGCCTGCGGCTGCGGTGCCAAGCTGGATATCCGGGATTTTGGCCCTAAAGGAAAAATCGACCGGGATATGTACTACATCGATGTGGAAGAAAAAGATGTAGACCGGGCCCGGGAAATCCTGGCCTCCCTTGACGGAGCCACATGGGCATGATAAAATACAATGTACACACTATACCTGGGGATGTACCGGTTTCGACGGGGGTAGATGGTGTGTGATAAGCGAGCTGGGATTCCGCCAACCCCATTAAACGGTGGAAACGCGTTATAAACGCAGACGATTCTTACGCTTTAGCAGCTTAAATTGCTAACGTCTTTCCTCTTCATTCCTGCTGAAGAAGAATAGACGACACTTGCAGGATACCTGCCATCCAATTCTCGGAGGATGACAGGGAAACCCATCGAGATAGCAGGTCGACTGGCCCGTCTGCAGGCAAGCCGGCTGCGAAACAAAATATGCAGTCTGCGCTCGGAGAAGTTCGCATGGCAATGCTTTCGGACAGGGGTTCGACTCCCCTCATCTCCACCAACCTTTAAAGATACAACCATATGGTTCCGTAGAAGTCCGCACCGGCTTAAAATCAAGGCCGGGCGGGCTTTTTACTATCTGTATTCTTCCGTATGAATCCATATCATTAACTGTTCCATTGCCCACCTGGTGCCCATCTCTGCCCACTGTCAGGGATAACCTAGTGGGCAATGCCCACTTTTCCAAAGAGCCCATAGAATCAAACGCTTTCACAATTTGGCCCCCTGGTTTGAAAAGGGGACTTCCCGTTACCATTCCGCTAGAGTGTAAGTAATGGCCGCAGCATCCACCTTTCTTCCACTGCGGGTGTAGATCATCCCTTCCCATTTCCCTGCCTGGTAACCAATTCCCCCGTACGTCTTGCCATCGGCCGTCATGATACCGGCTTTAATCTTATGGCTGCGCCGTAGGTTGATCTTGTACACGTCCACCTTCTGCCGTTCGGTATCGGCCGTGACCACGGTCCTGTCCGTCTTTTCCGCTGCTGCAGCGGGGACGGTCGGCTTGCCTGCCTGAATGTCTTTGGCTACCTGCCGGGCTCCGGCTTCCACGTCCGGGGCCTGGACGTAGTAGGTAATGGCTGGTGGGGCATCGGACTGCTGCACATGATAGATCTCCCTGGTGATTTCTCGCGCAGTGCCCTGATTCACGTCCAGTTTTTTCTGGATAGCGGCCGGGTCCGTAGTCTGCTGGTAGTCCATGACTTTGGGTTCCTCTTTCTTTTCCCGACTGCAGCCGTAAATCAGTCCGCCCATGATACAGAGGACACAGATACCGGCAGCAGCCAGGATGATTCTCCATTTTGTCTCCTGTTCCACAAAAATTCACCTCCTAAATTGCGTTTTGAGCAGATTTGTTTTTCGTCGCAAGTAAGTAGTAGCGTATAGCAGAAAAAAGGCGTATGAGGCCAGCAGAAGCCCCATACGCCGTTTTCATTGTTTTGATGATTTTATTGGCCCATTTTGGTCTGCTGATAGTCCGTAACACCTCTGGCGATGGCCCGAGCGAAATCATCGTACCCGGTCCGCAGAAGTTCAGCGTCTGCATCGTTGTCAATGAAGGCGGTCTCCACCAGACAGGCCGGCATGTCGGTATGCTTTAACACCATGAGCCCGGGCATGACCTTGACGCCTCTATCTGTGGTGTTGATGCTGGCCACCATCTGCACCTGGATCTTTTCGGCCAGAAGGGCCCCGTCCGTCCCCTCTGCATAGCACCAGGTTTCCGTGCCTCGGGCATCGTGGCCTGCGCAGGCATTGCAGTGGATGCTCACAAAGACGTCAGCACCCCAGCCGTTAGCGTCGTCACAGACGGCAACCGGACGGTCCGTGTATTCGCTGTCGTTGCACAAGTTGTCGCTCTGGAGCATCCGGACCTGGCACCCGGCGGCTTCCAGGTACTGTTTAGCCAGGGCTCCGATCCGGGCAGCTACGTCGCACTCCCGCAGGTCCACATCCCCATTTCCATCTGTATGGATAGCGCCGCTGTCATATTCCAGGTCATGGCCTGGGTTGATGTATACTTTCATTTTCTTCTCCTTCTTTCTTTTCCCATTCATCGGGAACCCCGTCTTCATCTTCATCCACCAGGCTCTTCCCGATGAAGCCTATGGCTGCGATGAAGGACACCCCGGTCAGAGTCTGGAGCAGCATGTTCAGGGCCGGGAGATCCACCCGTCCCAGGGTTGCCCACAGCCAGATCCAGCCGGAAATCACCTTTTGGATAACGCCCTGGATCAGCTGCTTCAGCAGGGTTTTGCCCAAATTGCTCATAACCTGGCTGAATTTTTTCCCTTCCACTACGCACTGGGCGATTCCGGAGGCAATGCCATCCTGGATCTGAACCGCCATGTTGGTAAGCATGGTCTGCATGTATTCGCCCCAGCTGACGGAAGCCAGCATCAGCTCGTCCATCCACACCCGGCGCTGTTCGGCCAGGTACTGTTCGTTGGCCAGGGTCGTTGCATAGCTCTGACCGGTGATTTCGTCCTTGGCCGTCATCTGGGCAAGGAAATCGTCCAGTTCGGTGGCCATCATGGCCTTTTTCTGGGCATATTGTGCCTCAGCTACCTGGGTTTCGTAAGAGCCCATCTGGTCAACCGCTTGCTGTTTGACCTTCTGCCGGGCTGCTTCTGCCTCAGCGTCAATGTTGGTGATGGCATCCTGGGTTTCCTGGGCTGCAGCAATGGCAGCAGCTTTCTCCTTTTCGTATTCAGCGATCCGATTCTGGGTCTGCAATTGAAGCGTTTTCAACGCTTCGGCGTCTTTGGCATCCCCATTCCCAGAACTGATCTTCTCCTGGAGTTTGGCAATCTTTTCCTGATTGCTGGCCATCTGTTTCTGGAAGGCCAGGGTCTTTTCCCCGCCTTCCGTGTACTTGGCCGCATCCTCCTGGGCCTTTTGCCATTCCTCATGGAATTTGGCCTGGGCCTCGTTGATTTTCAGGATCTTCTGCTTGGTTTCATCCAGGATTTTGGTATAGGCGTCCACGTCTTTGGGTTTGGTCGTGTCAGAGAAGGATTTCCGGGTGTTGTACACCGGGTTCTTCTTGTTGGCATCCATGCTCACGGCATCTTCCACAGCCCCTTGTACAAAGCTGGAGATTTTAGCAGATTCTGCAATGGATTGACCAATAGACCCCAACACAGCTTTTTTCAAAGGTATTACAGCCTCCGGTCCTGCTTCCCCGACAACGGCTGGAGTACCATGTTTCAGCTGGCCGCCATTGGCCAGGGCCGGAATTCTTCCACCAACGACACCGCCGGTGGCAAAACTGCCGAAGACACCGCCCTGGGCATAGCCATCAGGCATAACACCAGGTGCATCATGAGAGCCTCGAATAATTTTGTTTACCACAAAATCAATGGGATGAGAGCAAAGCTGTACAAAGCCTTCCCATAAGCCCGTTACAAACTTGATGGCGCCACCAATTACACTTCTTATGTCTTTACCAATATTTTCAAAATAAGGAGAAACTGCATTGTAAACATTCGCTACGACATTAATCAGGGCTACAAAACCTTGGACAAGCATAGTAAGCGCAGCTACGGCAACCATCACAGCTGCTTCAACTATGGGACCGATACGTTCCAAAAGGTCATTCACCATTATAAGAATGGCCGTAATATCAAGGTCTGCAAAAGCATCACAAATCTTTTTCCAACCAGATGCCACAATATCGCAAACATTTCTTGCTGTATTTCCCAAATCCCAAAAAACAGCCAGAAGCTCGGGGCTGACAGCGCTCACTTGGTTTAAAATCGCCTGCCCAATCCCGACGCTAGAGACGTCTTTTTTGACTTGTTCCAGCCCTTCTCGGAATTTAGATATTACATCTCCCCAACCGGTTAAAATCCCTGTAAGATTAAACGACTTACTGATAATATCTCCAATTCCAGCCATGCTGTTGGATATGCTTTCCTGTAAGTTGGAAAAAGCGGCCATCAAGGTACCATTCATTCTGGCTGTAGCCCCTTTAGTCCTCTCTTCGATTGCATTCCATAGCTCATTAATAGCATCTTCCCCCAGCTGCCCCGCTTCAGACATCTTCCTGAGTTCCGCCACCGACAACCCCATATGATCTGCCAGCAGCTTCCAAGCGGGGATATTGGCATTGGTCAACTGCAACATGTCCTGACCATTAATTCTTCCAGCAGCTGTCATTTGGGTAAGCGCTAATGTAGCCGAACCAATTTGTTCTGTTGTCAGCCCAAAAGCAGAGCCCAAATCAACGATTTTTGCCATCTTGCTCACAGCTGTATCCGCATCATCCCCCATGTTGACCCATTGTCTGGCTAAAGGAATGAGTTGGCTGGTGTCATAGGCAGATGTCTCCCCTAAATCACGCATTTTGGTAATGAGCTTTTCTGTTTCTTCAGAAGACCCCAGTACAAAATCCAAACCCTGCCGCAGCACTTCCATGTTGGCAGAGGCTTCCAGAGCCTTTTTCCCGAAGCTGGTAATGGCTCCCAGGGTAAAGGCCCCGGCAATCATCCCTTTCAGCTTCCCGATAGAAGAGGCCAGGGCATCGGTTTCGCTTTTGGCTTCCCGCATCCCCTGGGCCGCCTGTTTGGCTCCTTTTCCCAGGTCCGGCATCCCTGCATTGCCCACTTTTTTGCCGCTCAGTTCATCCACAGACCGGGTTACCTGTTTGATGACGCTCAGACAGCCGTTGGCATCAGCCTTCAGCGTAACAGTAATTTCATGGTCGCTCATGTTTCAGTTTCTCCCTCCTTTCTTCCTCAGCCTTGGCCATGGCCAGCCATTCGTCCTGTTCCTCCTGGTCCGTGGCCGTCCTGAAGTCCTCCGGGAGGAGTTTTGCCGGAGTCACCGGGCGTTTCGGGGACCGATAGCCTGCATTGATCACCGGGGTGGTGATGAAAGAGGCGGTGAACATCCGCTGGTTCTTCATCCGCACCCCATAGCCTTCAATCCGCCGCTGGATTTCCCAGGGCGTGGCCTGTCCGATTTCGTCCCCGGTCATGCCCAGCTCCCCGTAGCAGATGGGAAGGATCAGCCCCACATATTCGTCAAAGGATGTCCAGGGGGCTGATTTCCCCTCTACACGTTTTTTTCGGTCTTTTCCTGTTTGGCTTCTTCCTTTTCTTCCACCAGGTCTTTGCTTTTCACCTTCATGGTCTTCAGCATCTCATTGGACTGTTTCACCCCGAAGATGCCGGAAACCGCCAGGGTAATGAAGAACACCGCTTCGGCCTGCTGGATGCCTTCTTCCAGGGAAATAGCCTCGATGACCTTCCCCGCAGCCTTGGATTCTTCCTTGTCTCCGGCTGCAAAGAGCATGATCCGGTAGGCTTCCATGAGAGCAGCCAGGGGCATGGTCTGGTGTTCCTTCTGGAAATCGAAATAGGACTGCCCGCCGAAGGCCACCGCCTCCAGCTCCTGCAGCCCGTTGATGGTCAGACGGAAGTGATACAGCTTGTCACCGCTCTTGACCCAGACAATCCGGGTCACTTTGTTATAGGAAATATCCATTACTCAATCCCTCATTTCCCGGTAGTGGTAGTAGAACTGGAAGAAGCCGCCGTGGTCCCTACGGAATCCACGCTGGTCAGATTCTTGTAGTATTTCGGAGCCCCGATGCCTTCAAGCTTCATGGAGAAGGTGGCCACATCGTCATGGGGCGTTTCATCGCTCAGTTCGGTAATGGAGTACCAGTTCCGGTCTGCCGTCTTGTTCTTGCTGTCGTACCGGCAGATGTCAACCGGTTCCCCGGCATTGAAGGCATCCCGCAGGGCCTGATAGGCTTCGTCACCGCCTACGATGTTCCCTTCTACGCTCAGTTCAGACGTTTTGATGCCAGGATACTTTTCACCCCAGCCGCCGCTGGTCTTGTCGCTGGCGTCGATGGAGTCAGCGCTCAGATCCAGGTCACCGGATTTCTGGCCACCGATCATGGCCCACTTGGGAGAGGTTTCCGTAGCACTTTCCCCGAAATTCAGGTATACAAGTACATATTTGCCTTCCAGCTTGGTGTGTACCGCCGCCAGTTTGGCACGAACTTTATCTGCCATTCTTATTCCTCCTTACATACATGCTTTCACAAGGTATTCCAGGACTGCCGTGCCCGGGTTTCGCCCCCTTTGGCCCTGGGCAATCCCGAAAGTGATGGACGCCACGTGTCCATCCATGAAATCTGCCTCGTTCAGTACCTTACGGACCTTTCGGGAGAGGGTTTCCAGCCGTCTTTCCGTCTGATCAGGCACAACGATGTAGATTATGAAGGTGATCACGCCTTCCTCGTCCTCTTTGTCCTGGCCGGAAAAGGTCACTTTATCCGCTGCAATGGTGCCCTCTGTCTCACTTGAAAGAGCCGGCCCCTTCACTTCCTCATTCCAGGGAATTTCCGGGATCGCTTCCTCCAATAGCTCACGGATGGCAGCCGAATAGTCGTCTATCCCCGGTAAATATTCACCGTTTTCGTCCATGGGCTGCCTCCTTTTTCCGTTTCTCCGCCGTTGAAGTCCGATGCTGTCAGATCTTTCAAGAGGCTCTTGGCCTGATCGTCATACAGCTTGTACTTCCGTTCATAAATGTCATCTTGCCGGCTGCCGGAATAGCTGCCAATCTGTACCGTGGGATCAGTCCCCACCAGTTCCAGGCAGCAGGCCCGGCAGGCTTCCACAATCCCGTACCGCTTCAGCAGGTTGCTGGGTACGATGGCAGCCTCGTCCACCCCGTAGGTGGCTGCCAGCCGCACGATTGTTTCATTAGCCAGTGCCAGGTTCCCGGCCGTGACCCGTCCTTTCAGGATGGCGTCCGTAATGTCTTCTGCTTTGATCAGATCCATAAAATCACCCCATCCCCAGTTTCTCGGCTGCCTTCTTGAACCGGCTGATGATAGCCGGTTTTTCCTTGTCGAAGGCATTGAAGATGAACGGATCTGCCTGGATTCCTTTCACCTGGGAGCGTTTGGCGAACACGAACTGACCGCCCTCGGACCATCGCAGCACCGTCTTGCTCCGTGGCACGATGGTATGAGAACGGGTGCCCTGGTGCTGGTAAACGGCATGGGGCAGAGCCGTGTAGACCGTTCCCGCCAGGTGGTCGCCGCTCCCTTCCACAGTTGTATGGATGGAGCCTTCGGCCTGGCCGGTCCGGGAGATGAACTTATGTTCCTCCCGGGCTCTTTCCTGCACATCCCGCACAGAAATGTCCATGGCTTCCCGCAGCTGCTTCTGGATTTCTCCCGGTGCGTGTCTCAGCTTCTTGCTGAGGGCATCAGCCCGGAACGATACCCTAACCATGATCAGGGCGTAACGGTTTCAGCCTTGGGGTTGGTGTTCAGGGTCACCAGGGCTTTCGGCTGCACCACCAGGGACCCATAGACCAGCAGGCCACGGACCGCATCCGCAAAGTCTTTTTCCAGCCGCAGGGATTCCGTTTTGAGGATCTGCACAGCCAGGGAGATGGCGGCGTTGGTACCGGCCATGACGGACGTCGTATTGGTAGATTTCACCGTAGCCAGGTTGTTGCTTTCATAGATCTGGAAGCCGGCCGCAGATCCCACATTGCCGGTGGTCAGACGGGTTTCCGCTGCGGCGCTGCCAGTGCCCACAAAGCGCTTGTCCTTCTGGAGCAGGCCATACAGCCAGGGCGGGATCACCAGCCACCGGCCGGCACGGGTCACGTTGTTTTCGTCCAGGGTGGTTCCCAGCTTCACAATGGAGTCATAGGCCTGTTCCGGATCGTACATGTCCTTCACGGTCAGGGTGGAACCGGCTTCCTTGGCATGGCCGGCAATCCGCTGGTCGATCACATCCCGGAGGGAGTAGGAAGCCCGTTCCAGGCTCCGGTCCATCAGATCGATGTTGGCCTGGGCAGCGTCCACGTCGTTGACCTTGAAGCCGAAGTAGTGGGCCTGGTCAATGACCAGTTCGGTGGGGGTACCGTCGGTGTCGTCGTAGACCAGGTCGGTGCCCTTCACGTATTTCTTCACAACCACATCTGCAATCTGGTTGATTTTCACCCGGTCGCCCAGGTTCTTGATTTCCCCTTCATAATCCCGGTTCACCAGGTTGCCCAGGACCAGGTTCTTGTCCAGGTGGTCCAGAAGTCTGGCAGACCACAGGGCAGGGATAAAAGTGCTGATTGCCATAATTCATCATCCTTTCTTCATGCTGTCTTTGATTTCATTCCAGTGTTCGTTGATCTGTGTCGGCGTCATGCCTTTCAGATCGTCCATGGTATACACCTTCTTGGGGCTTCCGGCACTGCCGCTTCCAGCTCCGCCTGCGGCCGTGTTCTTCACCGCCCAGGGGTTGCCTGCCAGCCAGCCGTTCACACCCTCTTCGATGGAAACCGTCTTGTCCCCGGACTTCATGCCCAGGGAATCGTCGTCTCCAACAACAACCTGGTCAGAGAGCAGCTTCACAAAGGCGTCCGGGTTTAGGGCATTTCCTTTGGCCAGGGCGGCCTGCAGTGCAGAATGCATTGCCGTGTTGATACGCTTCGTGTGTTCAGCTTTGGCTTTTTCTTCAGAGGCAGCATATTTGTCCGTCAGCTCCTTCACCTGGTTCTGCAGGGTGTTGATCTGGCCGCCCAGAGATTCCGGGTTCCCCAGCTTTCTCACTTCGTCGAAGAGAGTCCGCATGTTCAGTAAAGATTCCTCCGGATTCTTACTTTCCCGGATGCCAAGGGCGTCCAGCACCTTGTTCCGGTCCACCCGATAGGCTGCGGCTTCATTCCGGGCGGTGCTGATAATGGACTGAAGATCAGCCACCATAGCACCCCCGTTGTCAGCCTTGCCAAGGGCCTCGAAGATTTGTTCCAGTGTGTATGCCATGTTTGTTCCTCCTGCCCGCCTGGGGCAATTGATTTATATAGACCGGCGCCTGGCCGATGCTATCAGGGTAATAAAAAAGCAGGCCCATAAGGTCTGCACAGGGTAATGTATGGGTTATTGGTTGGAATCGAAGTCGAAGGGGACAAAGTCGCTCCGCTGGATTTCATATTCCAGCACCACTTCCCCATCCTCCTTCGTGATGGCCACATCATTTTCTACGTAGGATTCCAGGGTGTGGCCATTAAATACCCGGGTCTGGTAGCAGGTCGGGTTCCGGTCCGTGATCTCGGTGCCAGGATCCCCTACGATTTCCCGGATGTCAGCGGCAAAGGCCGTTCCCGTAATACCGGCCACCAGGGCCATCGTCATTGCAATTGCTTTCAGGTTCTTCATTTTTGTTCTCCTCTCTTTTCAATGCATAAAAATAGCAGGCCTGATGGTCTGCTAAAAAACTATCTGATTTTAGGCATAAGAAAAGCCCGCTGCCGGAGCAGAGGGCTTAGAACCACGATTCTTCTTTAACAAGTTTTTTATATTCCTCAAACGCTTCTTGTATTTCTTTTGGAGCATCAGGAACAATACCGCCCATTCTTGCAAAATAAGGCTTCAATTTCTTTTCAAGCTCTTCCACTCTTGGGGAAAAGGTCATCCTCATTTTACATTCCTCCTAAAAGTTTTTTTACTCTATACTCGGTCATAACTTCTGCATATTCTTTCGAATTAAGTTTTTTATAAGCATAGTCACTTATTTCACTAATATTATATCCTGAGTCAATCAATTTTTCTACATCCTTTTCGTAATAACTGTTAATTGCATCAACGTAACTTTGCTGGCTTATTATTTTACCATACTTGGCGATGTAATTTTCTGCATCTATCCAATGGAACAATTCATGTACCATAGTAGATAAATGACTGGTGGATGATACCTTTATTCCTTCTTTTAAGCTTTGTTTTAAAGAAGATACGTACTGTTTCCGTTTTAAAGAATCTGCATTAATATAAAGTGTATTTTTTTCTGCTGAATAGTTTCCCCAAGCTCCTTGCGCCTCGTTATCACTCATAATAATGAATCTTGGAAAATGTTCCATGTTTTTGATTCTCATGACTTTTATACTTTCGCCAATTTGCTTTTGCATTTCATCAAGCATTTTGGGCTTTAAATACAAATCAGTGGAAACATATAGGTCATAATTTGTATTTTTTACTTTTCTAAGATTTAATGTCAAATCATTTTTATAATGCTTTTCTTGATGAGCATCCCCGTATATTGGTTTCTTATATGCCTGCAAGTTAGCAAGCCTGCTTTCTGTCTGTCCAAACATATCAGGCAGATTTCTTGCCTTCTCCATCCACCCAGCCCTGCCGGCCTTCCACTCCTGTTCTCCCTTCACCCCCAGGATGGCCTGACGAATGTGCAGTGGCTGCCGTTTCAGCCAGGCATTGCCACGGCCTTCTACATTGTCAGACCGCTTTTTGCCCTTCAGCTCGCTGGCGTAAACCGGAGCATAATGGCACAAGCAATGGGGATGGGCCGGATTCACCGGAGCCTGGTCTTTTGGGAAGACTCCTGCCCCCAGGCCATACAGATCCGCATGGGCATACATGTCACAGATGTCCTCTGCCGGGTGCCGGCTTCCCAGCTTCCACTGATAGGCCACAACGCTGTCATCCTCGCCGTAGCGGGCAAGGAAAGCATCATACCGTGCCCTGGCGGCTTCCGTCCGGGCGATCCGTTCGGCCACATATCGGCTTTTCTCCTGTATGGCGTTCTGGAGGGCCCTCTGGGCAGCCTTTTCACTGCCGTGCTCCAATTTGTCCATGAGCTCCTGGAGGGAGGTCCTGAAGTGATTGTAGGTGGCTCTGTCATCCACCAGATCATCCGCCTGGTATTTCACCTTACGGATGGACCGCTGGAGGTCTTTCAGTTCTTCCTGGGAAAGGTTCTCCCGGCTTCTCCGGGTCCACCGGGTCAGTTCATCCAGGTACTGGGGCAGCTGCTGTTCCCTGACTACATGGCCACTTTTGTAGCCATCGTAGAGGGTCTGGGCTGTGTCCTTCACCGTCTTGTTCAGGTGGATCTGTTTCCGCACCGTGGTGATCACATCGTTCAGCATGGTGTTGCTGGCACCGTGGATCTTCTCCGACAGGGTCAGCCCGCTGCCGTCCCAGGGATTGGACAGGGCTTCCAGCAGAGCAGCCGCAGGAAGGTCTTTGGCCATTTCCTGTCCCAGGGCATCCTGGGCCGTGCCAACGATCACGCTGGACACATTGGCCTGCAGCCATTCCTCCACGCCGTATTCCTTAAATACCTGGCGGATGGCTTCCTCCGGGCTCTTGCCCTGTTTCATGAGAATCTCAATGCGGGCTTTCATCATCTGGCCCTGGAATCCATATCGTTTGGAAAAGGCTTTCAGCTGCCGCTGCAGTTCGTCCATGGTTCACCTACTCTTCCGGTGGTTCCTCTTCGTCCTCTGGTTCAGGAGGCTCCGGTGGTTCAGCCGGCTGGGGCGGCTCGTTATAAGCCGGCTCTGTCTCCTGCTTTTCAATGTCGGCAATGATGGCATCGAACCGGTCAGCAGGCAGATCCGGCACATAGGCCGTCAGCACCTGTTTGGCCACTTCCACCTTGATTTTGTTGGTCAGCTGCATATCCAGAACGGCCTGGGCGTTCTTCAGCTCCGTGGCCACGTCCGTGATGCCGAAGTCATTGGAGTAGGTCGCCGTGTATTCCAGTTCCAGACCCATCCATTTGGCCACCAGGGCCAGGATCTTCTTTTCTGCTGCTGCACACCGCTTGGCAAAAGCAGAAAGGCGCTGGTTCGTCCGTTCGAACTCCCACTGCCGGCTGATGCCGCTGGCTTCCTGTTTGGTCGTGGTGGAGAAGGTCAATCCGGAAATCCGGTACATCTCTTCCACCATATTCTTGATCTGGCTCTGGATCAGCGCAGCCGGATCGCTGGGAGGGGAAATGAACCCGGGCTGGAACCGCACCGTGTCCCCGTCGTAGCACAGGGCATTGTTGTTCCCAATGACCAGGTCGCTGGCTTCCTTGCTGGGGAAGGTCAGCAGCGGGAAGGTCTGGTTCCGGAGGATTTCCGTCAGCCAGGAACAGTGGTTGTACAGGCTGCAGGAGATACCGGCAATGGGGTACAGCTCCGGCGTAGGATTCAGTTCCCCGTTCTTCACGTGCTGGCTGGGGAACCAGACCACCGGCACCTCTCCCAGGTTGTGCTCCCCAGAAGATACCAGAGCCCCGTCTTCATAGACAGCCCAGCTGTGGGTGTCAAAGTACACCGTCCGTTCCTTCTCTCCGCCCATGGTGCTGCTCACCGCCGTATCCCGGAACTTGATGGACAGCACCCGGCCGTTCTTGTCAATGGAAACCCCTTCCACCCGATCCGGGTCCAGGGTGTAGGCATAGGGGAATTTCCGCTGAGCCAGGGCTTCCCCCATGCTGGCCGGAAGTTCCATAGCCTGGAAGTTCTCCACCACAATGAAAACAGCTCCATACAGCTTGGCGGATAAAGCCGCTGCCTGCATGAAGCTGTCCATATCGTTCCCGGCTCCGTCCACATCTTCCAGGAAGGCTTCGGCAACTGGTCCGGCAGATCCGGACCAGTCCCGCAGCGGCCGGCGCTTGAAGATGGGATTCACCAGGGCGTTGACGATCAGGGCGAAGTGGTTCAGATAATAGGCCGTCTGCTGCCGGTCCAGATAGTTCTGCCGGGTTTCCCGCTTGTGGGGGATCAGATACGCTCCCCGATAGCCCCCGTCCCCATAGTAGGAATCCCGCATCAGACGGTACATATTCCCGTTCGGGCTCAAAAAGAAATCTTTCTCATTCATGGTTTACCTCAGTAATCAAATCTGGCCGGGCGGATGGTGGTCCGAACCGGCATCACGCCGCTGCACCCGTACCGCACCGCATCAATGGCATGGTTGTCTTTGTCCGGGTAGGCGCTGATGTACTGTCCCAGCCGGTTCCGTTCATATTCGTAAGTCATGAATTCCCGGTAGGTATTGGGGCACCTGCGCTTGTCAATGTAGATGTGCCGCAGGCCCTGCAGCCATTTGATTCCATATTCCACACTGTCGGGTCCTTTGGCCGCCCCGATGATGTTCATGCCCAGGGAGCGCATTTCCTTGATGGACTTGGGTTCCGCCGAATCACAGCGGACCAGCTCCTGGGGCAGGATGATCTTGCTGATCCTGGCCACAGACTGGGGATTGGTCAGCTTCTGTTCGTAGATCTCTCCCCAGATATACAGGTCTTCGTGTTTGGCGTCGAAATGCATGGCCACAAAGGCCAGCGGATCCACAGCGAACCCGAAGTCCAGGCCGAACAGCCGGCGGTCGAACTGCTGCAGCTGCTCGCTGCTCATGGCCAGGTCTTCCACATTTTCGAAGACCGCCCCGCCGGTCCCGGTGACTTCTCCCAGGTACTCATGACGGTAAGCCGTTTCGTTCCGCTCTTTGAGCTTTCCAGCTTCCTGGAGGAACTGCTCCCCCAGCCATTCCGGCGGCACCTGAAGATAGGTGGAGCGGTGCACCAGCCGGTCAGGATCATCCATCAGGATTTCCTCATTCACCCAGTTGCTCCGGCTCTTAGGCGGATTGTACGTGCAGAACACCCAATAACGGGGCCCTCCACGCAGCAGAGACTGGCACAGGTTCCGAAATTCTTCCATACCGCTGAACTGGTCCAGCTCTTCCAGCCAGACA
This sequence comes from Acidaminococcus sp., assembly GCF_057597765.1. Lineage (NCBI taxonomy): Bacteria > Bacillati > Bacillota > Negativicutes > Acidaminococcales > Acidaminococcaceae > Acidaminococcus > Acidaminococcus sp. The sequence goes on along the minus strand of NZ_DBMBXK010000005.1, from coordinate 12,214 downwards.
ATGCCTACATAGCCGAAAGGCAGCTTGATGGATTTCACCTTCATGGGGTCGTCGCAGCCCAGGAAAAGGATTTTCTGGCCGGTCCCCTTCAGAGTGATCTCTGGCGGCGTCATCTTGTACTTAAACCGGTCGATGATCTGCAGCTGTTCAATGCCCCACTGGATCTGTGGATACACGCTGTTCTTGATGGTCCCGCCTACTTTCCGCAGGACCACTGCATGGCATTCCGGGTGCTGCAGCATCAGCAGGGGGATTTCCATGCCCACGAAGGACGACTTGGTGGAGCCCCGCCCGCCGGCTAGCCAGTAATAGGTATGGCCGTGCTGCTGGGCATCCCAGAATACAGGGTCGAAAGCCGGCCCCATGCTGTCAGCCACATTCACCTTCATGGTCATTTCTCCCTTTCGAACGTGAATTCCACCTGTTCAGAGGGTTCGTCCTCCTTCAGGTCTTTTTCGGCCAGCTTCTCTTTGATTTCGATTTCCCGTTCACGCAGCCGCAGCTCTTTTTCTTTCAGCTTCACGGCAGGGCTCTCTTTCATCAGATCCAGCACCAGCTGACTCATGAGGGCATTGCCCCGGATCATGGCCAGCACCATGCCGTTCGTCATGGCCTCCCCGATGGTGATCTTTCCATCCTGGGATTTGGCTGCCGTCATGAAAGCCTTGCGGACTCCCGGGTCCTCGATATCGCACAGCCGGATGTTCCAGGCTCCTGCCAGGATTTCCTTGATGGCCTTACGGCGGCGCCGTGCCGCACCGCTCTTGATGCCACCTTTTTTGGCAATTTCCTTTTGTTCGTCTTTTGTTCGCCGGTTCAAAGGAATCAAATCTTCTCGGGCCATCTACATCTTCACCACCGTCCTCAAAATGGATTAAAAAAAGCACCTTTTCAGGTGCCGGTCATAAGCTATATGGTTCCTCCCACGAAAAAAGCGCCCTTGGCGGGGCGCTTCCTCCGGTTCTACATATCTTAAAAGGAGGTGTTAATGAACTGGACTGCTTTCCGCAAATCCATGATATCAGTATAGCACGATTTCCTAAGAAAAAGTGGGATAAAAACGGGACAAAAGCGGGATAAAAACGGGATTGGTTCTCACAGTTCCACCAGGTTCAGCCGTGTCTGTGTGGGCGCTGCTTTCGGCCCGTACTCCATGCCGGTCATCTTCCGCAACCCGTCCCGGAATTTCCGCCGACACCAGCTTTCATCATGGCAGGTATCCAGGGCAATCTGTTTCCATTGCTGATGATTGATGCCCCGCAGCCGGATCATCTGACGTTCAGCCCCTTCCAGAGCGTCCATATGATCATCCAGAGCTTTCAGGACCGCTTTCTTTTTCTGGTATTCTGCCTTCAGCCGTTGCAGCCGGCTTTCCAGGATTTCTTTCTGCTGGTAGGCCACTTCTTCCGGTGAAGGTTTGTCCCACCCGCCGCCAAAGCTGTCATAGCCAAACCGGGTGGTCTTGGGTGCCGCTTCCAGCCGAAGCTGGCCGGCGATTTCCCTGATCTGGGCTTCCAGCGTATTTACCCTGGCCGTCCAGATATTGTAGTTTCGAAGCCTGTCCCGGATGATGTTCTCCCACTCGTTGTAATACATGGGCTCCACCTCCTATCTGATGTGATTCTTGTTACCGCTGTACCAGCTTTCTCTTCAGGAAGTCTTCCTCGTCCTTCAGCTTATCCCGGGTATGGCTCACCCGGTCGATGGCCTGGAGCAGCACATCATGGGTCATTTCATCGCTGCTGTCAGGCCGGAGCTTGGCAGCCATGTAGGACAGCTCTGTTTCCACACAGCCCATCTCATTGCTCAGGTTCTGCAGATGGGTTTTGATCTCAAGGCTCATTTCCAGTCCTCCTTTACTCTTCGTCAAACCTCGGTGCATCTTTGATGCCCTCAATTTCGTTCATGATGTCTGCGTCATCCTGAGCATCATGCCAGTCAAAGTAAAAGTGCTCGCCGCAGCAACGCCCTTCTTCACGATCACTCAACCGAACAACCGTATACTGGTCGGCATCACAGGCTACCACCCATGGATCTGGCGGGTTCTCCACTTCGATATAGGTATACGCCCAATCGGCTCCACCGATTCTTGGGCAAGCGTAAATCACTTGGAAATCCAGTACAGGCTCTAGTTCCTTGCTTTCCGGCTTCGCTTCAATCTCCGTGCCGTCATCAGTCCGATGGACAAAAACCTCTTCGCTGCTTTCGAACGGCTCCAAAAACTTTCTCAGCTTCATTTCGGTCCCTCCCAGCAAAACTCAATGTCCAGGATCTTTTCGTCTGCCTTGTCGCAGGTCAGATAATCCCATAATCTGGGATAGGCCTGGAACGCCTTGGGTCTAACGTGCGGACAGCCCAGGCAGCGACTCAGCCGCCGTTCGAACTCTTTCCGCATGTCCTTCTTAGGGTTCTTTTTCATACTCCTGCACCTCCCATGATCAGCAGATACGCCGCCACGATAATCCCGCCCCCGATGAAGACGGCTGCAGCCATCAGGATGATGCTGATGGCCAGCAGCGCCAGCTTCACGCAGGTGGTGGGGCTAACCCGGTTCATCGTCTCCACCCACGGTGTTTCTTTTCTTTCCGGACCTTCTGAGCATGGTTCCAGCGGGAAAGGCAATCGTTCCCGCAGAACCAGTGGGTACCCTGGTAGTCTTTCGTCTGCCAGGTCCAGGGTCTCTCTCCCGGGTCTTTGAAGGTCATGCCGCAGGTCTCGCACTTTCTAAACGTCTCCATGCTGGGCCTCCTTTGCCGCCCGGTTCAGCTCCTTGGCCTTCTCCGTTGCGAACATTCGCATATCGAACCGGCGGGGATAGGTTTCATCCTTCCCCGTCTGGTAGTTATAGCGGTGCAGCTGCCACTCCTGGGTGCCGCTGTGCCGCACTTTCCATGTACCCCAGATTCTCATGCTGTCTTCCCCCGCTTTCCATCGCCGTCCGACGTGCTTTTCTGGGCTCCGCTAAAATCCAGTACCGTCTGGGCCGTCCTGCCCTGCACCCAATCTGCAGCCTCCTTCAGGATGCACTTGATGTCCTTCTGAATGTTTTCCGGCAGGTCTAGCAGGTCATAGGCCGGGGTGCAATACTCTTTCGGCTTCGCCTTGTCGAAGGACAGTTCGCACTTGACCACAATCCGCTCCAGGTTGTCCGCTTTCAGCCCGGTGAAGTCCACCCGTTCTGCCAGCATTTCCCCGTCCAGGATGTTGAGCTGCATCATCTGCAGGAAATCCTTCGCCATCCTCTTGGCCGCCATTACGAATTCAGGTTCCGGTGCGGCCTGGGTCATGCTCAGCCCATCCACCTCCTTCACCTGCGTACCCGTGACTTCCCGGTAGGATACCGTCGGGCAACACACGTCCCACTTGATTTCCGTCACTGTGATGTTCCGTTTATCCTCGTTCATGGTTTTACCTCCCAAATCCTGACTCTGATATACCCCTCATCCCGTCCATAACGCTTCCTGATGATCATATCTGACACCTGGGTATCGTCCTTATAGGCCAGCCCGTTGAGCGCATCACAGACGATTTTGAGGATATTGTCCCCATCCGGTTTCTTCAGGGGCAGCTCCAGGTTTCCCCTACACAGCCCTTTCCGCCGTTTGCTGTAGCTCGTGGGGATCCGGAAGTAGCACTCCACTTCCACCCCCACCGGGACTTTCTCCGGGAACATGCTTTCCCCGCTCTGGAGGAAAGCACCCTGGATCATCCGCTCATAGGCCCGGGTCTTGCTGTCCGTGTAGGCGTGTCCCCTGAACCGGGGGCGTCCCTTGCCTCTGGGGTCGCCGAACACACAAAACTCGATCATGCGGCGCCCGTGCCTTCCTGCCGGTTCTTTTCGGCCATAAGGGCCCGGGCGGTCTCTGCCATGTCCTGGTAAAGATGCCGCTGCCGGTTGGCCTCCTGCTCGGCGTGGATCCGGCGGCGATGCTCTTCCTCGTACCGCCGGGTCATGTCCTGCAGGGCTGCCTTCAGGTTGCCTACCATCCGGTCTTTGCCCTTGATTGCCCGTTCCAGGGCCAGGTTGGCCGCATCCAGCTTATACTCCAGCTGGACACGCTGCCGTCTGGCCTTTGTTTCCTCCGTCCTCATTCCGTCCTCCTTCCAGGCGTTTGGGCTCCTGCCCTGCGCCCAGCTTCTTGGCCAGGTTGGCCACAATCTGCTTTCCGGTCTGCCCCCGCAGCGTGTTCTTCATCCGCCGCTGGGCCTTCTCCTGCGCAGCCAGCTTTTCCCAGGTGGCGATGAACTGCCCCCGCAGGTAGCCCATGGATGCGGTTTCCGTCCCGCACAGGGTGAGCCAGCCGATTTTCTTCACAGCGCTTTCCGTGAGAGGATTGCCCCAGACTGGGGCCTCGTTGGCTGCCAGCGGTCCCTTGTCCTTCATGACAGGGATCCGGTAGGGACCGACGCTTCCCACAGCCCGCAGCACCTTTTCCCACTCTTCTTCGGCCATGGGGGCCCGGGTGCCGGTGGCTGCCTTGACGATCCTGGCAGCTTCGTCCCGGATTTCCGCCACAGTAGGCTGGTACCGGCTGGTCTTGATCACGTTTTTCACAGCCTGGGCCAGCACTCCCTCGGGGATGTCGGCTGTCAGCTGGGCATAGGCTTCCCCCTGCACGTCCGTGAACTTGGGATAGCAGGCCTTAATCAGAGCCATGGCCGCCGCTCTTTGCGATAGAATCAATGTCCACACCTTCCTCTTCCATCCAGGCAGCAATCTTCTCCGGATCATCGCCCTGGTCAGAGATTACACTGGCCATGCCCTGATAAAGATCCGTCGCTGTCTGGTTCTGCTGCTGTCTGGGTTTCCCCGTATCGCCCCTCCGCCAGTGCTCCAGTACACGCTCCACGTAGCGGATGCTCCTGGCGTTGTTCCTTGCCCCTTCACGGATGGCCCAGATTACCCGGTCTTTCCCGTAAGTCTCGTAGAGGTCGTGGAGATCATCCGCCTGGAAAGGCGTGATGGGGTTGATGTTGTCGCTGAACGCCTGGGCTACTTCTCCAAAATCCAGATCGTTCACCGGATTCCGGGTGCTCCTCGCGCGCGCGGCTCCTCCTCCCTTATCTACTCTACTCTTCTCTACTCTAGGAATATTCGGGGTTGATGTCGGGGTTCGTGTCGGGGATGGTGTCGGGGTTCGTGTCGGGGTTCGCGTCGGTTTAACCGACGCCATTCCCGACACGGGGTTTTCATCCCCAGCTTCCACAGTGAAAAATATCAGGGAGTAAACGGCTGCCTTTCCTCCTTTCCGCTGGGTGACTTTGATGCGCCCGGCCTGGATCAGAGAATTCCTGGCGGCATAGATTGCATCTCTCTTAAGCCCGGTATCAGCCTCGATTGCCGATAGTGGCACGGCGAAATCCACCTTCCATCCGCAAGAGTTACAGTAATGCATAAGGGAAAACCATAATATTCTCGCTGATGTCGAAAGTGTAGGATTCGTAGCCAACCACATATGGAAGGCGTTGATCTCGGAGACATAGTTGATTTGCAATCTGTTCACCCCCTTTCTTTTCAGGTTCCGTTACTTCTGGGGGACTTTTACGTCCTCGGTCTGCAGTTCCATGGCAGGTGCCTGGATGCTGCTGTCTTTATCCTCGATGGCTGCCACCGGTTCTTCCTGGGCCTCTGTGTCCACATAGTCCATTTCGTTCGGCTCATCCAGGATATCAATGCCCGGGATTTCCTTGGGATCTTCGATATTCTTCACCGATCCGTCCGACATCATGGCTCTCTGGAAGTCCGCAGCCATGGGCGCATACTTCAGGGCTTTTTTCAGGACCGTCTTTTTCGCCATTTCGTCGAAGGCTGTAGACCAGGGGCTGAACCCTTTCTGGCTGGCCTTGCTGAACTGGTTCCTGTGCTCTTCCACGTCTTCCTTGCTCATGACTGCGAACCCATGGCCGCCGTCTTTCGTGTGCCACACCGCATAGTAGGCGATCACTTCTCCCCGGTCCCGGAGCGCCGGCTTGTGGAACAGTTTGCTTTCCAGCCCCAGCTCATAGTCGAACCGGTCGTTTGCCCGGACCTCATAGGCGGCTATGTCAGTGACCTTGCCGCTGCGATAGGCCAGATTGATCATGCCTTTATATCCAAGCTGGAATTGGCATTCGTATGCTGCTTTATCCCGGTTGTAATAGGGGATCAGGTAGGCCTGTCCCAGCGGGGAGTTGGGTTCCATCCCCAGCTGTGCTGCCATCAAAAGGGCGCCCAGGAGGCTTCCCTGGGTGCATTCATAGAGTTTCGGTGTCTTGCTGAATGCCGTCAACGTCAGCCGGATGAACCGTTCCGGGCTCATTACATCCGGCAGGGCGGCCGCAAACTGCGGCCGCATATTGATGATCATCTGCTGCACGATGCCTCTTTCACTCATAACCTTCACTGCTTTTGATGCTCCACCTTTTACCGTTGCCATTGTTATGCCTTCCTTTCTATGCTCTGAACACTCTGGTTTCCTTTCCGATCTTCAGGACCTTTTCATAAACATCCGGGAATTCCTCCTGGAGCTTCTTGTCGTCCACTTTAGGTTTCCCTGGATAGGTCTTCCAGGTGATCTTGTGCCCGGCAATCCGGGCCTCTTCGATGTCGCCCATAAGGGCCTTGATCTTGTTCCCGCACTCTTTGATGGATGCTTCCGCCTCTTTCTTCTTATCCTTGCTCTGCTGCAGCACCGTATAGATGGTTTCTGCTTCCGCGGTCAGGTCCACCGGCCCCGGCTCCCCGCCGGGGAATTCGATTGCCAGCGCATCTGCCGTACTGCTGGATCCGTCGACCAGGGGAGGCTTTTTCTGGAGGACGTTCTCTTCCCAGAAGGTTTTCTCCGCCTCCCACAGCTGCTTGATGGCTGCTTCATCCCTTGGAAGGGTCATCTGGACATACTGCTGCCCTCCGATCAGGACCGCCACATACCAGACCGGAAGGCCGGTCACCAGCATGTAATGCATACATTGCCAGTAGTAGGTATCCGGGATATGCTGGCCTTCCGCATCCTCCCGCCATTCGTCGTCATTGAAGGCATTGGTGGTCTTGATTTCCAGCCCCGCCTTTTCACCAATCACCAGCCGGTCCACATTGGCGATCAGCCAGGGGCAGTCGGTCCGGTAGACGGTGCCGCACCGGGCTACCCGTTTCCCATTCTTTTCTGCCCAATGGTCGGCGATCACCGATTCCAGCTTTGTCCCCCAGAATACTGGTTCCTTCCCGGAGATGTCTTCCGGGATCAGCTGCCCAGTCTTTTCCATCCAGAGGGTGTAAGGGCTTTTCCAGGGGCTCGCCCCCATGATGATTCCGGCGTCAGATCCACCGATACCTTTATTCCTGACAGCCAGCCAGGCTTTTCTGTTCTTTCCTTCTTCCACGGTCATGGCCATGGTGCAGTTCTTGATTTTTGACATTTCAGTCCTCCCTTGCTATACTGGAGGTGAATCCCCTGCCAGAGTGAGATTCACCTGCCGTCGGCTGCTCCACACAGCCGGCGGCTTTTTTATTGTTCTCCATAGCGGTCACCCAAATACCGCAAGGCTGGCTGCGAAAACGAACATTGCCATTGCCGCCCAGATTCCCAGAATAAAACCCTGGAACCTTGGGCCCAGGCGCTGCAGCCCGTCCCACACGATGGATACAAGCCAACCGGCCAGGTCCCACAGAGTCATCACTGCCACAAAGGGCAGCAGAATCATCAGCACCGGCCAGGGTGCGTTCTTAGGTTTCTTTTTCATTGTTCATCCCTCCCAATCAAAATCTTTAGGTCCATGTTCAGCTCCTTGGCAATCCGCCACCAGCTCTCAATGGAAAACCTGCTGTATTCGTTGGTCACTGCGGAATAGCAGCTTCGGGATATCCCCAGCTTGTCCGCAAACTTTCTTTTGGACAGCTTGTGATGCTTCCGGATCTTTTCCAGGTTCTTAACACCCTGGTCATGTTCCTGGTTGCTGACCTCCAGAACAATGCTGGACGGCAGCGGCGTTACCATCTGTTTCAGAGATAGCCCCAATTCCCTGGCAACAGCCAGCATGTCCTTCGATGCCGGCCACCGTGCATAAAGACCGGCTTCCACCTGGCTCACCCAGGCAACGGATTTTCCCATCCTGGCGGCCATCTCTTTCCCGGTAATGCCCTGGATCAACCGGAAGTACCGCATATTCTCCCGGAAGTTCAGCCATTGTTCACCATCCACACGCCCACCCCCTCAGTGCTTCTTTGCCCAGTCCCGCCAGAAGGCGTCAAACATCTGGGTGTTGATTCTCATGCCCTTGCCTGTGCCGACTACGCCGGCCTTCCAGGGGCTTTTCCGCATGGCGCTGATCAGATTGCTCATGTGGCTGTGTCCGAATTCGTACATGGTCCTCAGGGTACGCATGGAAGCGTACAACTGGGGAATCTGGGAAACCTCTACCTCTCTCATACCCACACCTCCTTACGCTTCTTCTAACAGGTCCCGCCCTGCCGACTTGAAGATGTCCACCATCATGGCCATGGGGTTGTCCATGTTGACGTTGACCACTATCCTAGGCTTCTTGCTCACCCAAAAGTCGATCAAGACAACCTCACGCTGCTCGTCATACTCCAGGATCACGTGTACAGCAGCGGCATTTAATGCCCTTGTCAGCAGGTCCAGCACCTGCTTTTTTTGTTTGGTGTCGATTTCCCGGAGCCGTTCCTGCTTAGATTTAAGGGGATCTGCCATTAACAAATCGTCAGCGGAAACATTGAGCAGTTGGCAAATCCTTTTCAGACTGTCAAATCTAGGCTCCCGCCCTTTGTATTCGTAACCCATATAAGTTGTGTAGGGAATGCCTACTTTTTCGGAAAAATCTTTTGCGGTTTTATACCCAGCCTTTTTCCGGAAAAGTCTAAGTCGTTTACCAAAGCACATTTCACTCACCTCTTGACTCTGATCGTAATGACCTGGCCCGGCTTCAGTGCCCCCGGGTCCTTGATGTCATTGTCCAGGCGTACCCGGTCGATGACTTCCCAAACGTCTTCCCGCCCTTGGTTAACCTTGCTGCAGATTTCCCAAAGGTTTTCCCCGGCCATCACCCGGCGGGATACCATCGTGTACTGGGGATTCCGGCGTTCCTGGACAGCCTGGCCAGCGTGACACGCCATGGTGAGAGCGCCCAGGACGATGACGGCCGCAGCGCAAATCTTGTTCAGCTCCATCTTCATTCCCTCCCTATCAGCACTTTCAGATCCATGTTCAGGGCATCGGCGATAAGCAGCCATGTCTTGATTCCAAACTCCCCATAGCCATTGATTGCCCTCTGCAGCCGCCCTCTGCCCAGCCCCAGGCGGATGTTGAGCTCCGGCACCGTCAGCCCCTTGTGCTTCCGGATCTTTTCCAGGTTCTTCATTCCTCTCCTGCGCTCTGCTTTCGTAACTGAGAGGACGGGGCTGCCTGCAGGCTGCGACAGGTCTTTGATTCTGATGCCCAGGGCCTTTGTAATCTTCTGGATATCCTTTTCGCCCAAGGTCTTGATCACCCCGTGTTCAAACATGATGATCCAGGATTCACAATGGCCCGTGATTTCGCCAATCTGTTTGGCGGATACTTCTGCTTTCATCCGGTAGTACTTTTCGTTCTGCCGGACGTTCTCCATCATTTCCGCATCCATTTTCATCACTCCTTTCCCATCGGCACGATCTTCCAGCCGCCCCAGACCTTGACGATCCGGTCAAAGTCGCTGTGCCAGCGGCTGTGCTGCCGGGCTGTCACGGCGTCCTCATAGCGGCGGAAGATGTGCCCATACCAGCACACATATCGGAGCTGGTAGGTTTCATCGTTTTTCTGGTTCAAGTAAACCTTCCTTTCCCAGCCCATCCATGACCCCAGAAGCCAGCCTGTAAAGCAGGCTTTTCAGATTTTGGATGGTGGCATCCCTGCGGGCGATTTCCCGCTCCAGCTCCCTTTCCCGGGAGCTTTTCCAACCGTTGTGGACCTTGTCCATGACGGTTTTTTCGACTTCATCCCTGGAAAACCGGATGCGCCCTGCACTGTTGACCCGGTGCAGCACCCCATCGGCTTCCAGCTTGTAAACGGTGGATTTCCCCACGTGGAGATACGCTGCCGTTTCTTTCACATTCATCAGCGGCGATTCCATGGCGGACCTCCTTTCTACTTCTCTTCGACCTCCTGCAGCTCGTACACGCTGGCGTAGATGTCCAGCTCTGCCTGGGCCGCCTGCTCGGTCTGGTGCCACTTGGTATCCGGCACCACCCGGTAACTGCCGCCTACCCGTTTGTGCGGCCGGTAGATGCACTGGCCGCCAATCCATTTCACCCACACGGTGTACAGGGTGCCGTCAGCGTCCAAATAGTTCCGCCTGCCCTTGCCGGGCTCAATGGTCTTTCCGTCTGCCAATTGGATTAGCATGGTTGAGCCTCCTGCAACATTTTCTGTCACCCGATAACTTCACGTTTCATGAAGTTTGTGGGCGAAAAAATATCATCAACTTTCATTCCGTAATGACGGGCAATAAGGAACATTTCATTGGATTTAAACTGAGTAGCTCCAGATTCCTTGTTCTGGTAGGTTCTCAAGTCAACCCCAATCAGCTTTGCTAAGAAACTTTGAGATTCCAGATGTGCTCGCCGAATTCTCAGTAGCTTTTCCTGCATCGTTATCACCTCCATTTCATGACTTCATGATACATGAACTTTCGAATTCTGTCAACAGTTATCTTCACATTTTATGAAATTATTTTCTTGATTTCCGCAATTTTTTCATGTATCATGTAGTTATCTTATAAAGAGGAGGCTTTTATATGAGCTCTGATGTCGTTAAAAAGTTCGTTGCTGATAAAATCAAATTTTATAGAAAATTATCTGGCTTTACCCAAAAAGAACTTGGAGAAAAGATTGGTGTAAAGCATAATACTATTTCCAGCTATGAGAGCGGGAAGAATGAACCCGAACAAGACATGCTTTTTAAAATTGCTGCAGCATTAGGAATAAGTATCAATGACCTCTTTCCTCCTACTTCTAAATCCGTTCCCTCTACAGCCCCAAATACCCCGACGCTGGCCCCTCGTGGCGTCCGTATCCCCGTGCTGGGCCGTGTGGTGGCGGGCATCCCCATCGAGGCCATCACCGACATCATCGACTACGAAGAAATCCCCGCCCAGATGGCCAAGAGCGGTACCTATTTCGCCTTGCAGGTCAAGGGGCGAAGCATGGAGCCGACGCTCCACGAGGGTGATGTGGTCATTGTCAGGCAGCAGCCGGAGGTGGAGAACGGAGAAATTGCCATCGTGCTGGTGAACGGCAACGATGCCACAGTGAAGGAAGTCAAAGAGGGGCCGGACGGGCTGACGTTGATCGGGCACAATGTCGGCGTGTACAGCCCCCATTTTTATACCAGGGAGCAAATCCAGGACCTCCCCATCCGGATCATCGGCAAGGTGGTGGAGCTGCGGAGAAAGTTTTGAGGGAAAGAAAAAGCTCGCTGATAATGAGCAATACCACAACAGGTTCCACTTTGAGACAAAGTGGAATGAAAGGATGAACGAAAATGAGAAGTTTTAAAGTATTGGAAGTAATTGACGAATCTTCACTCCTGATAAATTTTGGATTGAAAGATGGTGCAAAAAAAGGCAATACTCTACGAATTATTGAGAAGGGTAAACCTGTAGTCATTGATGGTGTCGATTATGGCACACTGGATGCAGTGAAAGAAATTGTTGAAATAGATGTCCCTTATGAAAAATTTTCTATCTGTAGAAAAGTAATTTATAAAACCGAGAATGCCCTTAATCCATTGTCTGCATTTGAGCGCACAATGAGACTGCTGCGGCCCATGAATGTAAACGAAGATGAACTTTCACACCGTGAATTACCGCCTGCGTCTCCTATTAAAAAAGGCGACTTGGCGATATTAACTAATGAATGATATTTGACATTCTCTAATTCCGTGTTATAATTTGGGTAGTGAAAAGCTTTCAGCAGTTTCTTGCTGGGCACTGGACCCACTACCCTTAATTGGGTAGGGGGTCCTTTTATTTATAATGGAGACACATAATGAAGTATGATAAACCGTTTTTAACATATCATGACCAAATTTTATTACTAAAGGAGAGAGGCTTGATAATCAAAAATGAAGCCTTTGCCATTCATGCTTTGAATACTATTTCCTATTATGATTTGATTAACCGCTATAAAATTTATTTTATGGATTCAGAAGATTGTTTCAAGCAAGGAATATCTATAGAAAACCTG